>JBHENA010000096.1:0-9773 GCA_046262275.1 Chthoniobacterales bacterium
CTACTTCCTACTTCCTACTTCCTACTTCCTACTTCCTACTTCCTACTTCCTACTTCCTACTTCCTACTTCCTACTTCGCCTTGTCCCAGCAGCAGCACCCCCAGCACACGCCGAGATAAGTGGCGACATAGAACTGCACCGACGCGATCTGCAGCGGAAAATCAACGAAAGCGTGCAACGCCACGGTGGCGAGGGCCAGCAGCAGCAAAGGCAGCAAGACTCGTTGGCGCGGCAGCCAGGTTTGCCGAAATCGCAGCGAGGTCCGCAGCGCGACCGCCATTCCGCCGAAGAAGAGCAGCGCCCAAAGCGTGCTCCCGATCCAGCCCCATTCGATGATCGTCTGAAGGTAATCTTCATGGAGAAAACGCCATGTGCCCTCGACCTTGCTCTCCGGCCCTTCAACGTAGTGCGGAAACACAGACCGAAACGCCGCCGGTCCGAAACCGAACCAGCCCGCCTCGCGGGCGGCAGGTAAAGCCGTCAACGTCGAAGCCCAGCGCGAATCCTGCGGCACCGTCGAGCTTATCTCTGTCCAGCGTTTAAGCGGCTTGTCGAGCCGGCTGGCCTGCGCCACCGCATAGAGCGCGACCATCCCCACGATTGCGCCAACGATAAGTGTCCCTTTATCCGCGCCGCGCACCGCGCGTCCGAGCTGCCGTCGTGACATGATGAAGACAGCGACCATCAGAAGAATGCCGAAGAATTGCGCAGCGCGCGAAGTATTCGCGAGAATCGCCACTGTCACCGCGAGAGCCGCCGTCGCCCAGAAAGCGCGCAGCGTGGGCGACGCTCTCGTCCCGAATGCTCTCGCCGCCAGCGCGACGGTCGCGGGAAACACCAGGTTCAGATAAGCGCCTGCGTTGGCGTGGTAAAAGTAAGTGGCGAAGAAGCTCGGCCCTTCCCCACTCTCCAGCCAATCCCCCCAAAAAATCATCCGCGCGCCCGAGCCTTTCTGGATCAGCCCAAGCAGCGCGATGCTCCCCCCCGCTGCGCCAATGGCATGCCATAGCCGCAGCAGCCACTGCGGCCGCTGCACCAGGTCAGCGACGAACAGCAGCGAAAGTAGCAGGACAGTGCAGCGAATCATGAGCGCGACGCTGTTTACGGCATCATAGGATCCGGGTAGTGCCGCGAAGTGACGCGCCACCGGAGTGAAGACCGCGAAAACCGGATCGTAAACGGCGCGACCGTTCAAAGCCATCCCCCACCCAAGCGCGAGCAGCAGCCCCACGAGCGCGATGGCCGTAGTCGGCGCAACAGGCCTTCGTCGACTGATCAGCAGATCCGCCAGCCAGAGCACCACCACCGCACCAAGCAGCCAGTCGAGTCCTACGATCGACTCCGCCGTCGTGCACCCATAAGCCCACGGCGCATAGAAAAGGGCTGCTAAGAAAAGCAGTCGCGTCGCGTTGCGAACCGCGGATTGCGAACTGCGGATTGCGGAAGTAGGCACAATACCAAGACGGAAGCGACTGCCGCTTTAACGTCGTGACTTTGCCGTGCGTCCGCTCGCCACGAAGATGGCCAACAGCTCACGCGCTTCAGTCAACAGCTCAAGATTCGCTCCTCCGTCGCTTGGACTGGATTCTATTAGCAGCTCAATCCAGTATTCCGTTTCAGCCGCTTCCTTCTCACAGATCGCGATCTTGTGAATGAAATCATCGTGCGATTGTGCACGATTCGCCTCGCGGTAGTTAGCGCCGATCGAGGTTCCACTTCGGAGCAATTGACGCCCAATCACGTCTGCGGCTTTCGTCCGCGGCAGGCGCGAGACTAATCGGATTACGTCGAGCGCGAAGATTTTCGTCCGAGCCTCAAGTTCCTTTTTCATCGAGCAATACTGTTGCCCGAGTTGAAAATGAGAAGCTCGAACTCCGGATCTGCACTCCGCATCTGCCGGTCGCACTGCGCGTTCTTTGCTCCGAGCTGAAGTTTAGGTGCGAACCCACGTTGCGCCGCAGCTCCGCAATCCGAAGTTCGCGATCCGCACTTCCCCTTAACGACCGCGGGCGAAGAGCATCGTATGCACCGTCTTCAGCACGATCATCGCATCGAGCTTCAGCGAGTAACGCCGAATGTAATAGAGATCGTACTTCAGCTTCTCAAGGGCATCTTCGTCACTCTCGCCGTAGGGATAGTTCACCTGCGCCCAGCCTGTAATTCCCGGCTTCACCAGATGCCGGAAATGGTAGAAGGGGATCTTCTTTTCGTAACGCTCCGCACAGCGATTCCACTCCGCGCGCGGCCCGATCAGGCTCATGTCTCCGCGCAGAACGTTCCACAGCTGCGGCAGCTCATCTAGCCGCAGCTTGCGCAGCCAGCGCCCCAGCTTCGTCACGCGCGGATCGTTCGCGCGCGTGTAGATATCGTCCTCGTCCGGAAATGCGGAATGCGGATCGCGGATTGCGGAATAAACTCGCGCTTCGTCGTTCAGCGCGTTGGTTCCCGTTCCGCTATCCGCATTCCGCATTCCGCAATTAACCCCCATCGTCCGGAACTTCAGGATCGTGAACAGCTGCCCTTCACGTCCCACTCGTTCCTGCCGGAACAACGCCGGCCGTCCGTTCTGCCACCAGACCAAAAGCGTGATTAGCGCGAGCAACGGAGAACAGAGAACCAAACAGACGGCTGAAAACACGATATCGAAAAGCCGCTTCAGGTAGTGATACGGCGACATCTGAGCCAACTGAAAACCCATCTGTAATGGCCAGAACGGATCGATCGAGGAGACCGGCACGTGCTTCCAATGCGCCTCGTAAAACCCTTCGAGCGTGTAAACGCGCGCGTGGTGAAATTGCGTCCGCACCAACCGCTCCAGCAGCTCCGGCTTCAGCCGATCCACGCGCTCAGCCAGGATCACGCCGCTGTAGCGATCGCCGAGGTTCGCCAGCTTGGTCGCGAGGTCACCTTCGATGATCGGCGTGCCCGGCCCGGCGATATGTTCCCCAATCCGCTGTCGCTCGATGTCGACGAACTCGAGCCGCTGCCGGTTCGGTGAAGTGCGGTAGGCGCGGTAGAACTCCGCGGCGATCTCACCGCTCCCAACCACCAGAAAAGCACGATGCGCGATTGAAGCTGCGAAAAAACGATGAACGAGTCGCCGATAGGCGATCGAGAGCGCCGTGAACGCAAGGAAAGTGACGGCGAAAACCGCGCGGCTTGGCTTGATCGCCGCGCCGTAGGCCGCGGCACTGTAGATTAAAACTGCGCTGACGAGAGCAGCGGCGATCAGCGCCAACATGTGTTCCGTTGTGTAAGAGAGCGTCCGCTTATCGTCGCGGTTGTACCCTCCGATGATAAAGATCGCCGCGAAGACGACCACCAGCTCGATCGCACCGACGCCGAAAAGTTGGCCGGGCGTTTCGCCGAAAGCTTCGTCGCGCAGATAGCTCGCCGCGCTGTAGCAGGCCACCCACGCCGCGATATCTAAGGCCAGCAGGATAAACGCGAGGCCCCACTCATTCTGCGCCACTTTGCGCAAAAAGCCGCGGCGCGATTGGACAATCGGGTTCGCGCCTCGAAAATCGTGATCCAGCGGCGCCGCGCGCGGAGGAGAAAGCACGTTCGTTTTGTCCACGTGTTCCTTCCTTAGCATAATGCGGGCGCAAGGCCCTCGCCCGAGGCGAACTGACGACGCTAAGACAAATCTTACCCCGTGTCAGTAGAAAACGCGCCACTGCGCGCTTTCAGTTATCGGTTCTTTGTCCGTTATTGGGCCTCAGCAGCCCGCTCCCCTGCAGCAGCGCTTTTCCGTCCGCTTTTCTGGACTTGGACTCCGCATCTATTAACAATGCACACTTAACGAATAACGGTCGGCGTACAGCTCAGCGGCGACTCCTCCCCGACACTCGCCTTCAGCGCCTTTGCAGCCAAGTTCGTTCAGCTGGCGACACTCGCCTGACCGTGGGTTCCACTCGCGCGATGGCGCAGCGCCCGCTCGAATTTTACAAGCCGTCGGCGAAGAGAATTGTATCGGCCGTAGGCGTTCCCTCCCTCTGCCTGCAACAGCCGGTAAAGGGTGCGTTCGGGCTCAAGAACGAATCGAGCAGTCGGCAGCGACGACGTGAGTCCAGCCCGGTCCATGTTCGGACGCGCCATACTCACCAGGCAGGAGCCGATCGTTAGGCGCCCTGCCGCCAGATCGTCCAGGCCTGGCAAGACCAGCTCGGCGCCAGGAAAATCGCTCATCGCCTCATTCGATTGCGGCGTCATCTGTGAGGAGGCTGCCGCGGCGGATCGCGCAGTGCAACTACCGCCACCCGGAAACTCACCGGATCAATCGCGGGATACCGGTTAAGCTCAGGCTCGATTGCTTCGAATAACTCCCGGAGCCGCCCAACATCGACAAGCGCGAGCCGAAGCATCGCGTCCACATCATCCATGTCGCGCGCATGCCCGCGCTCCAGCTTTGCCAGCGCCTGCGCATAGAAATCATAATGTAGGAAATCGATCTCCCCGCTTCGCAAGATGAAGAGGCTACGGTCGCGCCAGCCGGGCAGCGCGGGGATAAAGTCGTCCGGCGCCGCCAATTCAATGTTGATGCCGATTGATTCCTTCAAGACCACAATCGCTTCAAACAACCCTGGCGGCTCCGGGTCAGCCTTGATGTCGACATCAATTGTCATACTGCGCCAGCCATACAGCACAGCCGTGCTACCGCCGGTCAGGTAAATCCGTCCAGGTCCCTTCACCTCCGTGCCGAACCGCACCATTAAATCCTCGAGCCGAGCTCGATCCGTTTCAGCGCGCATTAAGTCTGATCTGTAGTTTGCGAGACGCGTCAACCGATAACAAATAACCAGGCGCGATCGGCGCCTACTCCGTCTCCTCCAGCCGATGCCGTTCCGTTAGAAGCCGGAGGGAAAGCAGCATCTCTGCGATTGTCCGCTGCATGACGTAGTACCAACCCGGCCACCCATCGAAAATCAACCCGCGGCCGAAGAGCAGATAAAGGAACATTACCGCGGGAGCGAAATAGATTTTCAAGCGCAACCGATCCTGCACGCTGATGTGCTGATTACGCATTCCGCCTTCCGGACTCCGCAATTTCAGCAAGTGCTTCGCCTCGATCTTCGTATAGCGATCTTGTGATTGAATCCATCGACTTAGCGCCTTTCGGTCGTCGTGATAGATGACGTTACCGAATGTGGCCACCGGGCCATCAAGCTGCAGCAACTGTGTGTGGCCATCCTGCACGTATCTGCCACGTCGCTGCTCGAACAGAACAGTACGCGGCGGGTAGACGGAGGTGCGAAGCGAGTGGCCAAAAATCCGGAAATCGAACGCTGCGGCGTAACCCGCAATGCTGCTGCTCAGTTCCAGCTTCTGGATCTCGGTCGCGAGCGCAGACGACACTTCGTAGTCCGCATCTAATGTGAGTACCCAGTCCGTCACGATTTGGTCCAAGCCAAAGTTCCATTGGTCGGTATGAGTATCGAACTTTCTCTGGACGATCTCCACATTGGAGAAAGCGTGCGCGCGCGCGCAGGTGTCATCGATACTGAAGCTATCGACGATCAAAACACGTGGCAGCCAGGTGAGCGCGCGGAGCGTCCGCTCGATGTTCTCGCGCTCGTTATAGGTAAGAACGAGCGCCGTTAAGTCCTGCATAAGGCTCTCCTCAACACTTCGGGAGCTTCACTGCCAGGAGACTAAAGATCGGGGGCTCAGCTGGCCGAAGAGTTCTCCCATCGAAGAAGCTGAAGCCGCGCTCTCGCAGAAAGCCTGCCACTTGTTCGTCCTTGTATCCGTCGAGATAGACGGCTTTCACGCGGTCCTGCTCAAACAGACCCGTCGCACCGGCTAACACATTCAGCTCCTGCCCCTCGACATCAATTTTGACGACGATCGAGTTGCCTTCGATTCGCGAGTGATCCAGGCGTTGAGCCTTTACTCTCAACGGCGTCTGCTTGCTGAAATGATAATCATTGCGGTTGGAAGACTCTGCAAAGACGTGAGAAACCGCCCCGGTCAGGAACTCGAGCTCTCCCGCGTGGTCGGAAATCGCTGCTTGTTGGACTGTCACATCGAGATCACTCGCCGATGCCGCTAAGCGGCGAAAGGTATCCGGATTCGCTTCGAACGCATAAAAGCGAACATCACCCGGCAAGCTCCTGCGGCGCGCGAGCGTGCAGACAAACAGCCCCACGTTGGCACCCACATCCACAAACGTGTCGCCGGGACCTAGCAACAAAGCCAGCGTCACCAACACCCCAGCTTCATCGTGCAACGCACTGTGTGACCCAAGCTTCCGGGAAGCGCGAAGATACCCGTGTTCCTTGACCGAGTTGATATGCAAGCGAGTTCCGAAAAGCGTTACATCCAAGTCTTCGTCGCGCTCTAGCGTGCGCGTGACGAACTGCCGCACCTGCGGCTGCTTAATGAAATAGCGATCAAGCCACTGACGGACAAAAGCTTTCAAAATTTCGGTGCCTGCTACTGAGCCCGGAGCTGTGTATCGGAAGAACAATAGATGCGTGTTCCATCTCCTTCGGGATTAAGCCAGGCGACCGTAGGGATGCCAAGCGCTTCGCACGCCGGATCATTCAGCGGCCCGCGAAGAATGACCACACCTCCCGTCTCGCGGAACGCGCGGTCGATCGGCCGCACGCCGAAGACTGGTCCAGTGTCAAAGACACGCACATCGAAGCGTGGAATGGGGAGACTAGGATGGCCTCCTAGAATAAACATGAAGCGCCGTATACCACGTTCGAGCGCGAGGTTTACGTCCGACAACGCGCGCGGTTCTTCGTCGGAAGCAAGGTGGAATCGTTCCATTCCTTGACGGAATTTCTTCCGGTAGGCGGCTCCGTCCGCGACCTCATGCCAACTTGCGTCTGAGGCCTCAGCTGTAGGAAGCAGGTTCGTGATCCAGGGTCGAACGTAAACGATAGCGCCTGGAGAAATGTGGGCCTCGACCCATGATACCGCTTCATCCGGAGCACGCCCGCGCTTCGTCTTTGCGATCAGAGAGAATGTTTCGACACTCGGCGCAACGAGAGCCAGAGAAGCTGCTACAGCTGCGAGCCCCGCCGAACGCCGATGCAACCACTGCAGAGCGGTAGTAGCGATGAAGAGGATAATAATCAGCTGTGCCCCCTGGTATCGAAGCCCAAAGGCAGCTCCTTTGAAGAAGCTCGCTCCCAGCAGGAGGAGGTATAGAGCGAGCACCCATTTCCGAGGCTTTGATCGGACGCAGAGAGTTACCCCGAACACAAACAACAAGACATATACTATGAGACCTTCACTCCATAGCAGCTGTCGCAGTATCTCGCTTTTCGTCAGCACGGCAAAGCCCACGGTAGAACCCCTGACGCTGGCAATCGCGCGCAACGAGGCAACCAGCGTGGGAACATACCATGGCGCCACAATCAGGAACGTGCCGGCAGCGATCGCGTGGTATAGAATGAGTTTTCGCCACCGACCTTCCGAGGGTGCGTCATTCCAAAATTCACTCCATACGATCGGAAAGAGGATCGCCATGTCGATCCGCGAGCCTATTGCCAGCCCCATGCACACTGCTGACAGAGCGGCAGCGTGCAGGCGTTTCGAAGCTGTCGCGTAATACAGCGCCATCATACCAAAACTCCACGCCGTCGCGTAAGGCCGCGCTTGAACGGAGAAGTCGACGAACAACGGCAAAATCGCGGCGGCTCCGCCGAGGAAAGCGGCGCCAGCGAGACCCGACTTAACATACCCCAGCCGACTGGCGGCTGCCGTGCCGGCCAGAGTTACGACCACCGATGTGATGATCCACACCTCGCGCAAGAGCCCACCATCGCGATAGGCGTTGAACACTGCATCATCAACCGCGAGAAAAGGTCTCACCTGCAGTGCGGCGGGCCGGCCGTAAACTAGCTGTTTCATTGAAATGGCCGCTTCGAAAGCCCATCCAACCCACGTCTGCGGGCCCGCAGGGGAGTAGTGGATACCCGGCAGATTACCTTCCAACAACTGCAAGCTTCCCCATGTGTAGGCGAGCTCGTCGCCATCGCGAACATCGTGCATCGATGGCCAATGTGCTGCCCGGACACCAAAGCCGACCACCAATGTCGCTGCCAAGACCCATAGAAATCGCCTCGTCTCGATCACGCGTGTGGACGCCTCGTTAGACTCGCATACAGATTTACAAGCGCTGCTTGAACAGACTGGGTTGAGTAGCGCGCCCTGGCAAGATCTTGTCCCTTCGCAGAGAAGGATGCCCTCGTGACGCTATCCGTAAGCAGGCGGCGAATTCCCGTTGCAATCGCCTTTGAATCGCACGGCACAACTACGCCAGCACCTGCTTCTCGAACGTCGTCGGCCACGGCAACCTGGTCGCTCAATAACACTGGAACGCCAGCAGCGAGCGCCTCCGCGGCCGCGATGCCGAAATTCTCGGAATGCGACGGCAGCACAAACATTGTCGCAGCACGGAATGCGGCGCGTTTGTCGGCGCCAGAGAGGAACCCGGGCCAGAGAACATGCTGATCAATGCTGAGCCGTTCGGCAGCTGCATGAAGCTGCCGGACGTAGGGCACCTCGCCGTCGCCGGCGATGACGAGGAGTGCGTCCGGGAACTCACCGCGGAGAGAAGCGAACGCTTCAAGCAGGAGTTCGATCCCTTTCTTCGGATCGATGCGAGAGAGGAAAAGCAGAACCTGCCTCCCTGCTGCCTCAGGAAAGCGCGTGTAGAAACGTGCGCCTTCATCTGCGTCTCCATCACAATCGACAGCCAATGAAATGATTGCCGCACGCGTCAAGGCAACGGCGGGATTCACTGCTTCCGCTTCCTGCTTCTCTCTTGCGCTCGTGTAGTGCATAGCGGCGGCATGACGAATGAGCGGAAGCTCGATCAATCGCAACGACCCACTCTTTAGGGTTCGACGGCGGTTGGCGAGACCCCATCGGTTCAGTACGCCCAGTGGCCTAATAACGTAAGGCACCGATGCTCGTCGCGCAGCCCGTGCGGCGATCACACTAGGGAAGGAAAACAACGCGTGGACGTGCACAATATCGAACTCGCGAACGTGACTTAAAACCCAACGCCGTAGCGGCCATGAAGCCGTATAGAATGTGAATTGTCGCGGGAAGTAGAAGTAGGTCCCACCATCTTTCTCGACGATTGCTTGCTGCAGTGGGACCTGCCGGCGCGCTCCTGAGCCGTCGTCATCGGTAGTGGCGACGGTCACATCCATCCCTGCTTCAACTAAAATACGCACGAGCACCGGCAATGCAGCGCTCGGCCCTCCGCGCTTCGGCGAGACCGACGGGATAACGTGGAGAACCTTTAGCTTTTTCATTCCGGTGCGGTGCGCAATTCCGGAGCCGAACTCCGGCTGTCTGCTCAACGATTACGCCCCGCCTCCGCTGCGCGCTGTGAGCCAGTCCATCAACGAACGTGCAAACAGCCAGTAGAGGCCACCCATCACAAAGAACATTGTGAGAACGCCACCGATGACCTTCATATTAGAGGTCTCAATAGTGGACGCACCAAACACCATGATCGAAGTGACTATAGCGCCGCCTAACAGTTTGTAGCGCGCCTTGATGACAAAAAGCCTGTAAATCAAACCGAGGCCAGCTCCAAGCAACGCGATTGGCATAAACATCCCTACTGGCCCGAAATCAACATAGCTTTCGGCGAAATAACCAATCCCGATTGACGTCCCCTGCTCCGCTCCCGCGACTTCCATGCCTGTATATTGTGAAGTCCGTTCAGAGTCGTCTATTGCAGCTTTATCCGGGAAAAATAGTCGTGGTTTCAAAACATGTTCGATCGCACCGGCCCACAG
>JBHENA010000096.1:9899-10149 GCA_046262275.1 Chthoniobacterales bacterium
CGCCGTTCTCATAAGGCACATTTGCTGGAACGTTTTTAATCGTGAGCGCGAAGAACTGAACGTAGCTAATGCGAAGGATCATCGCTTCGAATCCTTCGAGCATCTGTGGTGCATCGAACCCTGCTAAAAGATCCTGCAGCTTCCCAGCACGTTCCTCCACGGGCACCAGTACTTCCTGCGATCGGAATCCTTGGTTGAGGAACTCGCGATAGTCGCTTTTAACCGCTGTCCAGATGCTGCCGAGCAACAG
>JBHENA010000097.1:0-9567 GCA_046262275.1 Chthoniobacterales bacterium
GCATTCAAAAACCTGCGCGATGGCGAGCAAATGGCCGGCCTGGCGGACGCCGCTCGCTCGCGCAGCGAGAGCGATTGGCTCATCGGCATCAATGGGACGCGCGCCATCACCAAGCGGATGTTCGGCTCGCGCGGCGGCAACGTTGCTTCCATCGGCCGTGTCCAGACTCCAACCCTCGCGATCGTTTTCGCGCGCGAGCTGGAGATCGGGAACTTCAAACCGCGTCCTTACTGGCGGCTGACGGCAAACTTTGCGATTGCGCAGGGCACGTACGAAGGCGTGTTCCAGCGGTCCGACTTTAAGAAGACAGAGAATGACGACTACGACCGGATTGATCGCGTTTGGGACCGCGCGATCGCCGAGGCTGCCCTCGCCGCCTGCCAGGGGCAGCCGCTTGCGAAGGTAACGGAACAGAAAAAATCATCCAGCCAGGCCGCGCCGCGTCTTTACGATCTCACGACACTACAGCGCGAAGCGAACAACCGTTTCAGCCTTTCCGCCCGCCGCACGCTGCAGATCGCGCAGGCGCTCTACGAGCGCCACAAAGTCATCACTTACCCACGGACCGATTCGCGTGCTCTCCCGGAGGATTACCTTACCACCTGTCGTGAAACACTGGGGAATTTACGAGGCGATTTCGAAGCACATGGCCGGACGGTTCTCGAGCGCGGATGGGTCAGGCCTAACAAGCGCATCTTCAATAACGCGCTGATCTCCGATCACTTCGCGATCATTCCCACCACGACAGAGCCGAAGAATCTCGATGAAATGGAACGCAAGGTCTATGACATGATCGCGCGCCGCTTCGTGGCCGCGTTCTTCCCGGCGGCGGAATTTGATGTCACTACGCGGATGAGCACGGTCGCGTCCACGCATCAGTTCAAGACGGAGGGCAAAGTGCTTACGGCACCGGGCTGGCTCGCGGTTTATGGACGCGCCACGGTGGATGACGGCCCGCCTGATTCAAAGGCGCTGCCCCCACTCATGCCCGAGGATAACGCCCAGGCGAAGACCGTTTCCGCCCAGCTTCACAGTGAAACGACCAAGCCGCCGCCCCGTTATACTGAAGCCACCCTTCTCTCCGCAATGGAAGGCGCCGGCAAACTGGTCGACGACGAAAGCATGGCCGAGGCCATGAAGGAGCGCGGTCTCGGCACTCCCGCCACGCGCGCCGACACGATCGATGGGCTCATCAATCAGAAATATCTCGAGCGCAATCAGCGGGAGCTGGTTCCAACCACGAAGGCGGAGTCGCTGCTTCAGTTTTTGGCCGCAGTGAAGGCAGACGCGCTCACCAAGCCGGATATGACCGGCGAGTGGGAATACAAGCTGCGCCAGATGGAACACGGCAAGTTTCCTCGCCGCGCGTTCATGTCCGAGATTGTCGACGTCACCAAAGGCATCGTCGAGCGGACAAAGAACTTTGAAGAAGATGAATGCGATTCGCGCGTCACGGACATCATTTCGCCGACGGACCGAAAACCGATGGTCGAAACTCTTCGCGGCTACAGGTCGCAGGACGGGACCCTCACCGTCTACAAGGTCATGAGCGGCCGTAAAATCGAAGAAGCGGAGGTTCGGGAGCTTGTCGCAAAGGGCGAGATCGGGCCACTCGATGGGTTCGTCTCGGCCAAAAGCGGCAACCGTTTCCCTTCCAAGATTAGGATTGTGGAGGACGAAAAGAATCCCGGCGCGAAAAAGGCGGAACTGGATTTCGGCAACAAAGTCGACCTGAACGCACTCACTCCTTTCTGGACGGACCCGAAAACCGGCGCGGAGCTTTGCGAAGCGCCCACTAGTTACATCCTGCGCCAAGCGGAGGGCGACGGGTGGAGAGAAGTCTTCAAAGTGGGCCGATTGATGTGCCAAAAGCCGGTGACGCGCGAGCAGGCGATCCAGCTCGTGGAGCGCGGAAAGACCGACCTGATCGAGGGCTTCGTCTCAAAAAAGGGCCGGCCGTTCGACGCATTTTTGCTCCGTCAGGGAGCGAAGATCACCTGGGAGTTCCCGCCACGGAAGGCGCGCGAAGGCGGGAAAAATGGCGATGGCTCCGCCCGCGCCCCGCGGAAGCCGAAAGCGCCGGTGGATTTGTCGAAAGCGGTGAAATTGACCGAAAGCAAGATCCACAAGGGTGACCTTTACCAGACTGCGGACGCGTTCGTTGTGACCAAACCCCAAGCCGACGGGTCACCACGGGTCGTGTTTGAGCTGAAGCGGAACCTCTGCGGCAAAGAGATACCCGCTGAGGAAGCCGAACGGCTCGTCGAAGTCGGCAAAACCGGCTTGATCGAGGGCTTCGTCTCGAAGCGCGGCTCGAACTTTAGCGCCTATCTCACCCTGGCGAAGGACAAGAAGAAAGCCGAGTTCGAGTTCCCGCCCCGATAGCAGGGCACGGAACCTGTCACCTCGGGGGTAACAGCCGCGTTACTTTTCGGTTGTAATCCCCCGACGGCACTCTGGCGAAATCCAACATCACGCTCTTGATAGACGGGATTAAAATTGCGAAGGCCAACTACACGTATGACCGCGCTACAAACAGGCTGCGTTACCAGCCCACGGCCGATCTGGCGCTGGGGACGCACAGCGTAAAAATTGTGGCGGTCGATCCGCAGGGGCTTCGCAAACAAAAGACGTGGAGCTTTACGGTTGAAGCGGAGAACACTTCTCAGCCCTCTGTGTAGAACTGCGTCCTGATCCGCAGATAGGCTCCCGCGGCAGCCGCATCGCGGGAAGGTCGTCACCAAAGCAGCGAGGCTGTTGAGAAGAGTTCGATGCCGCGCGCGCAGAAAATCGAGGTGCTGCTCACGATTGAGCTTGCGAGGGATGACGCGGTCGCCTCATTACGGCGATGCGCCCAGTCGAATCGGCAGCTGCTCCACACGCTGCTGCGCTCCTCTACGGGATCCAGCTCGATTTCGTATTCTTCGCGGCAACCCTCTTGGGCGTCGCGCTGTTTCACCGTCACACCCTGCGTGTGGCGCTCATCGGAACAGCGGCGATCGCGACACACAAAACGCTTTTCACCGGCTTCAGGACCGGACCCGGATTCGCAGGGTTTCTATCTCACGTCGGGCACGAGTGGGTGATCCTCTCGAACTTGCTCTGCCTGCTGACCGGCTTCGCGCTTTTGTCACGGCATTTCGAAAAGAGTCACGTTCCCGTCGTGCTGCCGAAGTATCTTCCGCACGACTGGAAAGGCGGCTTTGTCCTCCTGGTGATGGTGTGGATTCTCTCCAGTTTTCTCGACAACATCGCCGGCGCGTTGATCGGCGGGGCGATGGCGCATCAGCTATTTCGCAACAAGGTGCACATCGGCTACATCGCCGCGATCGTCGCGGCCTCGAACGCAGGGGGCGCCTGGAGCGTGGTGGGCGACACGACAACGACTATGATGTGGATCGCCGGTGTTTCGCCCACGCGCGTTTTTGAGGCGAGCATCGGCGCTACGATTGCCCTCTTCATTTTCGGAATCCCGGCCGCCCTTCAGCAGCAAAAATATTCACCCATTCTCGAGCGCACGCACGAACACACACACATTGACTGGGCGCGCGTCGGAATCGTCGGTTTCATTCTCGTCCTGGCGATCGCGACAAACGTGGCGGTAAACCTTTGGTTCACCGCGAGTGCGGATCACTTTCCGTTCATCGGGGTGGCGGTGTGGATCGCGATCCTGCTCTCAGTTCCGAAACGCCGTCCGGACTGGGAAGTCCTGCCGCGGGCGTTCCGCGGCTCCATTTTCCTGCTCGCGCTGGTTCTTTCCGCCTCAATGATGCCGGTCGAGCAGTTGCCGCTCGCGTCGTGGCAAACGGCGTTCGGCCTCGGATTCTTATCCGCTGTGTTCGACAACATCCCGTTGACCGCGCTAGCCCTCAAACAGGGCGGCTACGATTGGGGATTCCTCGCATACACCGTTGGCTTCGGGGGATCGATGACCTGGTTTGGTTCATCCTCGGGGGTCGCGTTGTGCAACATGTTTCCGGAGGCGCGGTCGGTTGGGAAGTGGCTGCGCTACGGTTGGTCAATTCCGTTGGCTTACGTGATTGGCTTCTTTCTCATGCTGAGTGTTTGGTCGTGGCATCCGGACGCCCCCGCGAAGCGCGATGTTGAAGGAAAAGCGCGGGTGGAGCAGGCGGACTTGGGTCAATTAGATTGACCCTTGGGCAGCTGAAGTCCTAACCTCGTTAGTGCCGCTCACTAAACAAGTGGGGCCTATGAGTATCCGATCGTGGTTGTTATCGCTCTTTCTAACGGCGGGCTCTCTCTGCGCACAAACCGGAGGACCCTCGTCTAGTCCCACGCCCGCCGCACCAAAGCAGGCGCCGTTGGAGTCGCAAAAGTACGGTCCGGTGGAAAAAGTCACGCAACCATCGAAAGAGGCGCCGGTAGAATCGCAAAAGTACGCGCCCGTGGAAAAAGTCACGCAACCCTCGAAGCAGGCGCCGTTAGAATCGCAAAAGTACGGGCCGATCGAAAAAGTAACGCTACCACCGAAACAGGCGCCGCCAGAATCGCAAAAGTACGGGCCGAATGAAAAAGTCACGCAACCACCAAAGCAGGCGCCGGCGGGATCGGGAAAGTACGGACCGGTGGGAAATGGAAAACCAGCGAAGTTCACACCCGCCGATGCGGAAAAATACAGGCAGAAACAACAAGCCCAACAACGGAGAGTACAGCAGCAGAGGATCCAGCAACAGCGTCGCCTGCAGCAGCAGTTGGAGCGGCAGAGGCGGAAAATCCAGCAACAACAGGCGCGGCGACAAAAGATCCAGCAGCAGAGACTGCAACAGCAACGGCTGCGACAACTGCAGTTGCAACAACAAAGACTTCGTCGTTATCAGCAACAACAGGCCGCGCAGCAAAAGCAGACTCACCCGAACAAAAAGAAAACGGCACCGACCGCTCCGTCCGGTCACCACGCCGCGCCGATAATCCCGTCCGACAATTATTAGGCACCGGGAGTTAACGTTCTTAGCCGGAAAGAGACGAGTGGCGAATTCCTGTTGCCGACTCGGCGACATCCAGTAGGCGCTGCGAATACGGGGAGCGATGGCTCTCGGGATAAGTGATTCGACACATCGAAACAGGCGGCGCGAGAATTCACGTGAATTCCGCATAGATGCGTTGACTCCACAAGATACGGTGTGTTAGTTGATGAACCGCCACTATGCGTTGTCCCAAGTGCGGATTTCGTGACGATAAGGTCATCGATTCGCGCCAGTCTCGTGATAGCTCCAGCATCCGCCGCCGCCGCGTCTGTTTACAGTGCGCTTACCGCTTCACGACCTACGAAGAAATCGAGCGCTCGGAACTGCGGGTCGTGAAACGCGACCGCACCCACGAACCATTCGATCGCAGGAAACTGGTGAGCAGTCTGGCGAAGGCTTGCGAGAAGCGCTCGATCAGCCTCGTCACGCTCGAGCAGGCAGTGGACGACATTGTACACGCGCTGGAAACGGGAGGTCGTGAGATTCAATCCAGCGCAATCGGCGCCAAGGTGCTGGAGAAGCTAAAGGACGTCGATGAGGTCGCGTATTTGCGCTATGCGTCCGTTCATCGCCGCTTCGAGGATGTGGACCAGTTTGCCGAAGCGATTCAGGCGCTCGGTCGCCGGATCAAAATCAATCCCTCACAACGCGAGCTCTTCCCGCCGGAGGCGGCGCATCATGGTAGCGTTTAAGGAAGAATTCCCCTACCTCCGGTGCGATTCGGGGCAGCTCTTCGAGTTCAACCAGCAATGGCTGCGCGCCGCGATCACGCGCGCGGCGGACCAGGCCGGCTATCCCAGCTGGTGGCTCACGGATCATATTACGGAGAGCATCGCTTTTTATCTGCGTCTGCGGAATGACGAGCCGGTGGTGCCGTTCAGCCAGTTTTCCCAGACGGTGCGCTACGTCCTGAAGGTGATCGGCTACAACGACATCATTCCTTACTTCTCACCGGCGCCGCCGCCGATCGCTTTCTCGTTGCTGGAGATCGCCGAGGCCGCCGGGGCCGGGTATGAACTGGCTTTCTTCGACGGTCTTGAAAAGCGGCTCAACGCGCTCGTCAACACCGGGACCGATAGTCTGCAGTTGGTCGGCTTGCAGGAGTGCGTCAAACACTTGCGCGGCGCGAAGATGTGGACGCGCGCCTGCGACAGTCTTCGTGAGGAAGTGGTCTGCTTCGTGCGCGAAAAGCTCGCGGCGGGCAGTGAATCGCAACAGCTGCGTTGTTCCGTGCGCTAGCTGGAGGGAAAGACGGAACCGCGCCCGTGTATGACAATCTTTGAGAAAATCGCGGTGCGGGAAATCCCGGCGAAAATCGTGTGGGAAGATGACGAGGTGCTCGCCTTCCACGATGTCGATCCCAAGGCGCCGGTGCACGTCCTCATCGTGCCAAAGCGCGTGATTCCGCGGCTGGCCGAGAGCACAGAAGCAGATAAGGCGTTGCTCGGAAAACTGCTTCTCGCCACCCGGATCGTAGCAGAGAAGCTCGACCTGCTCGCATCCGGTTTTCGAGTCGTGATCAATAGCGGTCCCGATGCCGGTGAGAGCGTGCCGCACTTGCACGTGCACGTGCTCGGCAAACGGCAGCTGAAATGGCCGCCCGGCTGACCGTCGGCTGGAGTGTAGCTGTGGCTCGTCGTCCCCGCCGGAGGCCAATCGCTCCCGGAAACGCGCGAAGAGCAAATTATCAACATCCGTTGGCGGGCGCGCGGTCGTTCTCATCTTGAGGCGCAAAGACCCGCCTCGAAAGCTTCACCGGCCATGAAAATTATCCCCGCATTCGTCCACGGCATCTTCGATTACATCGGCGGCATCGCCCTCCTCGCGGCACCGAACCTGTTCGGTTTCTCGGAAATGGGCGGGGCCGCAGTCTGGGTGCCGCGCATCATTGGACTGATCGTGTTGCTGCAGAGCATCTGCACGAATTACGAAGTCGGCCTGGTGAAACTCCTGCCGATGAAGATGCACCTCATGAACGACTACATCGCGTCAATCTTTCTTGCTGCCTCGCCCTGGTTGTTCGGGTTCAGTAGCGGTCCCTCGAACTCGTGGATGCCGCACCTGATTGTGGGAATCGCGGTCTTTGTGCTGACGCTCATGACGCAGGATCAGCCGCGCAGCGCTGCGACGCGATAACGCGCCGGAACGGTTCACTCGGGCTCCCTCGGCCCGGGACCCTGGTCAGTTCTGCCGCCGCGGTAATCGCCAATCGGGAAATTGGAGACCTCCGGGGTGCGAACACTCTTTCGTGGTCCGGCTGTTTGCTGCGGAGCACTGCAGCCGCAAAACGCCGTGCACCAGAACCGCACAGAGCAGGTAAGAAAGCTTCATATCTTTGATTTAGTTACGCTGAGCAAAGCGAGCATGGCCGCGCCTGATGTTCGCGCGCGTGCAGCGCATTGAATTTGTGCCGTTTGCTCCACGTCGATCGCCCCCCGCGGCCGCTAGAAAGACGCGGCGAAGGAGAGCAAGCCGCACTGCATGTCCATGTGCTCGGGAAGCGAGCACTCGCCTGGCCGCGGGGGTAGCTATTCCTCGACCATAACCGGCGTGCCGATCTCAGCCGCTTCGAAGAAATGCTGCGCCATTTCCGTCGGCATTCGGACGCAGCCGTGCGAGGCGCGGAAGCGCGGGACAAAGCCCGCGTGCATCCCATAGCCGCCCGTGAAGCGGAGGAAGTAGGGCATTGGCACACCGCGAAAAATGGTTTCCGGTGGCTGCGGGTTACGCGACGTATCCACGTCTCGTTGCACCACCTCCCCGGCCGCGTTCACGTATTGGCCGTAGAGACTGGAGACGTGATTCGCATCCTTCTGGATGACGCGATAACGGCCGGGCGGCGTCTCGAATCCCTTCTTTCCTGAGGAGATGTTCGATTCGCCGACGACGGTCTCACCTTTGTAAAAGTAGGCGCGCTGTTCCGTCAGGTTGATCACGATCTTTGGCGGACCATCACCGGCTTCAGGATTCCAAACCGGCGGTTTCGGATGCGGCGCGGCCGCGGCGGTTCTCAGCGCTTCGATGCGGGCCTTCTCTTTGCGCGCGGCGATTCCTCGCTGCCATTCTTGTCGAATCGCACCGCAGCTGGTGAGGAGGAAGAGAACGCAGAAGCCCCTGAGAGCGAACGGCGCGGCAAGGCGGATGCGTTTCAATGTTACTCGTCCACGATCACATCGGAGGGCGCCTGCGAGGTGGATCCCAACTTGCAGGCCCACAGCTCAACGAAACTGGACGATTCCAGCCGGACTCGATAGCGCGCGCTCCGGTTCGCATAGCTGAGTCCGTATTCCTTCGCCCCGGGCCCGCAGCAGTAAGGCTTCACGCCCTCATCTTCGTACGACTGCCACCTGCCCCGATGCGGCCGCACAATGATCACCGCTGCCATCGCGTGAAAAAACGTGAAGGATTCAAGTGCTCAGTTTGTCAGATTCTCCTCTTTCCACGGTCGCGAAATATTCCTCGTGCGGCAATTCTCCCTCACTAGCCGACAAACTGCCGCAACTAACGAACGGTGAGGGAGGGATTCGAACCCTCGGTAGCCTTTTGGACTACGGCGCTTTAGCAAAGCGCTGCTTTCGACCACTCAGCCACCTCACCAAGTAAGTTGCGGGAATATGGGGGTGGCCCGATGATCGTCAACCGCGGGGCTGGAGCGCGGATTGCGCGTAGCGAGATCCGCCCCGGGTGCACCAGTCGTAGATGTGGCGATGATATCTGAGGGAGAAGCACTCGGGCGGATCCTGGCGCGGGTGCGCACGTTGCCATCGCGCCACCTCCCGATTACCGACGCCGTTGATCGGTTCACCGCGCGCGACCTGTTTGCCGGGTTTGCCATACCTGCATTCGATAACTCCTCGATGGACGGGTACGCGGTCGGGGCAAGTTCATGTTCCGCTCGTGCGCGTTTAAGCGTCGTAGGGGAACAGCCGGCCGGAATTGATCGAGAGCTACGAGTGCGCGCAGGCGAGGCGGTTCGCATATTCACTGGCGCGCCAATGCCGGCTGGAGCGGATGCGGTGGTCATGCAGGAAGAGGTCACGCTGGACGGTCCCCAGATCGTCCTCACCGATAGTGTCGAGCCCGGTGAAAACGTGCGACGCAAAGGCGGCGACGTGGCGGCAGGCCAGAAGTTGCTCTCGGCCGGCGATCGTATCCGGCTGCAGATGGTTCCGCTCCTGGCGGCACAGGGTTTAGCTTCGGTCGAGGTAGGAGGTGAGCTGCGGACGGCGATCATTTCGACCGGAGACGAGCTCGCTCGGCCCGGTAGCAGCCTGCGCGCCGGGCAAATTTACGAATCCAACACCGCACTCGTGCAAGTATTGGCCCAGAAATGCGGCGCATCCATTTCATCCACCACGCACTGCACAGATCGCGCGGCTGAGATCGAAGCCGCGGTCAGGGCTGCGACGGCCTCTGATGTGGTAATTATCACCGGCGGGGTCTCCGTAGGTGCGCGCGATTTCGTCAAGCCCGCGCTCGCCGCCGCCGGCGCCACCCTGGGCGCTGTCGTCGGAACGCTGGTGGCCGCTGGTGGACTGACGTGCGGTTGCCTGCTCGGCTTCTGGCTTGCGCGGTGCGTGGG
>JBHENA010000097.1:9577-10087 GCA_046262275.1 Chthoniobacterales bacterium
CCGTTAAACCGGGGAAGCCGTTTCTGTTCGGGCACGCGGGGGACTGCGTGATCTTCGGTTTGCCCGGTAATCCCGTCTCCGCCTTTGTGACGTTCCTGCTCTTCGTGCGGCCGGCGCTCCTGACGATGATGGGAGCAAACAAGGCATCGCTCCCGCTGCCCAGCATAGGAGCGGACGCCGCCGAGGCGATTCAAAACGATGGCGAGCGGCCACATTACGTTCGTGGCATTGTTGGCGAAGGCACGTTTACGCCCGTCGGGCGGCAGGAGTCGCATGCGTTGTATGGGCTGAGCCGCTCAAACGCGCTGCTCCTGGTTCAGCCTGGGGAGCGGATTTCGCGAGGCGCGGCGGTCACCGTCCTGATCTGGGAATAGGCTCCGGAGCGGTCGGGTCGTTTGACACCCCGGGCCGGCCTCTTAGTTTTATAGCCTTGAAGACGCTAGAACTCAGCGCACGTGCGCCCACTTATCCGCAAGAGATCCGGGCTGACGCTGAACGCCTGTCGCACAT
>JBHENA010000098.1:0-9222 GCA_046262275.1 Chthoniobacterales bacterium
GGGTGTGGTGGCGTCGCCGCGACGAGTACGACAAGCAGTGAGTAAGGGCGCGGTTAGTGCAGCGGAGCGCGAGATCGTAAGCACGCGCGTGTTGAACGCGTCACGACGACAGGTTTTTCGTGCGTTGGGCGAACCAGAGCATCTCGCACGCTGGTGGGGTCCGAGGGATTTTCGGAGCACCATTCACAAATTCGATTTCAGGCCTGGCGGACGTTGGGAACTGACACTGCATGGGCCCGACGGCACCGATTACAAAAACGAGTATCTCGCGGTCGAGATCGTGGAGCCGGAGCGGGTCGTGATCAGTCATCCGGACCCCCGCGCACAACTTTCAACTCATCATCACGTTGACTGAGGAAGGCGAAAACAAAACGCCTGACATGGCGTCACGTTTTTTCGTCGCCCGAACACTTTGAGCAAGTGAGGTCATTCGTCGCGGAGGCAAACGAACAAGTTTTGGATCGACTGGAAGCGGAACTGGCCAGGATCTTGTGACCAAAACGGATGCTGGGACTGTGTGGCGCGTACTAACGTTTTAAATCACCAGGCATGAAACCGGTCCAAGGTCATCACTTAATTAGGCGGGAGGATGTACATTGGCCGCCGTCGAATCTGATGCAGATCCCAAATGCGGATTATCTGGAGCGGACCGGGAGCGAGAACATGGGCGCGCGGCTCTGGCGGTTGCCGCCGAAAACTCCAACGGGGCTACTTGGCATTACGTCGTTTATCTGCTGAGATGTCGCGGTTCGCAGGTTCGAGTCCCAACGCGAGGAGCACTTGTATGGCCAAACGATTCATGTGTCTGCTGATAACGGTAAGCGCGGTGGGCGCAGTGACGCTCTTTGCGCAGGAGGGAACAACAAAGCCGGCGGAAGGGACGCTGATCCTGGAGAAAAAGACTTACCCGCTGAAGCACGCGTTGGCGTACGAGACGACGATCGACAATGAGGACGCGATCACGCTGGTCTTGAGCGGCCAGGCGGTTGCGAGCGAGAAGCTGAAAGAAGCGCGAGACGCGGAAAAGGAAGGCGCCGATCCCGATTTCAACCGGCCATTCCTCAGGCTCATCTTTAAGAAAACTGGCGAACTAAAGTACTGGAGCGCGGCCGCGGGTGGTACGTCGCTCGGGCGGAGGAGCGGCACGGCAACCGGAGAACTTAAGCTGGAGGACGGGCGCGTGAGCGGTAAAGCGAGCCAGCCGATGGAGACCGAAGGAATGTTTCCCAGCGGCTTTGACGCGCGTTTCGATGTCGCGCTGCTCAAGGCGGGCGAGTCGCTTCCGGCATCGAGCGCCAGGAAGGGCGGTCCGGCCGCGGACGTGAAGCCGACCGTCACCGGAATTTTCAAGGGCAACGGTAAAGAAGCGAAGCTGGCCTATGTGTCCGCGCGTTGGGGTGAGCCGTTTAGTGGTAAGCCGGGCATCGTCCTGGTCTTCACCGAGAAGGATCATTCGAAAGAAAAAAAGCCGGACCTCGCCGCTGCCTTCGGGAGATTCGGCAGCGCGCTAATTATCTCGCTCCATGAAGATGGGGGCATCTATGGCTGCCAGGTGGTGCACAGCGCGCATCAGAAGCAGGGTTTCAGCTCGATCGGCTCGATTGAGGCGACTGAGTTCGCCTATGCGGATGGCAAAGTAGAAGGTGAACTCACCACCCACGGCGAGAAGGACACGTTCGGGGAGAAGTGGGATGTGAACATCAAGTTCGTCGCGCCGCTGGGCGAAATCCCGAAAGAGTTGCAGCCTGCCGAGTCGAAGAAGCCGGAGAAGGAAGAGAAGCGCGCGGCAAGTAAGGCGGACGAGAACGAAGACGACGAAGAACCCGCCACGAAGTCCACGGGCGCGGAAGCCGAAGCCAGGGACCTCGCGCTCACGAAAGATGCGAGTGACGTCGAGTACAAGGCGCTGGTCGAGCAGATCGTTTTCAAGAGTAAGTCCGACGTGAAGAGCGTCTGCGCGGAGCTCGCCGCGAATCTCAAAGGGCAAGGCTGGACGAACGACGGAAAGGACATGGTCCAGCCGCATTCCTCAATCCTGAAGCGGAAGCGCGGCGACGCGACGTTAACGATTTTCGTGAAGCCCGCCGATGGAGGCAGCGAAGTGAAGATGATGACTGAAGGTCTCTCATGGGAGGAGCAGTAAGCCGGAACGCGTAGAACAGTTCCGCGGTGCGCCGTCTGCAACTTCTCCTTGCCTTGATGGCCGTTGCGCAGCCACTGCACGCGCATCCGACAAGACATCTGCACTGAGCAGCCGATGGATCTGAACCCGCCGAAAATCGGCTGAATGTGCTTGTCCCCAGCGGCGACTGCATCGCCGCGCTAAGCGATTTCCGAACATGCGCTCGGTCTGCTTAAAGCCGGACGGTCGCGTAGCGACGTCCAACCTCGAATCGCGAGCTAGGAGAGAACCTTCACGACTTTGTCGATCGTGTTCCAATTGCGCGTGGTGACTGGCACACCCAGACGCTTCTCCATTCGACCGAGATAGCCGATCGCCTTCATCTGGCGCCGATACACGCCCACGACGAATCTGTCGTGGATTGCAATGATCTTCACCAGCCACTCGCCAGGCGAGGGCAGGCTGAAAGGAAGAGGTGGCACGCCGGGAAGGCGTTTGGCCAACACGCTGACGAAACGGACTATGTTCGGGCCGGACGGTTGTCCTGAGAATGGATCCTTCGATGCGAGTTTGATGATGTCGCGCGCGGGACAAATCATGATCTCGCATTTGAACGGTAACTTCCGAGCAAACGCCGCGCGCAGCGCCGATTCGCCCATGGCTTCGCGCAGCACGAACGTGCCGACCGCGCCAATGTTAACCACACCAAAGTCGGCCAGCTCCGCGGCGAGCAGAGCCGGTCGGCATCGATTCGCCCGACCGACGTTCACCGCACGAAGAAATACGACCCAGCGCACGACCAAAGTACACGGTGGAGAGCAGAAACAGGAAAGTACAAAGTAGAACGCGCCGGTTTATGGCGGTTCTCGATTCAGCGCTGCGCAGCCAGTCGCGAAGCTGCGTCCGTGAGTGGTTCGTAAAAGCGCAGCGCCTCGATGTCGCCGCCGAGCTCGCGGAGCGGGTAGAGACCCTTGGCCGCCCCCGCGCCGGGATCGCGCACGAGGTAGTCAAAGCCCTGCTTGCCGGCAACCACGACGAAATGGGTGATTCCGCTGGAGAACCGGACACGCACGATCACTGGATTGCGGCGCGCGAGGTTCCAATCGATCAGCTGATAGGAAGGCAAGTCTTCGTAAACGTGCCGGACACGATCGGGCGCCCACCAGGCGGCGCGTTCCCAATAAAGCCAGCCCCGCTCGGTGTATCCGCCCTTGTCGGTCAGGAACCAGTTTAACTGCTGCGGATCGGTGTCGATGCCGTAGGACCGGAACACCATGGCAGCCGCGGCGACGGCGCAACCGGCGCTGCCGAGCGTGCCGTTTTCGGGCACACCACCGAGCGCATCGCCGACCCATCTCTCGTCTCCCTGGCGGAATGAGGGCACAGGCAGCTCCACCCGCTGTAAATAATAACGTCCACCGCGCGGCGAGAGCGGCCGTTTCCAAGTCCAGTCGATGTAGATGCCGGTAGCGGCGGCGAGCAGGCCCAGGACGAGAATGAGAAACGCGCGCTTCATGGGCAGTGAGCAGTGACATGTGACCAGTGACAAGCGAGCAGGTCCACTGCTGCAAAATCGCTATCAACCGGCCACACTGCGGTTGTAGGGAATAATGTTGTCCCATTCGTCCGCCGAGGAGCGGGCGACAAAGGCGACGACCGGTTCCGTGTCGCTCATGTTGAAGACTTCGTGCGGCACATCCGGTTTTATGTAGATGAAATCGCCGGCTTCGTTCTCGATCACTTGCTTGAGCCCAGGGCCGAACTCGTGGCGGACCTTGCCTTCCAGGATGTAGAGGATCAGCTCGAAACCGACGTGAATGTGAGCGTAGGCCACGCCGCCGGGCGGAATGGTGGCGATGTTGGCCGATAGCTTTGTCGTGCCGACGTTCTTTGCCGACATGCCTTGCTTGTAATGGATACCGTTCCAATCGCGCCGCGCGCCGCCGCCGCGGATGGTCAGGATGCCGCCGTGATCTTCGACCGCGCCGGGGTCTATATTGTCTCCGTCGCTCATGTCAGCTCACTTAACACGAGTCCGGAAGAAGCACACGAATGAGCCGAGTTTTCGCCAAAGAAGATGTCGATCAGCCGGAGCGGCAGCGTTATGCGGCGGTCAGGGTTCGGGAAGCGCTCTGATCCGCAAGAATCCGCGTCTGCCGACGACGGGAATTCCAGCGTCGAGCAGATTGGGTGTGCTGAAGTCATCGACCTTATCCAGGCTCCACGATTCAAGGTTTACGGAGCTTTGGACTTCCAAGTGGCCGTCGGGCCGCGGAACCCGCGGCATCCTTAAACGCAGGTGACCGCTTTCGGAAATCAGGAAGATACTTGGCCGACTGGTGCTCTCGTCCATCCGCGTGCCAGCGAGATATTCGAAGAGATTTGAGAAACTGTCGCCATCACGGTCGGCGTCGGGCCGAGAGCGGACTGCGCTACCTATGCTGTTAATGGCGTTGAGCCTTCCGCCAGTCACGCAAATCCCGCTGTAGCTCGGCATCGTGACCACCGAAGTCATGATGCTGCTCTTGAGGTTGGTAGCGGTCCAGGAGGGGTTCAAATATTTGACGCAGCCGCGACCGCGGTGGCGACTGGAGCGGCTTGGGAGGTACCAGTGTAAAAATTGTAATGGTTTTTGAACGGGAGAGACAAGCCGAATCTGAGGCTGGCGCACTTGTTCAGGTGATCACGTGAACAGCTCATCCCTGGCACGTCTGCGGATTACTGCTCGCACCCCTCACTAACAAACTCGGCGAGGGGCTTCTTTGTGGCTGTGCCGAGCGCGACATGATGAAGGCACGCTCCGCACACGTGCTTATCACCAGCACAAGAACTCTCGTTGAGCGAAGCGCCACGGCCGGTAGTGGTGTTCCATGAACCTTCAGACCCGCCCCGGCACGCCTGAAGACGCGCAAGCGTGCGGAACGATTGCGTACGAGGCATTCAAGAACATCGCTGAAGCGCATCACTTCCCGCCCGATTTTCCGTCTCCTGAGGTTGCCATCCGGCTGCTCACGTGGCTCCTCTCGCAATCCGCAGTTCTACTCTGTTGTCGCCGAAATCGATGGACGCGTCGTCGGCAGCAACTTTCTGGATGAGCGGAACGTGGTCGCGGGCATGGGGCCAATCACGATCGACTGCAGCATGCAGAACAAAGCGATCGGCCGGCGCTTGATGGATGCGGTGCATGCGCGTGCGGCTGAACGGAACGTCCCCGGCACGCGGCTGGTGCAGGCGGGCTATCACACCCGTTCGATCTTCAGGCATTAGCAAGCACGAAACCGTGCGACGCCGATGAACAGGAACCTCGATCGAGCCGAGGCAGATTCCAGGAGGATGAGTTGAAGACGGCCTGTCGCAGAGCTACCTGCCGGCCGCATGCAATCGGCATCTCTTTCGCAATGCTGGTTCTCATCGGCCTCGCCGTGTCTTCCACCTGCGCTGGCACACCTCCTCGTGAAGCGCTTACCCTAGCGAAATCCGCGGACGACACGGCGTTGACGATCCGACTGCGTGCACTTTCCTCAAAGGTCAACGAAAGCGAAGCGCGAAATGTGGCGTGCACAGCTTACACGGCAGGGCGAGAATTGGCCCGCGAATGGCGAGTCGTGCGATGGCCGCCGACGCTGCAAAATTTCCTCGTCAATATCGGCGCGAGAAAAGGCGGCCTCTGCCACCAATGGGCCGCGGAACTGCTGGTTCGGTTGCACGCGCTGAAGCTACGAACGCTCCAGCTCCATTGGGGCGAATCTTTTGCCGGAACTCTGAGGGAGCACAACGTCGTCGTTGTAACCGCCACGGGCCAGCCTTTCGCGCAGGGGATTCTGCTCGATAACTGGCGGCGCTCGGGACGCCTGGTGTGGGGACCGGTTACAGGCGATCGGCGTTACCAATGGGAGGAAAACAGATTCGAACTCACTCGCCGATTGAAAGGAATGCGCGACTCGCGTATGGCGACGAAATTGACTCCTGCGGCGGCGCGATGAAACCTTCGGGCGCGAAACGGATGCGCCAAAAGCGCGGTTCGAAAGAGACTGCGGGAGAGTGAGCCAGATCGAACTGTTTACGGCGCCCGGCGAATTGCCGAACGGTTTCGTTTACGAGCCGGATTTCATTGCCCCAGAGGAGGAAGCGGTGCTCATCGCCGCAATCGAGAAACTGGAATTCGCGGAGATCAGGATGCACGGCGTGGTGGCGAAACGGCGCGCGGTGCACTTTGGGCGCGACTATGAATACGACAGCGCAAAACTAAGTCCGGCGCCGCCAATCCCCGAATTTCTCCTGCCATTGAGACGGCGCGCAGGAGAGTTGGCAGGCCGGAAGGCGGAGGAGTTTGCCGAGGTGCTCGTAACCGACTATCCCGCGGGCGCGGGGGATCGGCTGGCACCGGGATGCGGCAGCGTTTGATATTGTGGTGGGCGTTTCGCTGCTGGCGGAATGCACGATGCAGTTTCGCCGCTGGCCGGTGGAGAAGAACGCGGCCAGGCGCAGCAAGCCGCTCGTGCAAATTCTGGAGCCGCGATCCGCCTACATTCTCCACGGCGCGAGCCGCACAGGCTGGCAGCACCACATCCCAGCGGCGAAGAGTCGACGTTTCTCGATCACCTTCCGCACGCTTCGAGCTGCGGCGGGAGCGTGAGTATTGCGTGGTTGCCGCTAGTGGATGGTGGACACGAGAGTCTGGCGTGACACAACCCGTCATTCATCCACGTGTTCGCATCGGCCACGTGCATCTGAAGGTGGCGGACCTGGAGCGCGCGCTCGGTTTTTATCGCGATGTGCTTGGGTTCGAGCTGACGCAGCACTTTGGCTCCGCGGCGGCATTCCTTTCAGCCGGCGGGTATCATCATCACATCGGATTGAACACATGGGAGAGTGCGGGTGGAGAGCCGCCCGCGCCGGGAACTACCGGCCTGTATCACCTGGCGATTCTGTATCCTACCCGCCGGGAACTCGGGGATGCGTTGCGGCGACTATTGGCTGCGGGCATTTCGCTCGAGGGCGCGTCCGATCATGGCGTGAGCGAGGCGTTGTATCTGCGCGATCCGGATCAGAATGGGGTCGAGCTATATTGGGATCGGCCGCAGGAGGAATGGCCGCGCACACCCGACGGGGGTCTGGCGATGTTTACGAAACCGCTCGATGTGGAGTCGTTACTGGACGCGGCGGCGACAGAGTCGCGGCATGCTGGGACTCCGGAAGAGCGATGAAATTGACCCTTGCGGCAGCGGGATGTTAAGATCGACAGGATGAGACGAGGATCATGCTTGCTGCAGACTTTGGCTTTGGCATGCGCGGCCGGTGCGATGGCGCAAGGAGAAGCACCACTTCAGGCGGATGTGCGGGCGCGTCTCAAAAACCACAGCCTGTCGGAGAACGTCGCATTTCATGCGCGGCTGGAACCGGGCGTGGCGAAGGTCAGAGGGAGAGTCTATAACCTGCCCGGAGGTGAGACGGCTCTGGTGCTGTTGGAGTTTAATTATCGCACAAAGGCGGACATCGCCCTGGATGAGATCATCAGCAAAATCGTGATCTCAACTCACGATTTTGCGGGCAACGAATTCTCGACTGCCACTATTGATCCGAACACGATCCCGCTGAACCCGAATCGCGTGCCCCTCTACTATTCCGCCACGCTTTACACGCCGCCACGGACTGCCGGCCGGACCGGGTACATCACGCGCGTGCAAGTCTTTGGAAACTACGAGTAGCGGGGAAGCAGCCGTCGACTACCTGTCGGCGGCAAAGGCGAAAATCCGGCTCCCTAGCTTCCCGACGGCTCGCGCATCGCTCTGATACCCACGCGGGCGAGATATTCTTCCACGCGCAGAAGGTTATCGGCGCGCTGCACGATCTTGAGAAGATTATCCATGGAAGAAACCTCTTCCAATTGCTCGGCCAGGAACCACTGAAGAAAATTGATCGTGATGTAATCGTTCTCTGAGCGCGCCAATTCGACCAGGGCATTGATTTGATGCGTCACTTTCACTTCCTGATCCAGTGAGAGCTTGATCGCTTCTTCCGCGTTGGTGAATTGCGATTGCGGTGCGGCGATGGCCGGAAGCACAACGCGCCCCCCCGCATCGATCACGTATTTAATGAAGCGCATGGCGTGATCTTTTTCCTCCTCCGCCTGACGAAAAAAATGTTCCGACAACTGCGAGAGCGCGTCGCCGGCGAAGTGGGCCGCGATCGCCACATACTGCAGGGATGCGCCGAATTCGTTGCCGGCTTGTTCGTTGATGGCGTCGATGACTTTATTGCTGGTGAGCATGGGGATCCTTCCTGGTAAGCGCGCGCCTCAGCAGTATTTCACGATCATTGAAGCTGTGGGCGCAAGGCACGGTAGCCTCTCAGTTGCGTCGTTCAAATCGGTTCCGCCGACACAAATGCTACATCCGCGCGGCGACACGCCGTAGATCCTCGAGCAGGATTTCCATGTCGCGCAACGTGGTGCGGTAGTTCATTACGCAACCGCGCAGACTAAAGCGCCCACCGATCCGCGCGTTTGACAGGTACGAGCTTCCGTCACGTTGCAAATCGACCAGCAACCGCTCGTTCAACGCATCCAGTTGTTCCTCGATGCGCCGGTGCTCGTTTTCACTCCTCGCCGCCGCAAGAGCGCGCCCAAGGTTTGCCGGGACGTAGCGGAAGCAGAAGATCGAAAGCTCAACCGGAGCGACCATCTCGAAGTCTTCGCTCGCCCGCACCAGCGACTCCAAATGGCGGGCGCAGGCGAGATCTTTCTCGACGGCTTCGCCGAGCGCGCGCACGCCCACACTCTTCAACAGCATCCAGACCTTGAGCCCGCGAAAACGGCGTGACAATTCGGGACCGTAATCCCAAAAGGCAAATGCCTCATCCGCCTCCTCTCCAATGACGCGTGTGTACTCGGCTTCGTGCGCAAAAGCAGCCCGCGCCGTTTCGGGGTCGCGATACAAGACACAGCCGCAATCCACCGGCAGGTAGAGCCATTTGTGCGGATCAAGCGAAACTGAATCAGCGCGTGCCAACCCTTCGAACAGCGCGCGCTTCGTTTGGTCCAACGCACCCAATGCTCCGTAAGCACCATCAACGTGAAACCAGAGATCAAATTCTTTGGC
>JBHENA010000098.1:9232-9987 GCA_046262275.1 Chthoniobacterales bacterium
AACCCGCCGTAGCTCGCATCGACATGCATCCAAAGATTGAACCGTCGCGCAACGTCAGCGACATCCCCAAGCAGGTCGCATGCGCCGGTGTTCACCGTTCCCGCATTGGCGACGACGCAAAACGGCAGGTGTCCAGCGGTCTGGTCTTCCCGGATCTTAGCCTGCAGATCAGCGATTTGGATCCGGTTCCGCTCATCCACTTCCACTTCGCGCACGTTCTCGCGCCCGATCCCAAGCAGCGCGGCAGCTTTCGGGATGGAATGATGCGTCTCGATTGAAGCGTAAAGCCGCATCGCCTTTGAAAACGATTGCAGGCCGCTGCGCATTACAGCTTCCGGGGCTTTCGCTCTGCGCGCGGCGGCCAGAGCCGCGAAGTTGGCCATCGAACCGCCGCTGACAAACAGCCCGGCCGCGCCCGGATCAACCCCCACGATCCGCTTGACCCAGTCAATTGTCAGCCGTTCGAATTCGACTGCGGCGGGAGCAGAACGCCACGCGGTGAGATTCGCATTCAACACCGACGCCATGAGATCCGCGATCGCAGCGATTGCTGTCCCGGGCGCCTGGACATAGCCAAACATCCGGGGATGACCGTTGTGCCGGCTATTTTCCACCAGCACGCCGCTGAAGGTCTCGAGTAGTCGTTCGAAGGCGACGCCTTCCTGCGGCAGTTCGCGCTCCAACTGCTGCCGGATTTGCGCCGCGGTGGTTTCGGGATAAACGCGACGTTCGCGGATGGACTGCAGATAATCCGT
>JBHENA010000099.1:0-9175 GCA_046262275.1 Chthoniobacterales bacterium
GGCGAGGAGCGCCAAGAATGACCCGTAATACCGCGCGGCCGTACTCCTGCCGCGGGGCGGGGACAACCGGTCACTCCTGGTCTGCCGTGACCTGCGGTGCCGATCTGGTTATGTCCAGTCGGGCGCTCACCTTTTCGAGCTGCGCAGCCTCTTGCTTCACCAGCGCAGCCAGCGAATCGATAGCCTTTTGTTGTTCCGTATTCTTCTTGTGCTCTTTCAGGAATTCGTTCAGCAGCATCGCGTTGACCATCTCGTATCGGACGGTGTTCACTTTTCCGTCTTCGTCGCGCGCTACCAGGTCCGGGTTCACCTTCTCGACCTCTTCGGCGACGAGGCCGAACTGCGGGATTTTGTCGGCGTCGAATTCTTCTTTGTAACGGAAGCTCACCGGCTTCAGCCCGAGGATCGCTTCGCTCGAATCCGCCATCGGTTTAATCTGCTCCTTGAAGCGCGCGGAGGAAGGCATCGTGCCGAGCTTTCCGTTCGCATTCACCATCACGCGCACGCCGTCTGCCACCGGCGCGCCGTAGATGCCCTGGATGAAGGCCCTCGTCTGCGTGCCCGCTTTGCCGATGCGGATCGTGTTCGATTCGCCCGCCGCACCAGTCGCCGCGATGTCGACGTTGTTGTTCCCGTTCGTCAGGCCCGAGCCGGCCTGGGCGCCGATCGCGACGTTCCCGTCGCCGCTCGTGTTGTTCGCCAGGGCTTCTGCGCCGACGGCGGTATTGCGGTTGCCGTTGGTGTTCTGACGCATTGCGCTCGTGCCGTTGGCGGTGTTGTTGTTGCCCACCTTGTTAAAGATCAGCGCCTGCGCCCCGTGTGCGGCGTTGTTGTTCCCCTTGGTATTGCTGAAGAGAGCGCGCGCCCCGCTGGCAGTGTTGATTTGGCCCTCGGTATTGCTGAAGAGGGCGCGCTGGCCGTCGGCAGTGTTGTAATTGCCGGTCGTATTACCATAAAGCGCCTCCGCCCCGGTGGCGGTGTTATCCACACCGCCGTCGTTGCTGGCCAATGCTGCGGCGCCGGTGGCCGTATTCGCGTTTCCGTTTCCATTATTAAACAGCGCATCTGCGCCTGTGGCCGTGTTCCGGTCGCCGTTGCTGAAGAACAGCGCAGATGCACCCGTCGCGGTATTGCTGCCGCCGCTGATATTATTCTGCAGCGCATGGCTGCCCACCGAGGTATTTGCGTAACCGTTATTGTTGTAAAGCGAGATGTAACCCACGGCCGTGTTGTCTCCGCCCTTCTCATTGGCTTCGAGGGTCCCTACTCCGATAGCGGTGTTGTATGAGCCCGTTTCGTTGTTGGCGAAAGCGCCGGCCCCATAAAATGTGTTGCCTTCGTTTTCCCCTGCCAGGGCTGCCGCGGACGCGAGACAAAGCAGCGCCGTCGCGAGCAACGCCAACCGCCATCTGCTCATATCGCCCAAAGTAATGCTTTTGCGCTCAATCAGGTGAGACATAGTGGACTCCTCGTTTCGCCCGGTGGTTTCCCTGCGGCTGCAGCTCTGAAACCGGGATGACGCCCACCGGGAGAGGGGTCTTCTCCGATCTCAGATCGTTGCGGGCAGTGTGCGAAAGCGGTCGTTAGGCGTCAATCCGCAAATCAGTTTCGGAAGACTGCGCGGGAGAAGCGGTCCCTGCGCGGAAGGCAGCTAAAACTAGCCCGCTCCCTATTCCGAGCCAGCGGCGAGCGCGGCGCAGAGGTAGCGGATCTCGTCTTCCACTTCCCGTTCATCGGCCACAGTCTGCGCGACTTCTTCGCGCAGGATCGCGCGATAACGCCGCCGCAGGTGATAAATGAGGCGCTTCACGGCGTCGCCCGTTACACCGAGCGGTTTGGAAAATTCTTCGTAGGAAACCTCCCGCCGCTCTGCGGAAAGCAAGCCGCTCAGGACATCGAAGACACGGCGGCGTCCCCGCGCTTCGCATTCCTGGCGCAGCCGGCGCAACGCCCGCTCCACCATGGTCGCCGCCCAGCGAATATCGAAGAGTCGCTCCGGCGTCCAGGTGTTCATCATATGGGCCGGAACCCGGAGGTTCGAAGGTGTCTCCCCCATCCCGTCGTTCCACGGGACGAACTTCACACGCCCGCCGCGCTTTTTCGTGGAACGCTTCTCGTGCGCGTCGGCGAGAAAGTTCTGGAGCGACTTCAAGAGCAGGGAACGGAAACGCCCGCGGGCGGGGTCCGCCTGCCGCAGCAGGTTGCCCTCGAGCACCAGGACGAAAAAGTCCTGAGTCAGATCCTGCGCGTCCTCCACGCTGTAGCCCCAACGGCAAATGAAGGCGAAGACCGGCTGCCAATAAATCCGGCAGAGCTCGCTGAGCGCGGCGCGCGCCTGGTCGTTATCTTTTTCGCCATCGGCCGAGGAGAGCACCACGCTCCAGCGCGTCGTCATGAAGGGCGCGTAGGCGGGCTGCGTTGCCACGGCCGCGTTCGGGTTCACGGTTGTACATCATCTGGACGACGAGGTTTTTACTCAAGGGTAAAGTATTCCTGCGGCTCGACTGGCCGTCGCGCGGCGCATAAGAAGATGCCGTGAACCGGGAAAAGAGCGGCGACGCCATCGTGATTGCGGAGCTCGAGCTGACAGCCCGGATCGGTGTGCCAGATGAGGAGCGAGCGAAGCCGCAACGTCTTACGGTTTCCCTCACACTTTGGCCGGTGGCGGGTTTCCGGGATTTGGATGATCGGATCGCCAGGACGGTAAATTATGCGGAGGTCTGTCGGGAGGTGAAGGCGCTCGTTGCGCGCAGGACGGATAAACTGCTGGAGACCTTGGCCGAGGCGGTCGTGTTGCATCTGCTCGAATCGTTTCCGCTCGCCCGGGTGCGAATCGAGTTGCGCAAGTTCGTGCTTCCGGATGTGAAGCACGTGGCGGTGGTACTGGAGCGGGAGAAGTAGAGCCGGCGGCGGCCTAGAGGGCGCCGCTCCTTGTAGCCGCTTCGCTGTGCGAAGCGCGGGAGCAGACATCCGCTAAATGAGAATCGACCTCGTACCCGCGCCGCCCGCAGGGCGGCGGCTACAGCGGCTACATCAGTATTCGCTTTTCGCGGCTTCGCTCATAATCTTGCGCGGTGAAATTCAGCAGCGTGGGCGAGGAGCGTGAAGGATGGGAAACGCTCGCGAGCGAACCGCACTTCCACGACCCGCATCTGGCGGTCGCGACCGTGGAAGTCCGCAGCCCAGCCTGCTCTCGCGCCCGATCGTGGACGGTGGTGCATCGCAAGGCCGCCGTGGCGATTGCGCCCATGACGTCGGATGGGAAGCTGGTGCTCATCCGGCAGGAGCGGATCGCGGTTCTCTCCACGTTGTGGGAAGTGCCGGCGGGACAGATCGATCGCTCGGGCCAGCTGGAGCTAGCTGCAATCGAGGCCGTTGCTCTGAGCGAGCTGCGTGAGGAGACGGGGTATGAGCTGAGCCCGTCCGGTCACCTGGTGCCGCTGGGCGACTTCTTTTCCTCACCGGGATTCACGGATGAGCGCGGCTACTGTTTCCTGGCGCGGAACGTGGAGCCGGGTGCGAATGGCCATGCGCACGAACTCTCGGAATCGATCTTGGACTGCCACGCTTTCACGCCGCGCGAGATCGCCGGGATGATCGCGCGGAACGAGATCCGGGACGCGAACACGCTGAGCGTCTGCGCAAAGCTGGTCGCGCACGGTTTTCTCACGCTCCTTCCATAGCCGCGTCGCGATGGCACTGCGGAATTTCTTCAAGTTTCGGGACCTTCCCGAGAGCGAGACGACGAAGCCGTTCCTCGAGCACCTCGAAGATCTGCGATGGACGGTAGTGAAAATGGCAATCACGCTGCTCGCGGCGATGATCATCTGCTTCGCCTTCCGCTCCTCGCTCACGGCAATCATGCAGCGCCCACTGACGCAGCTGAACGACCGGATTCGCACCCTGCAGGCGCTCGGCATCACCGATTCCTTCACGATCTCATTCAATCTCGCCTTCTACGCGGGGATCGTTCTCTCCTTCCCGCTCCTGCTTTACTTCCTGGCGGAGTTTGTGCTTCCCGCGCTCACTGCGGTGGAGAAGCGTCTCCTCCTCCCGGCGATCGGCGTCAGCTTCGCGCTTTTTCTCGTCGGCGTGGTGGCCTGCTATTACTGGCTGCTGCCGAGCACGATCCTGTTTTTCTTCAGGGACGCGCAATCGTTAGGCTGGGCGCCCGCCTGGACGGTGCGGGAATATTATTCCTTTGTGACGCGATTCACGATCGGGTTTGGCCTCGCCTTCGAGTTGCCGGTGGTGGTCCTGGCGCTGGTCCGTTTCGGCCTTGTTACTTTCGACTTCATGCAGCGGACGCGTCCCTACGCGGTGGTAGTGATCTTTCTGCTCGCGGCGCTCATCACGCCGACGCCCGATCTTCTCACGCTAATGGCAATGGGGGCGCCGATGTACCTGCTCTATGAAAGCTGCATCTGGATCGCGTGGCTGATGGAGCGAAGGAGCCGCCGCCTCTAGCAGCGAAGCCGTGGATACTCTGGATTTCTATCAGTTCTTCTTCAGCGCGGTGGCGTTCGTCGTCGGAGCGGTGGTGGGATCTTTTTTGAACGTCTGCATCTACCGTTTGCCGCTCGACCTCTCGATCAACGAGCCGAGGCGTTCGTTTTGCCCTTCATGCAAAAAGCCGATCCCCTGGCACCAGAACCTGCCGCTTTTCAGCTGGCTTTTTCTGCGCGCGCGTTGCGCAAACTGCGGGAGCCGCATCGCCTTTCGCTACTTCGCGGTCGAGCTGCTCACGGCTCTGATGTTCCTCGCACTCTGGCGCGGTTTTCCATGGAATGTGGCGCTCGCCTACTGGGTTTTCGCTTCGCTGCTCATCGCCGCCACCTTCATCGACTTCGAGCATTTCATCATTCCCGATGAGATTACGCTGGGCGGCGCGGCTGCTGGCATTCTCGCGAGCTTGCTCGTGCCGGAGCTTATGCTGACGGAACAACGCGGCCTCGCCGTGCTCACCTCGCTCGGCTCAGCCGTTCTCGGCTACGGTTTGCTTTGGATCGTGCTGGAAGCGGGCAAGCTCGTTTTCGGCAAGAAGCGAATCCGGCTCGATGCGCCGACGCCGTTCACCTGGACGCGCCAGGGCGAGGACGCGGACTTTGTCGTCGGTGAGGAAGGCGGGCTTTGGAGCGATTATTTCGCGCGCGAAACAGACGTGCTCCTTCTGCATTGCAACGACGCCAGGATCGATGGGCGGGAGCTTGGGGAGTGCACGCTTCGATTTCACTATAACCGCGTCGCGTTCGGCGGCGAAGAGATCCAGCTGGATACGCTGCAAACCATCGGTGGAATCGTGCGCCAGTTGCAAATCCCGCGGGAGGCAATGGGCCGCGGCGACTTGAAATTCCTGGCCGCGATTGGCGCTTTTCTCGGTTGGCGTGCGGTCCTGTTCAGCGTATTCGCGGGCTCGCTCCTCGGCTCCGTGGTGGGAATCGGCACCCTCCTGATTGGAAAGCGTGTCTGGTCGGCGAAACTGCCGTTCGGCCCCTATCTTGCCGCGGGTGCGCTCATCTGGATGTTCTTCGGTGAAGCGCTGGTTCAGTGGTACGGGGGGCTGCTCGAGCCTTAGCGCAGCGCTGTAGGTGCGTGTGCCGACGCGCAGCCTGTAGCCGCGTCGCTGTGTCGACGCGCGGCCCTGTAGCCGCGTCGCTGTGTCGACGCGCGGGAAGAAAGGGCGATCCGGCAGCTGCCGGACCGTTGCTACAGCGCGTTCTCGAGCGTCGTGTTTGCGCAATAAGCGGCGTGCATTGCATCGCTGATCTCGACCAGCCTTTCCTGCACAGTCTCGAGATATTCGTGCAGACCGAACTTAAAGATGTCGCCGATGGTGGCGTAGACGAGATCGGAGCGCAGCCGCCCTGAGAGTCGTTCCGCCTCATTCGCATAGTGCGTTTCGCTCGCGCCGGATATGCGATGCAGCGCGATGTCCAGACAATCGACGCTGTAGCGAATGGAGCGCGGAAAATCCTGATGAAGAATGAGGAACTCTGCCACTTTCCACGGCGCCACCTGATCGACGTAAGCTTTCCGGTAGGCGTCGAGAGCGCTGCAGGACCTCAGGACCGCCATCCATTGAATGGTGTCGACGTTACCTCCGACGCGTTCACCCGAGGGCAGCAGGATGTGATATTTCACGTCCAGAAGGCGCGACGTGCAGTCGGCGCGTTCGAGCAGCTTCCCGATGCGGATGAAATCCCACCCTTCGCCATGCGTCATGGTAGCATCGCTGATTCCCTGGAAGAGGTGCGAGCCTGCGATCACCCGCTTGAAGAACTCGTACGGGCTGGAGCGGAGCAGCTTTCTCGCAGAATCGCTCGTGACAAACAGATAGAGGCGATTGATCTGCTCCCACATCTCGCTCGAGATTTGTTCGCGGGTGGTGCGGGCGTTCTCGCGCGCGAGCGCAACGCAGGAGTAGATCGAATTCGAATTTTTCTTCTGCAGGCTGACGAAATCGATTGCCGCGCGGCCATCGGGTTCTTTGTAGAGGGAAGCGAAAAGCTCGTTCTCCTCCAGCGAGCTGATAATCGGGTTCCACTGCTGCTGCGGGTCGGTGTCGCCCTGGTTGGTGAGATCCAGGAGCAACTGGAGGTTGACCTCCGCGATGCGGGCGTTGTTTTCCGCCCGCTCGATGTAGCGGCTCATCCAGTAGAGAGAATCAGCAACTCGGCTCAGCATTGGGGTGGAGTAATGGAGTGGTGGAGTAGTGGAGTGATGTTCGAGAGGCGAGGCGGCGGACGTTCCATTACTCCATTACTCCATTACTCCACTACTCCATTACTCCGCACCGCTTCTTCATCGATGATCCATGTGTCTTTGCTGCCGCCGCCCTGCGATGAATTCACAACCAGCGACCCGGCGGTGAGGGCAACCCGCGTCAGCCCACCGGGTATGATCGTGACTTTTTCGCCATACAGAATGTAGGGCCGCAGATCGACGTGGCGCCCTTGCATCGATTCACCGCAAAAGGCAGGGGCGCGCGAGAGGGGAATCACCGGTTGCGCAATGTAATTGCGCGGACTCTTGCGCACCTTTTCGCGGAACTCGTCGCATTCAGCTTTCGTGGCCTGAGGCCCCACCAGCATTCCGTAGCCACCGCTTTCGTTGGCCGCTTTTATGACCAGCTCCGGAATGTGATCGAGGATGTAGGCGATATCTTCTTTCACGGAGGCAAGGTAGGTGGGCACGTTCGGCAGAATCGCGTCTTCGCCCAGGTAATAGCGGATGATTTCCGGGACAAAACGATAAACCACCTTGTCGTCCGCCACTCCGGTTCCGATCGAATTGGCGAGGCTGACGTTGCCCTCGCGATACGCTTCGACCAGCCCAGGAACGCCCAGGCCGGAGTCTTTCCGGAAAACCTCCGGATCGAGAAAGTCGTCGTTGATCCGCCGGTAGATCACGTCGACCTGCTGCAAACCTTTCGTGGTGCGCATGAAAACTTTCCCGCCGTGCGCGACGAGGTCGCGGCCTTCCACGATCTCGGTCCCCATCGAGCGGGCGAGGAAGGAGTGTTCGAAGTAAGCGGCGTTGTAGGTGCCAGGGGTAAGGAGCACGACCGTCGGGTCGGCTTTGCCGTGCGGAGCGACATACCGCAGGACGTTGAGAAGTTCCTGGCTGTAATCCTCCACTGGACGCACGCGGTATTGGGCGAGCAAAGCCGGAAAGACGCGCTTCATCGCCTGCCGATTTTCGAGCACGTAGGAAACGCCGGATGGGCAGCGCGCGTTGTCCTCCAGCACGAGATAATTGCCGTCGCGGTCTCGGACCAGGTCGGTGCCACAGATGTGGATATAAATGTTCCGCGGCACATCGAAGTGCATGAACTCCGGCCGGAAATGCGCCGCTTCCCAGATGATCTGCTTGGGGATAACGCCTTCGCGGAGGATGCTCTGGTTGTGATAAATGTCGTGCAGGAACAGGTTCAGCGCGGTGATCCGCTGGACGAGCCCGCGCTCGACCCTCTCCCATTCCTTCGCCGGGATGATCCGCGGCACGAGATCGAAAGGAAAAATTCGCTCCGTTCCCTGCTCGTCATTGTAGACCGTGAACGTGACGCCCTGATCTAGAAACGTGGATGCGGCGAGCTGGCGTTTCCGCTCGAAATCGTCGCGGCCCATCTCCTTGAATCGCGCGAACAACTTGCTGTAATGAGGCCGGACCACGCCGGGCCCGGCGAACATTTCGTCGAAAAATTCTCCGACCTCGTAGCCGGCGAAGAAGTCGGCCATGGAAGAGTCTGGCAGTCCGAAAATCCGACGCAAATGGAAAACCCGCCGCTCGCCGTCGCCACACACGAAGAAGCTTGCGCAAAGGTGGCCTCACGCTTTTCGCGCCCGTGGCTGCGGTATTACGTCGCGAGCAAACTTCGCACGGATCCGGTTTTCCCCGCGGCGCATGAACTGTTGCGCGAACTGCGCGAGCCTCTCCTCGATGTCGGCTGCGGAATAGGTTTGCTGCCGTTCTATCTCCGCGAGCGCGGGTTCGAGCAACCGATCACCGGACTCGATCTCGACGGTCGAAAAGTGCGCGAAGGAAAGGACGTCGCGGCGGGTCACTACAAGGCGATCAGCCTTATCGAACACGACGTGCGCACGGCGCTGCCGCAGTTCCGCGGCAACATCGCGGTGCTCGATCTCCTGCATTATCTCGAGCCGAGCCGTCAGCAATCGCTCCTCTCGGAATTGGCGGCATTCGTTCCGCCGGGTGCGACGCTGTTGCTGCGCGACAGCTTGCGCGACGGTTCGGTGCGCTTCTGGCTCACCTACGCCGCGGAGATTTTTGCCCAAACCGTCCTATGGAATCTGAGCACGCCGCTTCATTTTCCGACCCGCGCCTCGCTCAATGAGGCCTTCGCTGAAGAAGGTTTCGCACGCGAGGAAAGACCCGCTCACGGCCGAACGCCATTCAACAACCGGCTCTTCATCTTCCGCCGAAAGCTGTAACGGCGGAAAGTGGCTGCTTGATCTCGAAAGCTTTTCAATGCTGTAGCCGCGTCGCTGTGTCGACGCGCGGGAGGGAACGGCGACACAGCGCCGTTGCTACAGCAGCTGGGGGCGCCGGAGTCGACTGCGGACGTACGGGAGCATGTCTTTTGGCTTTCATGCGCGCAGCTGTTCGGGAGTCGGAATCACAAAGCGGTATCCGCGGGCGGCGAGGCGTTGCAGCG
>JBHENA010000099.1:9185-9981 GCA_046262275.1 Chthoniobacterales bacterium
ATCCGGATCGCGCTTCAGCCGCTGGCCTTCGTGCAGAAGGATAATCGCGCCGGGTTGGGCGCATCTCTCGATCCGCTCCGCCACACGCGTCGCATCGCGCGCGACGGTATCCAGGCCGCGCGCGGTCCAGCCGATTAACGACAAACCGCGCCGAGCCAGGATCGGGTGCACGAAAAAGTTCTTCATCCCCGCCGGAGCGCGGAACCAGCGCGCCGGACGATCAGGCGTGGTGCGCAATGGCTCGGCGCAGCGGTCGATCTCGCTCCGAATCCGCGCGGCGCCCGCGCACCAGAAAGTGGCGCGCGGATGCGAGAATGTGTGGTTCGCGAGGGCATGACCGCGGGCGAGGATCTCCGTCACGAGGTGCGGGTGGCGTTCCGCGCGTTCGCCGATGACGAAGAACGTGGCGCGGGCGCCATATCGATCCAGGATCTCGAGGATGGCCGCCGTGTGCTGCGATGGTCCATCGTCGACCGTGATCCAGACTTCCGGCGCGCCCGTTTTGAACGACGTCACAACGCGGCCCCACCACTGGGAATTCGCCGTCAGAGTTGCGTAAAGCATCAGCATGTGGGAGGCGAAAAGCGGCGCCAGCGCGAGCAGGAGATTGGTGCCGATTAGCGCGAGCGAGAGAAGCGGAGCGAGCGCGGCGAAACCGAGCAGCAGCGCGCGCATGACGGCCGGATTATTGCCCTGAGACTGATTCTCCATTGGCGAAGGCGAGAAAAAGCGCCGCGAGCAAATTAAGCGAAACCGCGGCAATCCAGATGGCACCGATCGCCGCCATCCATGATCC
>JBHENA010000100.1:0-9762 GCA_046262275.1 Chthoniobacterales bacterium
ATTGTGTTCTGGATGGTGTTCCACCAGAACGCCTCTACCCTGACGTATTGGGCGCGCGAGAACACCGACTGGACGATGCTGTTCCCGCCCGAGACTGCCGCCACCACGGGCGGAATTGTTTCCAACGCGATCAATCCCTTTTGGGTCATCGCTCTTACCTTTCCGCTCGTCTTCATCTGGCGACGACTCGACGAAAAGGGTCTCGAGCCTTCTACACCGACGAAGATGACAATCGGTATGACGCTTACCGGCCTCTCGTTTTTTGTTCTTTTCATCGCGGCGCGGATGGGCGAAGCGAGCGCTCCGCCAGACAGCCCCTACGCGTTCAAGGTCTCGCCGCTCTGGCTCTTCCTCTCCTACTTCGTCGTCACCTCAGGTGAATTGATGCTGTCGCCGATGGGATTGTCGCTCGTTTCAAAGGTGGCGCCGTATCGGTTACGCGGGTTGATGATGGGGGGCTGGTTCGTGGCCACGGCAATCGGGAACAAGCTGACGGCGATCGGTGTTTTCTGGGAACGCTGGCTGCACTCCACCTTTTTTGCGGTGCTCGGTGCGATGGCGCTCGCGATGGCGGTGGTTCTTTTCCTCTTGTTGAAGCCGCTCAAGAAAGCAATGCCGGGTGTGTAGTCAGCACGCCGAATTGCCTCTTGTCGCGAGTCACGGCTTTTCGGCAAACTCCACCACATGCGCATTGCGTGGGTTCGGCTCATCCTCGCAGCCATCGCGGCAGAAGCGTGTGCGATACTAATCCTCGTCGCCGCCGTGGCACTGTTCGGTCCTGGTGAGCCGAATGCGGCGCAACTCTTCGCGGAAAGGCTCGGCCGGTTCGTGGGACCGATTGCCGGGACTCTCCTCGGACTGGCGGGTGGATATCTGATCGCGCGCCGGCTCAACTCCGGACAACTGCTGCACGGCGCGCTCTTCGGCGTTGTTTTTGCCGCTACTGACGTGGTGCTGCTCCTGGCGGCCCAAGCCGCGTTCGAATGGCTTTTCGTGGCCTCGAATGCGACCAGAATCGTAAGTGGCACGCTTGGCGGGATGCTCGCGACGAAATTTGCTCCTCAACCGCCCACCCACGGAGCGACATGATCCGCGGCAGTTGTCTTTGCGGCGGAGTGCGCTTTGAAGTGGAGCCGCCGTTCATCCGCGCGAGTCATTGCCACTGTGAACGGTGCCGGAAGCACTCCGGCACGGCCGTTTGCACGCAAGCGCGCGTCTGGCGGGAACAGTTCCGCCTCCTGCGCGGCGAGGAATTGATCCGGGTCTACGGCAAAGGCGAAGGCGCAGTGAAGGCGTTTTGCGTCAACTGCGGTTCGAGCTTGTTCGGCGGCGACTGGCCGGACGGGCCACAGGTCTCGATTCGGATGGGCTCGTTCGACGATGATCCCGGCATTCGTCCGCAGTTTCACACCTTCGCGGGCGATCGTGCACCGTGGGACCAGATCACCGACGATCTGCCGCAATATCCGGCGGCGCAGACCGACGACGCTTCACCCTAGCCGCACGCTACGGAGCAATTGCCTGCTCTGCCGGCGCTCCTGCAGCGGCGGCAACCTCTCCGCCCTCGATCAGCACCTTGAAACGCGCGAGATCATTCTCGAGCTGTTGGTCCGGAGCTTCTCCGAACAGCTTCGCAACCGCCGCTCCCACCGCTCCGGCCGGTGGCTGATATTGCAACGAGACCTTCACTTCGGTCGAGTTGCCGTCGCCCGCGGATTCAAACCAGACCGAGCCTGCGTTTTGCACTTCCGAACCGGGGAGCGATTCCCATGAAATCAGCTCGCCTGTCCGATCGGTCACGATGTGAGCGGTCCATTCCACGTCGTGACCCATCGGGCCTTTCACCACCCAGGTGGACCTGCGGCCATCGAGCTCGCGCACAGATTCCACGTGCTCCATGAAGCGCGGCATGTTTTCGAGGTTGCGCCAGTAACGATAGACTTCATCCTTCGGCCGCGCCACGGTAACGGACTTCACGACCTTGATCCCCTTGTTTCCGGGCACTCCGAGCTCCCTATTCAGCTGGCGCGAGTTGACGCCGAGCTTTCGATACACCGAGCAATAACCCGTCGCGCCACGACGAATCAGCGCGCCACCCAGCAGCGCGAGAAGAATGCCGCCGAGCGATCTGCGTGATGCGCCGTAGAGCAGAAGACCCGCTCCGGCCGCGACCGATCCGATGCGTTCCGCGAACGGTACGTTGATGTCGAGCGCGGCGCGGACGGTTTCGAGTTCTTTGCTTTGGGCAAACGGTTGAGCGGTAAGTGGCATAAGAATTTTTGTTGAGTGTGTGGAAGGTTCGCGGGCCACGACGGCTTTGGCTGTGCCGCATAGCTCGGACGCAAGCTCGACATGGCTCCTAGGGTTCGCGCAGCATCACGCCATGATTAAGAAAGATCCTCGCGTCGACGCCTACATCAGCAGCGCCGCCGAATTCGCCCGCCCGATTCTGAAGCACATCCGCAAAGTGGTGCACGCCGGGTGTCCCGACGTTCAGGAGACGGTGAAGTGGAGCATGCCGCACTTCGACTACAAAGGCATCATGTGTGGGATGGCGGCGTTCAAACAGCATTGCTCGTTTGGTTTTTGGAGAGCGGCCGAGCTCGCTCTTCCCAGCAACGGCGAGAGAGAGTCCGAGGGGATGGGGCATTTTGGCCGCATCACTTCGCTCTCGGATCTCCCGGATGAAAAAAAGCTCATCGGTTATGTGCGGAAGGCGGTTGCGTTAAAGGACGCGGGCGTGAAAGCGCCCCTGCGTGCGACGACGCGGCCGAAGCGCACGGCTCTGGTGATCCCTGCCTACTTCACCGCCGCACTGGCGAAAAATAAAAAGGCGCAAAAGACATTCGAGAGCTTCAACTACAGCCAGCGAAAGGAATACGTGCGGTGGATCACGGAAGCCAAACGCGAAGAGACGCGCAAGCAACGGCTGGCCACCGCAATCGAGTGGCTGGCGCAGGGTAAGCCGCGCAATTGGAAGTACCAGCCGAAGTAAGCCGGAGCGGCGGCTTCCACTTAGCGAACGCTATTTGCCAATCAGGATGAGTATTCCGGCCGCGAGACCCAGCAGGTTAAGCAGGATGTAAATACCCGAAGGGTGCAGGAGACCCAGCACGCTGGAGGCGATCAGGTAAATCGCGAGCAACAGCATGCCAAGGTTTTTTGTATTCATGTTGTCCGGTCATTCTCCACGGGCAGGCGAATCATTGTCGATCCTAAAATCGTCTTCCGCGGGACGCCGGGTGCGCCTCAATCCGGCACGATCGCAAAGATGCGTGCCGGAAACCCCGATCCGCCTTTCGGCTTCGGAAAGGTCACGATCACGATCGCGCCGGCCTCCGGCACCTGGTCCAGGTTTGCGAGCAGTTCTACCTGGTAATGATTTGTCCCGAGGATATAGCTTTCGAGCGAGTAGTCACCCTTTGACGTCGCGACTCCGGGATCCGTGTCAGTTGTCTCGTGCCCGCTTGCTGTGATTTTGCGCTCTTCGTAGAGGTAACGAAGCGCCTCCCTGCTCCACCCCGGATAGTGCGCTACGCCAGCCTTGTCTTTGTTGGCGATCGCCGCCGCGTCCGGCCAGCGCTTCGACCAGTCAGTCCGCAGCGCCACGAAGGCTCCCTCGGGGATCTCACCGTGATCGGCTTCCCATTTCTTTACCCGCTCCAGAGAGAGCGTGTAGTCCGGGTTTTTCGCGGCTTCGTTGTGCACGTCGATAACCGCCAGCGGCAGAATCATTTCGTTGAGTTCAATTTGGTCGACGGTGCGAAACCCCTTCGCAAAATGCGCCGGAGGATCCACGTGCGTGCCCCATTGACCGACATGCGTGTAGGTCTCCGCGAAAAAGCCCGCGCCCATCGAACCGCGGCCCTTTTCATACCAATAGATCGTCTCGCGTTTCTCATCAGGAAAACCAGACCAGTGAGGAATTCCCGGTTCGAAGGCATGTGTCAGGTCGACCAGCTTTTTGCCCACCAGAATTTGCTGAATGCGCGCCAGACTTGGCTCATCCGCCTTTCCTGACGCAATCCAGGCAAACGCAGCAATGCAGACCGCAGCCGCCAACCCGAGTTTTCCACCTCGCATCCGCCCGTGTTAAAGCATCGCACAACAAGAAGCCAACAAGTTCGAATAAGCCCCAACAATTTTCGTCAGCTTCTTTCTCCGAGACTGTTGGCAGCACGAAGGAAACTTGTTATCAACATGGCCGCGAGCCAAAGGGGGCAGAGAGAGACGATGCGATCACGGACGAGTTATTCGCCCGCTTAAGACTAAGAGATTCGTTTGATTAAATAGATTGTTCTTATCGCCCGGTGAAAAACTCCTGCCAAATCCGCAAGCGCAACCCGATACATGTCACACAGACCAAAGGCTGCCGTGCGTCTGATTTTTTACGATGAGTCAGATCCTTCAGACCGACGCCGAGTTAGCGGTCGCCACGCCTGCCGCCCACGATGTGACAAGGATCTTAAGCGATGGGGCAGTTCTGGACCCAGCGCAGGAGACCAAGTTAAAAAACCCGGCGCAGCCAGCGGACGACAGCCTTTTCGAACGCTGCCCGCGCCTCTACGTTTTCTTTCGCGAGCGACTCTTCCGTGACGATACGCAGCGGATCATCAGGGCACTCTGGCCCGCTGGAGCACCAGCTGCGGGAACGAAGCTGATTGAGTTCGGATGTGGCCCCGGGTTTTACTCGTGCGAATTGGCCGCACGATTTCCGCAGCTTTCGGTAACAGGAGTCGACAGGTCGGCCCGCCAACTCGACTGGGCACGCGGAAAAGCGCGAAGGAACGGGCTGTTAAACTGCGATTTTGATGTGGACAACGTGCTCGATCTCGGTCACGCGGTCGAAACATTCGACGTCGTGATTGCAGCGCGGCTATTCACTATTTTGCAGGATCAGAAACGCGCGATCGCCGAGATGTACCGGGTGCTGCGGGCCGGAGGCCGGTGTTTTATTGCTGAACCGCGGTATGGCTTGTGGGCCTCCCTCCCGCTGCTCGCAATGTGGCTCCTTGCCGGAGTCAGCGGAATGAACAACGGCTGTCGCGAGCCGCGGCGCGCGAAGGTCCTGTCGTCGTCCGCTTTCGAGAACACCTTTTCGTCCCAACCATGGCGCCGGCTGAAAACCTGGCAGGACGGCCGCTACCAGTACGCACTCTGCGAAAAGGGTTAACGCCGCCTGCGGTGGAACCCACACAGCGCTGCTCATGATCGCTGTGCACCGTGTGCTCGATTCGGGCGCCGGAATCCAGGTCCCGCCCGGCCTTTGCGCACTCGGCGTTATGACAAAGGCGCCACGCGCTGGAGAAGTGAAGACGCGCTTGAGCCCGCCTCTCACGCCGGAAGAAGCGGCGTCGCTGAACGTTTGCTTTCTGCGCGACACTACGACCGCGATTACCGGCTGCGTGAGCAATGGCGGCGCGCGTGGAATTGGCGTCTACACACCAGTAGGCGCGGAAAATGCCTGGGCGGAAATACTTCCCGCGCACTTCCAGCTGGTGCCACAACGCGGCGACGCTTTCGGCGAACGCCTGATTGCGGCCGGGGAAGATTTGCTTGCGCTCGGCTTTGATTCCTTCTGCCTGATTGATTCCGACAGCCCGACCGTCCCACAACGTGCCTACACCGAAGCGGTGAAACGGCTTGCGCAATCGGGCGATCGGATGGTGCTCGGCCCATCCGATGATGGCGGTTACTATCTGATTGGCCTCAAGAAGATGCACCGTCCGTTATTCGAACGGATCGATTGGAGCACCGAACGCGTCGCCGAACAGACCATCGCGCGGGCGAAGGAAATAGGACTTGCCGTGGATTTACTGCCGACATGGTATGACGTGGACGATCGCGCCACCCTTGGGCGGCTCTGCAACGAGCTGCTGGGCGGAACCGGCACGGTGAATGGCTATCCAGCACCAGAGACACATGCTTTCCTTGCCAGGCTGATCGCAGCCGAAGGTCGCCAACGAATCTGGCCGGTGTAGCGCCAACACGGCGACGTGTCGGTTTTCTTCGCGCATGCGGGGTCACCTCACGTTTCACGGCACGACTCTCAAGAGCCGCAACGTCGCCGGCATTGCCATCGCGTCGATCATTCGCGGAGGCTATGGCTTTCGTGGCGCCTCGCAGCCGCTTGAACTCGGCATCATCTTACTCGGCCTGTTTCTCGCGGAACCAAGTTCACGCACTGGGAATTTCTTCACTACACCAAAAACATCGACCTAATCATGAATCATCGACTCACTTGTCCGTGGTTTGCAAAACCGATTGCCATTGCGGCCGTCCTTGCCGCCATTTCCTTTTCCGCAATCGCGAGCGAGACGCCGAAGAATTATCCGCCAACCTTGGGCGGCGGCGCGCCGTGTGGTTCGTGCATGGAGCCGGAAAAGCTTTCGTGCAAAACGGTGATCGCGCCAGAGAACGAACCGGGCGAGCCGCTGGTGATGACCGGCAAAGTTTTTCAGCCGGATGGGAAGACGCCGGCGAAAGGAATGGTGCTCTGGGTTTATCACACGGACCACACGGGCTATTACAATGAAAAGGACGACGTCTCTCGCCCGCGGCTTAAGGGTTGGATGAAAATTGGCGAGGACGGCAAATACGAATTCCGGACGATCCGGCCGGGGGCGTATCCGCATCGATCCACTCCGGCGCACATCCATACCCACGTTTATGGTCCGGGATACACGGAGCGCTCGATTGACGATTACTGGTTCAAGGACGATCCGCGTATCAACGAAAAGGAGTTGAAGAAGGAGGCGGACAACGGCGGGCATCCCTTCATCGTCGACTTGAAACGCGGCAGCGATGGGGTCTGGCGCGGCGAGCGCGACATTAAGCTCCAGGCGGTGAAGTAGAAACAAAGAGAGGCGGGTTCCGCCGCCGTTGTCTTGTTGTAGCGACGCCGCTCTGTCGGTGTAACGAGCGCTGATTGCATGGTTCGCGTTAATACGGCGACAGAGCGCCGTCTCTACAACCGTGTGCTACCGTGCCGCTTGCATGAAACACGGCGACAACATCGGTCAACGCGCGCTCGTCACCGGAGGCGCAGGGCTCATCGGATCACATCTCGTCGATCTGCTCGTGCGCGAGGGCTGGCGGGTCCGCATTCTCGACAACCTCGAGCCAAACACCCACAAGCGAGGCAAGCCCGATTGGGTCAATCCTGAGGCCGAATTCGTGGAAGGAGATCTGCGCGATCGCGCCGTCATCACCGCCGCGCTGCGCGAGATAGATGTCGTTTTCCATCAGGCAGCCTACGGCGGATACATGCCAGAGATCGCGAAGTATGTGGACGTGAATAGCCTCGGCACTGCGCTCTTGCTGGAGGTCATTCGCGAAGAGAAGCTCCCGATCAGGAAAGTCGTCGTCGCGTCATCGCAGGCCGTTTACAGCGAAGGCGCGGCGGAATGCCCGCGGCACGGCATTCTTTTTCCTCCTGTCCGAGCAGTGGACCAATTGCGCTCGGGCGATTGGACGGTGCGTTGCCCGAAGTGCAACGCGCCGACCACCAGCGTACCCACTCCTGAAGACGCGCCTATCGGCGGCGAGACCGTTTACGGCCTCACCAAAGTCGACCAGGAAAAGCTTGTGCTGCTCTGGGGGAAGCAGTCCGGCATCCCCACCGTCGCGCTCCGCTACTCATGCACTTACGGCCCGCGCCAGTCGATCTTCAATCCTTACACCGGGGTGATTGCGATCTTTTGCACCCGCTTGCTGAACGATCTGCCGCCGATCCTTTACGAAGATGGCGAACAGACGCGCGACTTCGCCTTCGTGGAAGATATTGCGCGCGCGAACCTGCTCGCCGCCACCACGGAGAAGCTCGACGGGCTGCCGGTGAACGTTGGCAGCAGCCAAGGCGTTACGATTCGCGAAGTGGCGGAGCAAATCTCGGATGCGCTCGACATCCAGATCGCTCCGGAAGCCAAAGGTGAATTTCGCCCAGGCGAAATGCGTCATCTCACCAGCGGCACCGAACGCATTCGGGCTGCCGGCTACAAACCCGAGGTCGATCTTGCAACCGGTATCGGACGTTATCTCGATTGGATCCGCGCGCAGTCCGACGTGCGCGATTACTTCAGCGAAGCGGCCGACATTCTCCGCAGCAAAGGCATCGTCCACAGCGTGACGAAAGGCTGATGATCGATCCGGCCGGCATCCCGGACTTCGACGAGCCCATCGCCGCGCACGCGCGCAAGGATCAGCCGCTCCTGAAAGCGAGTATGCGAGTGCAGGAGGCACTCGATCAGATTCGCCGCGAAGGCGTGGGCGAGCGCGTGATTTATTTTTACGCGGTGGATGATGACGGGCGGCTTGCAGGTGTTTTGCCGACGCGGCGGCTGCTCACGGCAGCGCTCGACGCGCGGCTGGAGGAAATCATGATCCACCGCGTAATTGCCCTGCCGGAGACGGCGACGGTGCTCGACGCCTGTGAGTTCTTCGTTCTCTACAAGTTCTTCGCCTTTCCAGTGATTGACCGGGAGAGACACGTTGTGGGTGTTGTAGACGTGAGTTTGTTCCGGCAAGAGCTGCTGGAAGCCGGCGAGCGCGAAGCAGCGCGCCCGCCGCCAGATACGTTTTTCGAAGCACTCGGCTTTCGGCTCTCGGAAATCCGCGGCGCGTCGCCGCTGCGCGTTTTTCGTTATCGCTTCCCGTGGCTGCTTGCGACCGTCGGGAGCGGCACGATCTGCGCGCTACTTGCGGGCGCGTTCGAGGCCACGCTCGCCAGCAGCGTAGTGATAGCGTTTTTCCTCACGATGGTGCTCGGCCTGAATGAAAGCGTGAGCATGCAATCGATGACTGTGACCATTCAGGCGCTGCGCACAGCGTCACTCAGCCGGCGCTGGTTTCTGGAGACGTTTCGGCGCGAGGCTGCGACCGCGGCCCTGCTCGGCCTGGGCTGCGGCGCCGTGGTGAGCCTGATTGTCTACGTGTGGCGAGGCGATGCGGTGGCGGCATTCGCCATTGGCAGCAGCATCGCGCTTTCACTCGTGACCGCCTGCCTTTTCGGGCTGAGCGTACCATCGTTGCTCCATTTTCTGAAACTCGATCCGAAAATCGCCGCCGGGCCGGTGGCGCTTGCCTTCACGGATTTTTTCGCGCTCACATTTTACTTCGGGATCGCGGCGCTGGTGTTGTAGCGCATCCGTCCGGGTTGCTTAAGCGCGGATCACAAGCGAGACCCATCTGCTGCGTATGAGCGTCTCCGTTGTCATCCCAGCCTTGAACGAAGAAGAGCCGATCGCCGAGGTAGTCCGCGCGGTCCACGCCACGAAGATTCCCCGCGAAGTGATTGTCGTCGACAACGGTAGCACCGATCGCACCGCGGAGCGGGCGCGTGAAGCCGGCGCGCGCGTGGTCGAGGCGCCGCGCGGCTATGGCCGGGCCTGCGCCGCAGGTGTCGCGGCGGTGTCAGACGACTGCGACATCGTGGTCTTTCTGGACGGCGACGGGAGCGATTGTCCCGATCTGATGGACCGGCTGGTGCGACCGATCATTGATTGCACACACGATTTTGTGATCGGTTCGCGCACACGCGGAGAACGCGAGCCCGGCAGCATGAACTTTCAGCAAATCGCCTCCGGCCGTGCCGCCGGCGTACTCTTGCGCTTGCTCTACGGCGTCACTTACACGGACATGTGCCCGTTTCGGGCCATCCGGCGCGACGCGCTCGAGAAGCTCGGGATGAAAGAGCAGACCTACGGCTGGAATCTCGAGATGCAGATGCGGACTGCGGGCGCCGCGTTGCGCATCCTCGAGGTG
>JBHENA010000101.1:0-507 GCA_046262275.1 Chthoniobacterales bacterium
AGTCAGGACACCGTGGCCGTGGAAGGCGATCTTGATTCCATCGCCGAAATCGGGAAAGCCATAAAGCGGCGCGGGGAACTCCGGGCGGTCCAGAAGGAACGCGGGAAAGCGGGACGCATGATATGCGTCAGTTGCCGGTGAGAACCACGCCTGGATGTTGCGTTGCACGCGCAGCGGAACACCGAGCGGGGCCAGCGTTTCTTTTAACCACGGGCCGAGGGTGAGGACGAGGGCACGAGCCGACGCGCGCGTGCCGTCAGAGAAATGGAGGTCGAAGCCTCCGTTTGCGGACGTCCAGCTTTCCATTGCCACTTCGAAACGCGCGTGCGCTCCGTGCCTTACAGCGAGGCTCAGATGCGCTTGAATGGCGCGCTCCGGATCGAGGACGCCACCGTCGGGTTCGAAGACGCCCATTTCATGTTCGCGAACCTTCAGCGTGGGATAACGCGCGGTGATCTGCTGTCTGGTCAGGCACTCGATCGGCAGGTCATGTTCACGCGCTGAGCG
>JBHENA010000101.1:517-9737 GCA_046262275.1 Chthoniobacterales bacterium
GCGCCGCGACCCAGCAATGATTTTGCTCTCCTCCGAGCCGACAAAGAGCGCACCGCTAATGCGCAGCAGATCTGCGCCCGTCTCCCGCTCGAGATCACGCCACAGTTCATAAGCGTGAAGGACCAGTGGCACGTAGGCGGGGTCTTCGAAATAGGCTTTCCGGATCATCCGGCTCTTTCCACCGGATGAGCCGAGGCCGTGCGCGGGCGTGAACTGCTCGAGCCCGAGAACCGAAGCGCCTCGGCGCGCGCAGTGCGCCAGGATCGCGCTGCCCATTCCACCCAATCCCGCCACCGCCACGTCGTAGGGCATGGGCGTCCGTTAACGGTAGAGGTAAAGGATGGCCGCAGGAAGCGCGACGCCGCCGAAGAGGCACAACGTCGGCACGAGGGCGTTCCGACTGGAGGAAAATGCCATCACGACGCCGAGCAGAGTCGTCACCACCAGACCGGCGGCGGCCGCCACGGCAAAGCCGTGCAAAGGCGTGGTCTGCTCCGCTTTTCGGCCCGGAAGATGGCCGCTCACGTGAATCGCCGAGAGCACCTTCAAAGGCTTCGGCGCCGTGTAGCCATCCTTCGTATTGTGCTGCAGCCGGTAAACCTGCCAGGAGCCGGTGACCGCGAAAAACATAAGCGCGGGCGCGAAGAGACAGCCGAGGTAGAGATGAATTTCGCGCAGTCTCCGCATTTTTTTTCAGGCCGAGCTGAAACTTCGCCCGACAAATCCCGTAGTATGAAGTGTGGGAGATTTTGCCGCAACTCCGGCTCAGGCGGGAAAGCGCATGGATTCCCACCGCGTTCGTTCCTCAGGAAAGAGGCGTTCCCGACTTAGGTACGGCGAGTAACGGCTCTTATGGCTAAGTTCACAGGCTGGCTAAAGGCAGTGCCTCGTTTGGTTTGGGTAATTATTCCAGTGGCACTGCTCTTGGGTTTTTATCTGGGCAGCGCCTTCAGGGTTTCCGCCGAACACGCCGCGCCCGGCAATGAGCAGCAGACGATGCCCGCATTACCGGGCCTCACCATTCTTCTCCTCGCGGCGATCGTCGCGTCCATCCTTCTAGCGGTTTTCATCCATCTCAGCGAAAAGCGATTGGGCTGGAGCAGTGGACAGGTAGCGATTGTCGGCGGCGTCATCGCAATAGTTTTTATCACTTTGATCTGTGGAAGCTTCTACCTTTCCGATCAGAGGCCGAGCACTGAAGCCATCTTCCTGGTCTGCGCTACTGTGCTGACCATTTCGCTTTTGGTGATTGGCATATGTTACCTGCCAAAGCTCATCAGCGAAATCCGGGCGAGCCAGAGCATCTTTTTGAAGATCACGGCTCTGCTTTGTTTTGCTGGGGCCGGCGGAGGCCTCGCCTTCCACCTGGCCAGCCACAATGGTGATTTGATCATGCCCTGGTTGGGGACGGTGTACGAAGGTGTGCAGCGGCCAGGGCAAAAGTCAGATGCCGCTCTGACAGCCGCGTCGCCTTCGCCATCGCCGGCTCGTGAAGCGGCCGATCAGCCCGAAAAGGTAAAACGCAGGGCCTTCCACATCGGATTTCTTGGTGACATTTTGCTCGGCATCATTGCGGCCAACGCTCTGCACCTTGCCCTGGCCAACCTCGTCAAGTATGACGCCACCGGCGAGGATCGACGCAACCAATACTTCACCTTTCTCGCTCTCGGCATTCTGGCCGGGTTTGGCGGCGCCAACGCGCTTTCTTCCTGGGCAGACAAATTGACCGGGAAGGAGGTAGAACAGATCCTTCGAGAGAGTCAGGCTCAATCTGGCCAGGCGGTGAATCTTCCGCAGGCGTCCGAGGCGTCCAAGGCGGTGACCGCTTGCCTGGGCCGCTTTGAATGGCCCAACGAGGCGGAGCTTGCATTGATGAAAAGCTTCGCCGTTGCACGAAAAGAGGCAGGCAAACCGCTCGATCGATTCTCAATCAACGAACTAATCGCTGCTGCGGGAAGCGACGTTTTCACTGGCGACTCAGTCGAGACTAGTGAGGCGAAGCCATACCTCGCCAGAATTCTCGAACGTCCGAACGCATCGAAATCCGACCGGTGGACGGCCAGGATGCTCCGCGCGTTTCTTATCACCTGTCAGGGAACATCGTCGAAGAAAGTCGGTTGGTACAAGGAAGCAAAAGAGGACCTCGCCAAGCTGAAGGACGACACGGCGGATTCCGCCGAGCAGGCTAATGCGCGCATCATGTTGTCCGCTTTCGCTGCATCGGCCGCGAAAATTGGCGGAGAGGAGATTCCCAAATCAGAATTGGATGCAACCGGCATTGACCTGGGGGCGGCCGCCGGAGATCCGAAAGAGGAAAAAGTTTCGGTCGCCCTGCAGATTGCATGGCGCGTTCTCGCTGAGGCCAACGGACAGGAGATCAAAAGTCTGCCAGGGATAGGCGCGTCTCAACTGCCTCTCTTGCGCCTGGTGAAAGCGATGAATGCCGCCTACGAGCAAACTATCAATGACTTGTCCAGGTCCGCGCTTGCCCAGCCGGTGCCATCGCCGACACCCACCACACCCGCGCTCACGCCAGCTCGCACTCCAGGCGAATCTCCGAGTCCATCACCAATACCCTCTCCTTCACCCCTGGGTGATGAAGAATGATTCGCTTTCCATGACCTGAACCAAACCTACGCAGTGCTTTACCCATGATCCTACGTCTCGGCAGCAACGGAAGCGCAGTGGCGCAATTGCAACTAACGCTCAATCAACTCGCGCAGGCAGGTCATTTTAAGCTCCCGGTAGGAGAGCTGAAGGGCACCGGCACTTTCGGCGAGAAAACGGAAGCCACGCTCAAGTCTTTCCAGAAGAAATTCGCACTCGATGTCGACGGGATAGCGGGGCCCGACACGTTCGAAAAGATCGACCAGCTGCGTGCGGCTTTGCTCGTGGTGCCGAAGGAAACAACCGCCAGCGCGAGCGCGCGCGAAGAGCTGCTCCTGAAGCTGGTAGAGATCGCCCAGCGCGAAGTGGGCGTGCGTGAAGTGGGCGGGAACAATTGCGGGGTGCGCGTGCGCGAATATCAACGTGCGACGGACTTGCGCCCGCTCGGTGCGTGGCCCTGGTGCGCCGCCTTCACCTCCTGGGTGGTGCGCGAGTGGCTCAATGCGTATCCCGAAGTGCGGCGGGCGCTGGGATGGAGGAACGAAGAGGTCGAAGCGAAACGCCCGAAGACCGCCGGTGCGTTCGACTACATAAACTGGGCCAGGCGCTTCGAGCAGGAAATCCTTCCTCCAAATTCAGCAGTCGAGCCGGGGATGATCGCGGTGTTTGATTTCTCGCACATCAGCTTCGTCAAAGCCGCCTCCGCGGGAACCAGCTTCCGCTCCATCGAGGGAAACACGAACGGGCGCGGCGATCGCGACAGCGTCACGGGCGACGGCGTTTGGGAAAAGGTCCGCGCTAAAAGCCTGGTGCGAAAATTTATCCGCTGGCGTTTTGTCGCAACCCCGGCCGAAGGGGTTTTTGTCAGCAACGCCGCGCCGGCGCCGGACATGTTGCCGAACACGCGCGGCATCGGCGGCATTCCGCGCGAGGCGCTCGAGTTTATCATCGATGAAGAAGGGATGGATCAGCCGTGGAAATTCCCCGGCGGGGACTCCGGTGTTTCGCTCGGGCACGGTTATGATCTGGGCGCGGGCACGGAATCCAAAGCCGGTATGGTGACGGATTGGAAGCAGTGGTTGAACGGGCCGGAACTGGAGCGGCTCAGCACTGCGATCGGCAAAACGGGTGCGGCTGCGAAGGAGCTTTGCCCGCAGTTCCGCGACATCAACATCAGCATCGAGGCGGCTGACGACGTGTTCTATCGCGCCACGGTGCCCAAGTATTATGAGAAAATGCTGACTGCCTTTCCAAATGCGGACAAGCTGCCGGGCAACGCGCAGGGCGCGCTGCTCAGTCTCGTCTTCAATCGCGGAACGTCGATGAAAGGCGAACGCCGCGAGGAGATGCGCAATATCAAAGAGGTGCTCGCGGGCGAGCCGCCCTACGATCTCCGCAAAATCGCGGCTGAGCTCCGCGAGATGAAACGGCTCTGGGAAGGATTAGGCTTGAGCGGGCTCATCACACGCCGCGAACGCGAAGCCCGCCTCGTGGAGATCGCCATCGTCTGAGGAGACGCCCGCGCCGCTTGTGCGCATCGCCACTTACAACGTCGAGAATTTGTTCAGCCGGGCGCGGGCGCTGGCTGGCAGCGATTCGACCAAGAACGCGGAAGTGCTCGCCGATGTTGCCGCACTGCAGACACTCATCGCGCAGCCGGTTTACAGCGAAGGAGACAAAGCGGGCATTCTCGCGATCCTGAAAAAGCACAAGGCGCTGGGGGAAACTGGCCCGTTCTTTTTGCAGGAGACGCGACGGCGGCTGGTCTCGAAAGGCAGAGTCGTCGCAGAAGGTCGCGCGGATTGGGTAGGTTGGATCGACTGGCGACGAGAACTCGTCGGCGCGCCAGCGATCGAAAACACCGGCCGGATCATCAGCGAAATAAAGGCGGACGTGCTTTGCCTGGTGGAGGTGGAGAGCCGCCCGGTGCTGGAGCGGTTTAACGAGACGATTCTCAAAAGCGCGCCTTATCCGCACGCGATGTTGATCGACGGCAACGACGATCGCGGGATCGATGTGGCACTGGCAAGCCGCTGGCCGATTCGCGACATGCGTAGCCATGTGGACGATCCGGATCCGGAAACGCAGCGGCCTCTTTTCAGCCGCGATTGTGCGGAGTTTCAAATCGATCTTCCCGGCAGCCGCGGGCTTTACGTGCTGGTCAATCATTTCAAAAGCCGCGGTTACGGCTCGAAGAAAGCGAACGATGCGAAGCGGAAGAAACAGGCCGAGCGCGTCTCGGAGATCCTGAAGCGATTCGATCTGCGCAAGCGATGGGTGGTGGTGGCGGGGGACTTCAATGAATTGCCGAACTCCGATTCCCTCGCACCGCTGTTGAGGCGCGCTGGTTTGCGGAACGTTCTCGAGAAAGTTCCCGCGGGCGCGGATCGGTGGACGCATCGCGACGACGCAGTTCCGAGCAAGAACAATCAGATCGATTATCTACTCGTTTCCGAAGCGCTTTGGCCGCGCCTCCAGCAGGTAGGCATCGAGCGGCGGGGCGTATGGGCCAGCGCGCAGAAAACGCGCGCGAAATATCCGCCACTTGCAACAATCACCGGCGATACGAGCGCGGCCAGCGATCACGCCGCTGTCTGGGCGGAGTTTGATTTGCTCTAACCCGAACAACCACTCGATGGATCAACCCGGCAAACCCGCCGCGCCGCTGATCGGCAAACCGCCGATCCAGTTCACAAATGAAATCCGCTACGCGGTCGTGATGTACGGCGGTGTGTCGCTCTGCATCTATATCAACGGCGTCGCGCAGGAGCTGCTCGAGCTGGCGCGCGCTACCGCGCCGGACGCGAGCGAATCCCACAGTTTCTGGACGACGGAAAACTTGAGCGCGAGCGCAAAGGTTTACCGCCGGCTGGGCCAGTACCTGGATAGCGATCGCCACGACGCGCACCTCCTGCGGCGCGACTCCGCCGAGCCCATTCGGACGCGGTTTGTGGTGGACGTTCTCTCCGGCACGTCCGCGGGCGGTCTAAACTCGATCTTTCTCGCGAAAGCCCTGGCCAACAACCAGGACATGCGGGGCCTGAAGGAACTCTGGATGAACGAGGGCGATATTGGCGTGCTGCTGAATGACGCAAAATCGGTGAAGGACGAACCGCACCTTGCGTTTCCAAAGGATCCAGCCTCGCTCCTCAACAGTCAGCGGATGTACGACAAGCTGCTCACGGCGCTCCACGAAATGGATTTCCCGGGCCAGGGGAACGGACGGAGCGCGGCTGCGGACAATGTGAGCGATACGCCGCCGCCAGCATCGCCATTAGTCGAAGAGCTCGATCTCTACGTGACCGCGACGGACCTGCGTGGCCTGCCGATTCACATCAAGATCCAAAATGGCGTGGTGGTCGATGAACTGCGGCATCGCAATGTTTTCCGCTTCCGCTACGGCAGTTTGAGCAGCGATTTCGGGAGCGATCTTAATCCGCTGCTCGCGTTTGCAGGTCGTTGCACTTCTTCCATCCCGCCGGCCTTTGAGCCGATGCGGCTGGAAGACATCGAGCCGGTGCTGGAAGCGTGGCCGCATTACCGCGCGATGATTCAGAAAGGGCGCGTCGACTGGTCCCGCTTCTACTCCGACTACGCAAAGACCGAGGAGACAGGCGATTTTTGGAAGCGGGATTTTGGCGATGGGGGGTTCCTCGACAACAAGCCGTTCAGCTATGCCACTGGCGCATTGATGCGCCGGCAGGCGGAGCGGCCCGTTTCGCGCAAGCTCCTTTACATCGAGCCGAATCCAGAGTCGCTGGGCACGGCCGGCGCAAGCAAGAGGCTGAAGCCGAACGCGCTCGAACATTCGATGGCAGCGCTGATCGGTCTCCCGCGCTACGAGACCATCCGCGAAGATCTGGAGGCAGTGCTGGAGCGCAACCGGCTGCTGGAGCAGATCGACGCTGTTACGCGCGAGGTCGATCGCGATGTGAATTTCGCGATCAAGAAAGGGTTGATAGAAGACGTAACCGAAGCCGGAAGCCGCCAACAGGAGGCGGACAAATTCGCCGCCACGCCATTGAAGGAGATGATCGAAGAACGTGGACGCGGAATCTCCTACGGGATTTATCACCGTCTGAAGATGGCGAGTGTGACAGCCGATCTGGCGGTCCTCGTGACGGATCTGCTCGGTTATTCGCGAAGCTCTGACGAAAGCGTGGCGGTGCGGCAGCTAATCGAGGAATGGACGAATTGCTGGTTTGTCGAAGATCCGGCGCCCGAGTTGATCGCAAAAAATTGGTGGCCGAAGACGCAAACGCGTTTCCTGCTCGATTTCGACCCGGGCTATCGCCTGCGCCGCTTATTCTTTCTCCATCGCAAGATCACCTACTTCTACCGTCTGGGGCCGGACTCGCCGGAAGCAACGGAGCGCGATCTGCTGCCGCAAGAAGTAGCGGCGCTGCTACTGGATCCCGAGAGATGGCGGCGCTTTCGCAGTGCGCTGCTCGAGATCAAGCGCGCCCTCGCGAAAGTGCTGCTCGAGTTGCGGATGGTGGGGCGGCAGATTCGTGGCGACCAGGAGCTGCTGGCCGCGCTGAAGCAGGCGCTCCCGCGAGAGGAAATTGCGCGCTGGACTCAGAACCGGCAACAGATCAGCACAGTAGTTAAGGACAAGACCCGCGAAGTCTCGCTCAAAGATATCTCCGACCGGATCGCCGGACACTACATCGCTGTTTTCAAGAAGACCTCGGCGATGAGCGCCGCGGCGCTTTCACCGGACGGTTTTTCAGGGGAAGAGAGGACCGCGCGCGAGGTGTTATGGCGGATTCACCGGCATTTTCACTACTACGACATGGCGATTTTCCCGGTGCAGTACGGTGCCGGTTCCGCTGAGACCCCGCATGTGGATATTCTTCGCGTCAGCCCTGGTGACGCGAAAAACCTGTGCGAAAACCAGAAGGGTCGCAGGAAGCTCGCGGGGACGGAGTTCTTTTCCTTCGGTGCGTTCTTTGCGGAGGTGTGGCGCAAGAACGACATGCTTTGGGGTCGTCTCGATGGCGCGGAAATTCTGGTGCGCAATCTTCTGGCAAAGACTCCCGCGCATACCCAGCTGGCGGCAACCGACGATGCGTTTGGCGATCATCCCGGCTTGAACAGCGAGGCGCGAAGCGCTCGCCGCACGGTGGCAGACCTTGTGATTGACGATCTGCACGCCGCGATTTTGAACGACCATTTGCGCGGAGCGCAACGAGCAGAAGTCTGGCAAGTGCTGCAGCGCCTTCTGCCCCGCACGGAACGCGACAAACTCGAAGCCGGAGTGGCGGATTTCGTCGGCGACTCCGAACAGCTGAACGACGCCATGCAGCGCCTCATCACCTTCTGCAAGAGCGATGAGCAACTGCTTTGTCATTACAAGGAGAGCTACGCGGTGGATCGGGAGCTCGATCGCGGCGAGTTGCTAAAGGTCGTGAGCCGCGCCACGAAAATTTTCGGCAAAATGTTGCAGAACGTGGCGTCCGAGAGCGGAAAAGCGGGCAAGGAAATCCCCGCGCTCGTCACGCGCGTGGCTGCGGTGTTCAGCGGGATTCTGGAGCTTTCGCTTCCGCGCAGCGCACCGGAGCTGCTTTGGCGCTACTGGCGCTCGCTCTTGTATGTGATCGGTCTTCTCCTCTTCATGGTCGGGCTGATCTTCGGGGTGGGTCCCGTACAAAAGGGCGGCCTCATGATTGTGGCGGTGACCTTCGCCATTCACCTCGCCACTTCCTGGTTAGAACTGTGGATCAGGCGATGGCCGTGGCTCAACCGGGTAGTGGCAACCCTTCTCTCGCTTCTCCTCGCCAGTCTGGTCTTCCTCGGCGTCTGGAAGGCGACTGAACTGCCGGAACTCGTGCAGAATCGTTTTCAAAAAGCCTACAAACTCTTTCAGCCGAAACCGTGAACTATTACTGCCTCATGAAAAACATCCGCATCGCACCGATCAACTCTCTCGCCGTCATCGCGCTTTTCCTCTCCTCCGGATGCGAAAGCGCCGGCACGAAGAAGGAGACCGCCAGCTCAATCACCGACGCCACGGCCACGCTCGCGCAACAGAAAGATCTCGCGGAGCAGTGGGCCGAAAAACTGAAGCACCAGCCCGACGTAAATGCGGCGGTGTTGGCGACCGCGGAAGAGAAATACCGGGAAGCGGCCTCGCGAAACAAAGGGTTTCTGGAAGCGATGCGGCAGGGAATTATCAACAAGGAAAACCTCGCCACTTCGCCGACCTACAACTCCTTGGCGGCGAAGGCGGCTGCTTCGACGAAAGACTTCGTCGATTTCGCGAAGAAACAGTCGGGCGCGCCCGCGCCACAACACTCTGTCGGCGCGGTGGTCGCAGTGGGCGGCGCGATTCTCGAGGCCGGGCTCACGATCTGGAAAAAGCTGCGCGAAGAAGCGCGCGCCGAGCGAACGGCGAAGGCGGACGATCTCGTGCAGCGCCTTACCTGGACTAGGTGGAGCAAGATTCAGTAGCCGCTCTTCTAGCCAGCGAGCACTCCATCCGATGGTTGCAAGGAAGCGGCGCCCGAATAAAACTCGATCTCCTGTACGACAGCGCCTGGGAGTCGCGGAGGGGCTGGAACGCGCCAAACGAAAGGCCTCGCGAAAATTTCTCAACAAACCGCATCCACGC
>JBHENA010000102.1:0-9689 GCA_046262275.1 Chthoniobacterales bacterium
TCACCGGGCACGTCTTGAATGTGAACGGCGGATTTTATATGGGCTGACTGCCGTCTGTGAAATAGCGGATGGCGGAGGGTGTCATCCCGAAGCGCGTAGACGCTGAGGGACCTCACCCGGGCTGACGAACCACACGACCATTGTTCGTGTGGCCAAACACCTCGTGTGAGGTCCCTCGTCGTCTGCGCTGGCTCGGGATGACCAATTTTACTCTTCCCGTACCTAGTGAGCGTGAGAAGGAACGGGGCGTTGTGCGAGCTGAGCGAATTGCATCCAAGACCGCGGCTCCGCGCGTTCTCTTGGAGGAAACAATTCGCAATCACCAACGAACTTTATGGCTACTACACGACGCGATGCACTAATCGCCTGGCTCAACGATGCCTACGCGATGGAGCGGGGGCTGCAGGTAACACTGCGCAAACAGGCCGAGAACGAGGATGTGCATCGCGCTGTGCGGGAGCGCGCGCGCATTCACCGCGATGAAACGGAGGAACACGCGAATCGCATCGCGCGTTGCCTCGAAATCCTGGGCAGCGCTCCTTCGGCCCTGAAAAGCGCAACGGGGCAGATGACGGAACTAGCCAAAGGTCTCACGACCATGTTTGCGCGCGACGAGCGCGTGAAGGATTTCCTCGCCGCCTATGGTTCGGAGTACTTCGAGGTGGCCTGCTACAAGTCGTTGATCGCGGGCGCAACCGCCGCGGGCGAGGAAGCGATCGTGCCGCTCCTGACCCAGAACTTGAAAGAAGATACGGCGATGGCGGAGTGGCTCGACATGAACATCGAAGCCATCACACGCGATTATCTCTCGAGCGCGGCGACGGCGGCAGCGTAGGCGCCTTCCTTTGCCGCAGCAGCGCCTCCAGCTTACGCGGCCATCAGTAGGAGAAGGCAGCCGTCGTGAGCCGCCTTCCCGCTCCATTCTGTTCTCGACCGGCGGCTCGATTTGCTGTCGTTTAAACTCGTGGACCTTTCGCGCTTTCTCGTTTCCTCGAGCCCCGCCCTTATCAATTCCGCTCTCCTTATCCTTCGGATCGCGCTCGGTCTCTGCTTCGTCGTGCACGCCCTGGGCAAACTCGGTATCGTCGGCCCGGGCAACATGACTGGGTTTACCGCCTGGTTGAAATCGCTCGGAGTCCCCTTCCCTGCGCTGCAGGCGCGAATCGCGATGCTCACCGAGCTGGTGGGCGGCGCCCTCCTCGCCTGTGGCCTCGGCACACGAGTCGCGGCTTTTGTTTGTCTAATCGCGATGAGCGTCGCCGCCACCATCGGTCACAAAGGCGGCGGCTATTTGATCACCAACAACCCGCCAGGAAACGAATACGCCTTCAATCTGGCTGTGTTAATGGTCGTGATCATTCTCCTCGGGCCCGGCCATTACTCTTTGGATTTTCTGCTTTTCTCGAGCCGTTGACTTGGGCTGCTGGCCGCTTGTGTTATAGCGATGTTTCTTCCGAATCAGAAGGTCGTGTGCGTAGACGGCAAGTTCCCACTCGGAATCGAGCAGTTGTATTCCGAGCTGCCGAAGGAAGGCACCACCTACACCATCCGCGACATCGTGCCGGGGATCGGGATGACTGGTGAAGAAGGCGAGACTGCGGTTTACCTGTGCGAGATCACGGGGCCGGTGAATGCCCATGGAATCGAGCGGGGATTTCGCGCGGACCGCTTTGCTCCATTGCAAACGAGCGAAGAAGAAGCCGAAGAGGAAGTCTCGCTCTCCAAGCCGGAACTGGTTCCAGCGTGAGGTTCCGCTCGCAAGCAGGTACGCGGGAGTGAGATCGCGGTTGCATGGGAGCATCGGGTGGGTGTCTCTTGTCCACTTATGCCTTCGTTCTTCCGACTTTGCCTCGCTGTCCTGATCCTGGCCTCTCCCCTGCCGCCGATTGCTTCTGTTTCCGCCCAGAAGAGTCCTGAGACCACGCGCCTCTTGCGGTTTCCGGCCACGAACGGCAGGGACATTGTGTTCTGCTATGCGGGGGAGCTTTACACCGTCGGAAAGGAGGGCGGTGTCGCGCGGCGCTTGACGGATGGCCCCGGCTACAGCTCGTTTCCGCGCTTCTCTGCGGATGGGGCACAGCTGGCGTTCACTTCGCATTATGACGGCAACACGGAGGTCTACGTGATGCCCGGCGAAGGTGGTGTGCCGAAGCGTCTGACAACCACTGCCACGCTCGGCCGCGACGACATCTCGGACCGGATGGGGCCGAACAACATTGTGCTCACCTGGGCGAATACGAAGCCGCTGGTCGTGTTCCGCTCCCGGATGAAGTCTTACAATTCCTTCACTGGAGAGCTTCATACCGTTGGGATGGATGCGGAGCTGCCGCAGCAATTACCCTTTCCGCGCGGCGGGTTTGCTTCCTTCTCGCCGGATGATTCGAAGCTGGCGTTCAACCGCGTCTTCCGCGAATTCCGCACTTGGAAACATTACCGCGGCGGCATGGCGGACGATGTCTGGATTTACGATTTCAAGACCGGCACAACGGAAAACCTGACGAACGATCCGGCCCAAGACATCTGCCCGATGTGGGGCCCCGACAACCGCATCTACTTCATCTCGGACCGCGACGGCTGGATGAACCTGTTCTCCACCGATGCGGCGACGAAAGAGACGAAGCAGCTCACCACGTTCAAAGATTTCGATATCAAGTTCCCGTCGATTGGAAAGGACGCGATTGTCTTCGAACAAGCGGGCTATATCTGGCGCTACGATCTCGCTACACAAAAAGCCGCGCGAGTGCCGATCGAGATCAAGGAGGACCTTGCCTCCGGACGGGCGGGTTTGGTGGATGCATCCAAGCATGTCCAATCCATCACCCCGGCGCCGGACGGGCAGCGCGTAATCGCGGTGGCGCGCGGAGATTTATTCTCCGTGCCGGGGAAAGATGGGACGCCGCGCAATCTGACCAGAACTTCCAACGCGCACGAGCGCGATGCGGTCTGGTCGCCGGACGGCAAATGGATCGCTTACAATTCCGACGCGACCGGCGAGAACGAACTTTACGTGCGACCGCAGGATGGAAAAGGCGAGCCGCAACAGGTGACCAGCAATGCCGACACCTATTATTACAGGGCGATCTGGTCACCGGACAGCAAGAAGCTGCTTTGGAGCGATCGTCTGCAGCGGCTGCGCTACATCGATGTAGCCACGAAAGCGGTCACGCAGGTGGACCACGATAAGTTCGGCGAAATCCGCGGCTATGATTGGTCCCCAGACAGTCGATGGATCGCGTGGTCGCGGCCGGAGGAAAACGGCGCGCCGAAAGTCTATCTTTTCTCGACCGCGGACAAAAAACCAGTGGCCGTCACTGACGATTGGTACGCGGCGAGCGATCCCACCTTCAGCGACGATGGGAAGTATCTGCTGCTGACGTCGAGCCGGGACTTCAAACCGATCTTCGGCGAAACCGATTTCTCAAATGTCTATCGCGACATGGGGCGCGTCTATCTGGTCACTCTGGCCAAGGAAACCGAATCGCCTCTGGGCCCGCGGAGCGATGAAGTGGGCAAGGCGAAGAAGAAGGAGGAAGACAAGGAGAAGGAAGGCGAGGAGAAAAAAGGCGACGACAAAAAAGCCGAAGGAAAAGAGGCCAAGGATAAACCAGCCAAGAAACCGGTCGCCGTAAAAGTAGACACGGACGGCATTCAGAACCGGCTTGTTGGGATCGAAAAGATTGCCTCCGGTGATTACAGCAATCTGAGAATGATTGAGGATCGTGTTTTTTACCTGCGCCGCACCGTCGCGGATGACGCGGTCGATGACGAGGAGGACCCCGGCGCCGATAACCGCAAGTGGCACCTCTGTGTTTACAACCTCGAGGATCGCAAAGAGACCGTGCTCGGGGACGTGAACAGCTACGAGATCACCACCGACGGCAAGAAGATGCTGGTCAAAATCGACAAAGACTACGCCATGATCGACCTGCCGAAAGACAAGCTCGAGATCAAGGATGAGAAGGCCGGGAAGGACTACAAACTCAAACTGGAAGGACTCGACATGCAACTGGATCGGCATGCGGAGTGGAACCAGATCTACTTCGAGGCCTGGCGCCAGATGCGGGATTTCTTCTACGCGCCGAATATGAACGGAATCGATTGGAAGGTGATGCGCGACAAATACGCTGCGCTTCTCCCGTTCGTGAATCACCGGAATGACCTCACTTATCTGATGGGTGAGCTGATCGGCGAGTTGAACAACGGCCACGCGTATGTCGGCGGGGGCGAGCGTCCCGAAACCCCGCGAATCAAGCTAGGCTTGCTCGGCGCGCAGCTCACGCGCGATCCCGCCACGCGCGCTTACCGGATTGATCGAATCCTGCCGGGTGAAAATTGGGATAAACACATTCGCTCCCCGCTCACCGATATCGGCGTAAACGTGAAGGCTGGCGATTATATCCTTGCGATCAACGGGACGCCCGTTTCCACATTGGCCAATCTCTACGAAGCGCTTATCGGCACCGCGGACAAGCAGGTCATTTTGCGGGTCAACAGCAAGCCTGCGGAGGATGGAGCGCGTGACGTGACGGTGGTGCCGACAGCCGACGAAGCGCCGCTTTACTACCTCGCGTGGGTGCGGAAGAACATAGAGGAGGTGAGCAAGAAAACCGGGGGCGAAGTGGGCTACGTGCACATTCCAGACATGGGCCAGCCCGGCTTGAACCAATTCACAAAGCTCTACTTTCCGCAGATCCGCAAAAAAGCGTTGATTGTCGACGTGCGCGGCAACGGCGGCGGCTTCGTCTCGCCGCTCGTGATCGAACGACTTCGGCGCGCACTCGTTATGGTCGAGATCGCCCGCAACGGAATGCCTGACACAAATCCGCCGCAGACTTTCCTCGGCCCCATGGTCACGCTGATCAACGAGTTCTCAGCCTCGGACGGCGATATCTTCCCATTCCGCTTCAAGGCTATGGGCCTGGGAAAATTGATCGGCAAACGCACGTGGGGCGGCGTGGTTGGGATTCGCGATCCACTTCCGCTAACCGATGGCGGCCAATTCTTCCGGCCTGAATTCGCCCCCTATTCCAAAGACGGCAAGGAGTGGGTCATCGAAGGCAAGGGTGTTGAGCCTGACATCGTAGTCGACAACGATCCGGCGAAAGAATTCCGCGGCGAAGATCAGCAGCTCGACAAAGCAATTGAAGAAATCAAGACCGAGCTGAAAACGAAGCGCTACGATCTGCCTCCGGTTCCACCTTATCCGAACAGGAATCCCGTTAAGGGCGGTTAGGCCGCGGCAAATTCGCCCCGGAACCAGCTCCCCTATTTTATTTTTCGCTCGCTCACGCCGATGATCTGCAGGTCTTCGCCCGTGACTTCCAGAAGGAGCTCCTTTTGCACTTTGCCCGAGGAACGGCGAGAGCCGTTTCGGAGTTCAAAGCGCAGCGGGAAGCTGACACGCAGGCTGCTGTCCGCCTGGGGCTGAACATCAATCTCGCCGTGGAGCCAGAAATGCCGTTCCGGCCAGCGCTTATTGTAACGCTGGAGGTCGCGCCGGATCTTTTCGCGGTCCAGAATGCCGTCTTCGTAGTACTTGACCCGATCGGCAAAGAACTCTATCTCCGCGCCGACTTCCGGATCGAGGCCCGCAAGAACAAACGCGCCGACGTAATCGCGCAGGCGTTCACGGCTCAAGCCGAGCATTTGATATTCGCCATCCGCAGGCGGTTTGGGTCCCGATGGCGTTGCCGAAAGAGTCGATACCTTACTCGAATCTACTTTGGCCAGGTACTGGCGGTCCGGCTTTCGCAGATGTCGCCATGCTTCGGATCCGGATTCGCTCGCCTTTGCGTCACCTTTTGCACCTTTCAGACCGAGCGCTTTGGCGGTTTTCCCATCCAACTGTCCGGAAATTTCGAGCCCATTCCGGATTTGATACCGTGAGACGGCGGCGGCTGTTTCACTGTCGTAAATGCCGTTCAGCTCACCGAGATAGAAGCCCTCCTGCTTCAAGCGGCTCTGCGCCGCGCGAACATCTTCGGCGGCAAAAGCAGAAGTAATAGAGGCAGTGATCGCCAGAAGCAAAAAAACTAAGCGCTTCATTACGGTGGGAATCGCATGTGAGGCGGGAAGTGCACGCCTTTCCGTTGATCACCCAACCTACGCCGCCAGAGCGGCGTCGCTACAACAGCTCGAACGAAGCAACCCGGCTCCTACTCGCTTCCCGCTTCTGCGGCTTCGCCCTTCGCCTCAACTCCCGTGACGGAGTCGTCCGGCAGCACGTTGGCGATCGCCTGCACCGCGGCGGGAGCCATAATGATGCCGCGACCAGAGGCGCGATCGATCCCGGGCCGAGGATGTCGATAGCGGAAGCATTAAGCGCCTGCCGCACCGGTTGCGGCGTGGCTGAGGGCCGCTTCGAGAGAACGAGCGCTGCGATTGCGCCGGCGTGCGGAGCGGCAGCACTCGTTCCAAAAAACGAATTCTAAGCCGCTGACGGCAGGCTTGGAAAACCCCGGGCCGGGCCGCATTAAGGTCGCGAAGGTGCAGCTGACCGATTCGTCAGCTGCACCCTCGGCTCTGAATTTGCGCGGAGCGCTATTCCCCCGGGCTCGGAGACGGCGAAGGAGACGGCGATGACGAAGTCGAAGAAGCATCCGTATCGGAGCTCTTCTTTTTGCTCGAGCTCGTGCCGGTGCTGCTCGATGACTTTTTCGTCGTGCCGCTGGTGGTGCCCTTCTTGGCAGCCGCTTTTTCCGAGCTGCTTGAAGTGGTCGTCATTGTCTCACTCTTGTTGGTGCAAGAGATGAAGAAGGCCACGCCAAGCAAACAGGTGATAATCGTGAGGAGTGATTTTTTCATAAGAATTGAGTTAACCGAGCGCAGAGTGTGCACTCGCGGGCGGCACGACAAGCATTTTCTGCGGCCGTCTGTTCGATCTTCAATCGGCGACAGCTCGGTCCATTTCCGCGAGCGCTATTCGGCACGCAGGGCCACGATCGGATTGACCCGCGTGGCACGGCGAGCAGGAACCAGGCACGACGCAGCCGCCACGGCGCTAAGCAGCAATACAACGGCGCTGTAAATCCACGGATCCAAAGTGTTTACCTTGAAGAGAAAATTCTGGAGCGCCTGGGCGCCGATCACCCCAAGGAGCAGCGCCGCGGCGCCGACGCCGAGGAACAACCCGATCGACAGCTGCCAGGCGCCTTGTGTCATGACCATGCGCACAATGCGCGCCGCATCAGCACCGAGAGCCATGCGAATCCCGAATTCCTGCGTCCGCTGGTTAACGGAAAAGCTCATCACACCGTAAAGCCCCACCGCCGAGAGCACGACCGCGGTAATTCCGAAGATTGTGAAGAGCGTCGCGATGATGCGATTGGCTCCGAGGATCTCGTCGTGCAGACGCGCGGGCGTGCCCCCGAAATAGACCGGCAGGTTTGCGTCGATTTGTGCCACCGCCTGACCGAGAATTGGGCCGAGAGTGTCGGCACGCTGGCCCTGGTGCGGGCGAACGACAACCGTCACGAACTGAGGCGCCGGCGGCACTCCCAGCAGCGGAATGTAAAAACCGGAAGCATCCGTCTGCTGGTTGAACGGACCCTGCATAAGGGTGTCCGGCACCACGCCGACAATCGTACGCCAGTCTTCCAGTTTGGCGGGATTAAAGAGACGGATGCGGCGGCCAAGCGGGCTTTGGTTCCCATAGTATTTGCGCGCGAAGCTGCTGTTCACGATCGCGACCGGCTGTTTCGCGTCGTTGTCTTCGATCGTGAAATCTCGGCCTTCCAGAATTTTCAGCCCGAGTGCGCTGAAGTAGCCATCGGAGATGGCTTCGGAGTTGCCGCGCGGGCGATCGCGATCGGTTACATAGGTTTGGCCGTCGACTTCGTATTGGCCGAAATTGGCAAACGTCATCCGGAACCGCGCAGTCATGGCCGCGTTTTCAAACGCGGGATGGTTGCGGAGTGCGCGCAAAGCGCGGACGAAAAACTGCTGGCGTGCTTCGTGCGTGGGGTAATCGCCTTCGAACAAGCCCATTCGCGCGCTGTAGACTGCGTCTTCGTCATAACCGTAATCGACCGTGATCTGATTCCGGATCGACTTGATCTGGAACGCAGCTGCGATCAGGAGCGCTGCAGTGAGCGCGATCTGGCCGATCACCAGCACGCGCGTCAAAACATTCACCAGCCGGCTGGAATTGCCGCGGCCTCCCTCCTTCATCACTTCCGCGGGATTCGCGCGGGCGCTCAGGATCGCGGGAATGAAGCCGGAAACGATCGTCGCCAGCAAGGTGATACCGACGGTGAAAAGGAGGACCGGCGCGTCAATCGTGAAGCTGACCCAGTAGGGCAGCGGTTGCGGTAATGCAGAGGTGGCTCGCACCAACAATCCCACCGCCCAATGAGCCAGGATCACGCCAATGACGGCGCCAAGCACCGCGACGAGCAGGCTTTCGGTGAGCATCTGCCGCACGATCCGCCAGCGGGTCGCCCCAAGCGCGCCGCGGATGGCAAGTTCCTTCGCGCGCAAAGCAGCCCGGCCGAATTGCATGTTCATGACGTTCACGCACGCGATGAGCAGAACTACGATGACGGCGCCGAGCATCGCGTAAACGGTCTGGCGAAGCTGCGGTCCGACAAAGCTTTTCAGGAGCGGCTGCACGCTCGCGGTGGTCAGTTGCCCATTCGTCTTCGGGTATTCCTTCGCCAGCCTGGCGGCGAGCTGCGCGAACTCCAAATTCACTTGATCGAGGCTAACGCCAGGCTTGAGCCGCCCGAGGATGGCAGGGCCAATTCCACTCGGATCCTCGCGCGATTTGACCGGAAACTCGTTATAGAGCGGCACCCAGAGCTGCTCCGAGTTTGGAAATTTAAACCCCTGCGGCATCACGCCGACAATCGTCGCCGCCTTTCCGTTGATGCGAACCGGCTGACCAACGATGTTTGGATCGCCGCCGAAATCGCGCTGCCAGATTTCGTGGCCGATCAGGGTCACCTTCTCCGCGCCGGGCTTGTTGTCCCCGCCGGTGAAGTCGCGCCCGAGAATCGGAGATACTCCAAGGATCTTGAAAAAATCTTCCGTGACGTAGCCGCCGGTGTAGCGAGTGGGGCTGTTTTTGTAGGTAACGTTGATGGTGGAGCCGTTCAGGTAGCCCGACATCATCGCGAACGACTGCTGGGCACTGCGCAAGTCTTCATAATCCTGTGACGACGGGATGTTGCCCGCGCCGCCGTTGTTCTGGTTGTCATCGGCCTTTGGGTCGATCAGCCCGACGCTCATCAACTGCTCGGGATGCGGAAATGAGAAGCCGCGCAGCACGAACGCATTTACCACCGTGAACTGCGTGGTCACCCCGCAGATGCCGAGCGCGAGCACCGTGACAGCGAGGATACAGAACGTCTTCTCCTTGATCAGAACACGCAGACCAATGCGAACGTCTTGGAGGAAGGATTGGAAGAACATGGGCGACTTTTCTGGTTGCTTGAACTTGGGAACGCTGGGCGTTTTAAATTCCTGCCGCGGTCGTCGTTTCTAGCGCTTCGGCGCGCTGCTGGTTAGACGTCGTGGCGCTGCGCGGCCGTGGTTTGTGCGACGGGCGCGCTTTGCATCAGGCCGATCGTCGGTAGCTGGAAGGGCTGGTGCGCCGATTGCCAGACGGCGAATGCAGTGCAGACGATGAGGAGGAGATAGACAGCGGTTTCAGGCAAACTGCGTTCCTCGGCTTCGGAACGCACGAGCAG
>JBHENA010000103.1:0-9680 GCA_046262275.1 Chthoniobacterales bacterium
CACTCGGCCTGGCGCGTTCTCAGCGGCACGTTTGCCATCCTGATCTCTGGCCGGCAGTCGCTGCGCCGCCGCGAACGCCTCGCTTTCTGGTACGACGGAAAGCGCGAACGCACCTCGATATGAGGTGCACCATCGCGGTCGCGGAAAGCGCCGCCGAGATCGCGCGCTGCTACGATGTGATGCGTCAGCTGCGACCGCATCTCAGCACACGCGAAGAATTCCTCGAACGCGTAGAACGGCAGCAGGGGGAAGGCTTTTGCCTTGCGTTCCTCGAGGCTGAGGGGGAAGTGCGCGCTGCCGCCGGCTACCGGGTTTTCGACCTCCTTTTTTCCGGCCGAACGCTTTATGTCGACGATCTCGTCACGCGCGAAACGGACCGGTCGCGCGGTTTCGGGGGCCAGCTCTTCGACTGGCTGGTGGAGGAGGCGCGGCGGGAAAACTGCGCGGTGTTGACGCTCGATTCGGGCGTGCAGCGCTTCGACGCGCATCGCTTCTATCTTATGAAGCGGATGAAGATCGACTCACATCACTTCACCCTTTCGCTCGAGGCGTGAAATCAACCTGCGGACGGCGCGAGCCGCGCTGCAAAGAGACACGCGCACGGCAAAGGCCGAAAAAGATGTATAGCCCGGCCGCTTCGAAACTGCCCTCCAGCTATCGTGCTCGCGCTTCTTCCATGAGCAGCGTTTTCACGTCGGCCAGGACCAAACGCGGGTCGAGCGTGCCGGAACTGTAGATATTCCGGATGCGGCGCTCACGGTCGATGAGGTAAACGCGCAACGTGTGATTGAGCGGGCCCTGCGGATCGGCCGCATCCGTTTTCCTGTTCACAGCCTGGCCGTAGGCGCTGAGAAGCGGCGGCAAGTCAGCCGCTGATTTCGGAGTCACGAAACGCCATTCGCAGCCGCCCGAATCGTCACGCACCCATCCGGCGTACTCTGCCAAACGCTTCGGTGTATCATGCTCCGGATCGAAGCTCATGCTGACCAGGCGCAGATTTTTGGCGAGTGTTTTGTCCCGCGCGCTCGCGTGTTGAAGATGATTCAAAACGCTGGTTGCGTAGGGGCACGCCTTAGCGTCGCGGCAACGGGTGTAGATAAAACTCAAGACTGTGATACGCCCGCCCGTAATATCCCGGAGGCGAAGTGATGCCGCTTGCGAGTCCAGGAGCGGCCCGTCAGCGGCGGCTTTTATCACCGGGAGAATGTAGCTCCCCGGCTCCGGCGGGTCGTAATCATAGTCGCTGCTACGCGAGAGGCTGATGGCGTCTTCGCTCGCACCGAAGGCGGCATTGCTCGCTGCGATGAATGCCAACGCAGCTCCGAACTTCCGGATGCGTAGGGCATCCATACGAAAAGCGGCCAACTTTTATCGGGACGCCACTGGCGGCTTTCGGTCCCCCATTTTCACGGCGCCAAAGAGCATGTGATGCGGCCGGCCGAGCTTAAGCGCGGTGAAATCGAGATCGAAGCGCGGGTCGAGATTCTTGCCGTCCCAGGCGTAGGCGCGCAGGAACTGCTCGTTATCCTTCCCTGTCTTGTCCCAGTTGGCCAGAAGCGAGCTCGTGAAATAGAGCCGCTTTCCATCCCAGCTCTGCGACACCATGTTCACCTGTCGCCCGATCTCCTTTTCCAGTATCTGCCGCGGCTTGTGCGGATCGGAAACGTCGAGGACGCGGCATTTACCATCTCCGAAACAGCTCACGAACAAAGTCGTGTCATCCGCGCTTAGACTGATATCGACCGGCAAAACGCCGCCTTTCACGTCGCTGATGGGAGCAATCTCCTTCGCCTGCCATTGGCCGCCGTCATCTTCATGCACGAGCCAGAGCTTCGAGGTGAGCGCAGCGGCGGTGAACGCGTAATTGTGTTTCTCGCCCCAGGCCCAGCGGATTTCGAGTGGCGCGCCGGGCACTTGGAAGACTTTGCCCGGCTGGCGGGTGTGAAAATTCCACATCACCATGGTGCTTCCGAAGTGCTTCATGGCCTCGGCGTCAGCAGTCAATTTCGCGAAGTCAGTGGTGTAATTTTTCCAGCCCGTGAAGGACGAGGTGAGGAGCGCGTTCTTGCGCGGCAGGACGCGCGCGTCGTAGCCATAGCCATCCGCGTTCTCCGCGCCAGCGGCGCCGCGCGCGTCTTCCTTTGTCGGCAGCCAGTGCGTGGCGATGTAGTTGCCATCGTTGCCGTACTCGACGAGCGCAGTACGGCCGCCTTTATCATTCGCGTTCGAGAGACAAGGAATCAGCACTCGTCCGGGCAAGGCGTAGACGCCGTGGGGCCCGAGCGCTCCACCGGTCGCCTCGGCGAAGTCTTTGATCGTCTTCACCAGCTTCGGCTTCGCCGGATCGGTGTAGACGTCGTAAATGAAAATCTGGCTGCTATCCAGACCGGCCAGCCAGAGCTGGCGTCGATCGTCGGTGAAACCGCCATGATGCGCCTCGTGTCTGCCACCGACTGAGTGGCTGCTGATAACTTTGCCGTAATTGGGCGAACCAGGCTTTACATCCACGGTCACGAGCTTGTCGGAACCATCGCCGAGACCTTCCACGCCAAGCGTCCACACATAGACGAAATCTTCCTGACCCTCGATGCGGGCAAGGTATGGCGAGGAACAGGTTTCGTCCGCGAGCAGGAGTCCGCATGGAAGGGTGAAGAGAAGCGCGAGTAAGGTGAGGCGAAATCGCCACAGGAACGTGTAGTCAAACCGGGCGGAGATTGTTTTCATGTTTAGAGGATGTGGGTTGTGCTTCGGTCTTCCATTCAGGCAAAGATCCGCGCCTTTGACGAGTCGGAATTGCCGTCTGGAGTTGACCTTCCGGAGCAACCCTGATCGGTATAGGGCTGCCGCCCGGAATTTCGTAGTGCTGCGGCAAAGTTTCAATGGCCCTCGTGAACGAGTCCGCGATCCCAGTCCGGCCCGCCGGCGCGCGACCACGCCTGGATTCGGTCGACCTGCTCCGCGGGTGGGTCATGGTCATCATGGCACTGGATCATGTGCGCGATTTCTTTAGCCGCGAGGCGATGCTGTTCGATCCGACGGACCTGACACGCACCGCCGCTCCGCTCTTCCTTACCCGCTGGATCACGCATTTTTGCGCGCCGTTGTTTTTCTTCCTCGCGGGAACGGGGGCGTTCCTCTCAATGGGGCGCGGGAAAACCAAAGGCGATCTGGCGCGGTTTCTCCTCACGCGAGGGCTTTGGTTGGTGCTGCTCGAAATGACGCTGGTCCAGTTCGGATGGACCTTCCGGATCGATTTCCACTTCATCGCCGGGATGGTGATCTGGGCACTCGGTTGGTCGATGGTGATGCTCGCCGCCCTGATTTTTCTGCCGCTGTGGGCGATTGCGCTGTTCGGCGGCGTGATGATCGCGAGCCATAATTTGCTCGACACGGTGAAGCCGGAGGCATTCGGCTCCTTCGGCTGGCTCTGGAAAATTCTTCATGTGCAGGATGGGTTTCAGATCGGTCCCGGCTTTTTCTTCTTTTCCGTTTACCCCCTGATCCCGTGGATTGGAGTGATGGCGTGCGGCTACGCTTTCGGCGCGCTGTTAAAACGCGAACGCACCGAGCGACGGCGGACGCTGCTCTGGCTCGGCGTCGCGCTGACGGTGGCGTTTTTCGTTATTCGCGGAATCAACGTCTATGGTGATCCCAAGCCGTGGTCGCCGCAGAAGAACGCGCTCCTCACGTTCTTTTCCTGGCTGAACTGCACCAAATATCCGCCCTCGCTCCTCTACCTGCTCATGACACTCGGGCCCGCGATCATCGGGCTCTCGTTTTTCGACCGAAATCTCGGGCGGTGGTCAAAGCCGCTCATCGTCTTCGGCCGTGTGCCGCTGTTCTATTATTTGCTGCACATTCCGCTCATTCACGGAATGGCGGTGCTCTTTGCCTACATCAGGCACGGACAGGCGGGCGGCGTTTGGAACGGGCCGCCGTGGGGGCCGGAGATGGCGGCAGCCTATCCAGCTAACTATGGCTACGGATTGCTCGGGGTTTACGCGATATGGCTGCTCGCGATCGTTTTGCTCTACCCACTCTGCCGCTGGTTCGCCGAGGTGAAGCAACGGCGCTGCGACGCTTGGCTCAGCTACTTCTGATCGGGCGAGCGGTGATCCGATTGTAGGGCGTCTGTGTCAGACGCCATCGGATTTCCGATTCCGCTCAGGCGCCGGCGTTTCACAGAAACGCCCTACAAACGCCGTCGATTCAGGTCAAGCCGGAGGCTTGCCAGGCATTAACCGGTGGTTGAGCCGCGAAGCGTGCGACACCACCGGATTATACGTGGACGCAAGCATCCGCACCCCGGCAGGGGTGCCAGCAGAGATGTGCACGGCGGGATTTCTGCCACCCCTGCCGGGGTGTGTTCTCGGTCTGTTAATGATCCGGGGGTATCGGTCACCCGGGGTGACCTCAACCCCCGGCTACAAGCTGGCAAGCCTCTGGCTTGCGGGGGCCGCGGTCAGCGCCGTAGTTGCGAAGCGGACTGTCACGCCGTAGCCCTTGCCAAGGCGGACCTGTCATGCCCGTGGCGCTTGCCAAGGCGGACCTGTCACGCCGTAGCGCTTGCGAAGGCGGATTCTTCACCTACAATGGCAACTTCGTTATGGCAGAAAGCAGTGACACGATGGACATGAGGCAGTTCCAACTGCACGAGAAGGATACCGGGAGCGCGGATGTGCAAATCGCACTTCTCACCCGCCGGATCGGGCAGTTGACCGACCACCTCAAGAGCCACGCGAAAGATCATTCCTCGCGCCGCGGCCTCCTCAAGATGGTGGCGATGCGCCGGAGCTTGCTCGACTACCTGAGCAAGTCGAATTCCGAGCGGTATAAAAACCTGCTCGAGAAGCTCAACCTGCGTAAGTAAGCGCAGCTCGATCTATCGTAGCTCCGTCCTCGGTCGCTCTCTCGGCCCTGACGCCTCGTTAACCAAAGAAAGTAAACCCGGCAGTCCGGGCCGCTGTTCCACCTCTGATTAGAGGTTTCAGCTCCGAAACGTAGCGCGAGCTTCCAGCTTGCATGCTGCGGCGGGGTTGAAACCTACAATCAGGGTGACCGGCCTGGGATTCGCCCATCCCAGAAAAGTAGTTATGCAACAAAAGGTCACGGCCCAGATCGGCTCCACGCAGGTTTCCATCGAGACCGGTAAAATCGCGAAACTCGCAGATGGCGCAGTCGTCGTCTCGTGCGGCGACACCATGGTGCTGACGAGCGCCGTCTCCGCCACGCAAATCAAGGAAGGACAGGATTGGTTCCCGCTGACCGTCGATTACCGCGAGAAAGCGGCCGCGGTGGGCAAATTCCCCGGCGGTTATTTTAAACGCGAAGGCCGGCCCTCTGAAAAAGAGACGCTCACTTCGCGCATGACAGATCGGCCGCTGCGGCCGCTCTTCCCGGCGGGATACCTTTACGATACGCAGATCATTTCCATTCTGCTCAGCGCGGATGGCCAGAATGATCCCGATATTCTCGCCATTAACGGCGCGTCGGCTGCGCTTTGCGTCTCGGACATTCCGTTTGCCGGACCTGTCGGCGCGGTGCGTGTCGGCCGGATTAACGGCGAATTCATTGCTAATCCGACGCACGACGAACGGAACGAGAGCGATCTCGATCTGGTTTACGTGGGGACGGAAAACGACGTCATCATGATCGAAGGCGCCGCCCAGGAAGTGCCGGAAGCGGAATTCGTCAAAGCGCTCGAGTTTGCTCATGGCCACGCCCGGGAGATGATCCGGATTCAAAAAGAGCTCGCGCAACAAATCGGCAAGCCGAAGCGCGAGATGCCACTGATGAACGTGAACCAGGAGATCCTCGAGATCGCGTATCAGGTGGCAGGGGATCGGATCGAAGTCGCGCTCTACAACGAGAGAAAGGTCGATCGCAGCAAAGCGGTCAACGCGCTCAAGGAGGAAGTGAAGACCGCAGTGCTGGCGAAATTTCCCGATGCCGACAAGTTCGCGATCTCACAAGCCTTCGATTACGTGCAGAAGAAGGCTTTCCGCATCAGCGTGCTGGAGAAGCAAAAGCGAATGGACGGCCGCGGTTATCAAGACCTGCGGCAAATCACCTGTGAAGTCGGCGTGCTCCCGCGCGCGCATGGCTCCGCCATTTTCCAGCGCGGTGAAACGCAGGCCCTGGCCCTCGTCACCCTCGCGCCCATCGAAGAGGCGCAGATGATTGATGCTTATGGTGGCGGCGAGAACGAGAAGACCTTCCTGCTTCACTACAACTTCCCGCCCTTCAGCGTTGGGGAAACCGGGCGCACCGGTGGCGCGAGCCGGCGTGAGATCGGTCACGGCGCGCTGGCCGAGCGCTCGCTCGAGCCGGTAGTGCCGAGCACCGACACCTTTCGCTACGCCATTCGGATTTCGAGCGAAGTGATGGAGTCCAACGGCTCGACTTCTATGGCGAGCGTTTGTGGCGGCATGCTCGCGCTCATGGACGCAGGCGTCCCGATCAAGACGCCGGTGGCTGGAATCAGCGTCGGCCTCGTCACGGAAAAGAGCGATGACGGGCAGATGAAGCGTTACGAGCTGCTGACCGACATCATCGGTTCCGAAGATCATTTCGGCGACATGGACTACAAGCTCTGCGGCACCGAAGCCGGTATTACCGGGTTCCAGCTCGATCTCAAACTCCCGGGCGTCAGCCACGAAATCATGGCGGAGGCGACCTTCCGCGCAAAAGAAGCGCGCACCAAAATCCTCCAGATCATGGCAGGCGCCATCGACAAGCCGCGCCCCGACCTCAGCAGATACGCGCCGCGGATCGAAACGATCAAGATCAATCCCGAGAAAATAGGTGGCCTGATCGGACCCGGCGGCAAAACCATTAAAGGCATTGTCGCGGAGACCGGGGCGGAGATTAACATCGAAGACGACGGCTCCGTTCACATCTACGCGACCAGCCCCGAGAGCATGGCGCGCGCGAAGGAGATCATCGGCGGCATGTCACGCGAGATCGAAGTCGGCCAGACTTATCACGGCAAAGTTGTCTCGATTAAGGAATTCGGCGCATTCGTTGAAGTTTTCCCAGGGAAGGACGGCTTGGTTCACATTTCCGAGCTGGCGGACTTCCGCGTCAAACGCACCGAAGACGTTGCGAAAATGTGCGAAATGATCTGGGTCAAATGCATCGGCATCGACGATAAAGGCCGGGTGAAACTGAGCCGCAAAGCCGCGCTTAAAGAACGCGCTGAGGCCGAGGGAGCCGGGACGAGCGGTGATGGCGAGGCAGCTCGGCAGGAGCGCGCCGAACGCCAGCCCGTGCATTAAGTTAGCCTAACGAGTCGAATGATCTGGTAGGGACAGCGCGCTGCGCTGTCCGAAGTGCGTGCGACCTCGGAGACATTCGGGCTTCCATTAACTTTCCACACAGTTCGGACGCCGCAGCGCGGCGTCCCTACCATTTGCCCGTTCCAGCGTTGCCGGCCTAGAATCGCCGAATGAAATCCGGCTTTCTCGATAAGCTGATCGAGCGCCTCGGACGCGTCGGTCCCGAGGACGTGCAAAATTACCTGCTCCGGCTGGCGCAGGAAAAAGGCCTCATCGAGACGGTCTTCAACTCGATCCAGGAAGGCATCATCGTCACTGATGCGAAGGGACGAATCACTTACGTGAATGACACGGCGTGCGATCTCTTTGGCTTCGAGGCGGAGGACTCAATCGGCAAACGTCTCGACGAACGCGTCCGCGGGCTGGAGTGGGATTCTCTTTCGAACTCGACCGGAGCCGTCACCCGCGACATGGAAATTTTTTATCCGACGAACCGGTTCATCAATTTCTACATTGTTCCGCTGCTGATCGAGCGACGGCAAAACAGCGGAGCGCGTGGCGCGCAGGCCGAACCCGTCGGGCACGCCATGATCCTGCGCGACATCACCGAGAGCCGCCGTTCAACCGAAAAAACGATCGAATCCGAGCGCTTCAACGCCCTCACCCTGCTTGCCGCGGGGGTCGCGCACGAGATCGGCAATCCGCTCAATTCGCTCCACATCCATCTTCAGTTGATGGAGCGGAACGTGCGCAAGCTCGATGGCCATCTCCGGGAAGAGCTGCAGGAATCGATCGAGATCGCGCGCTCGGAAATCAGCCGGCTCGATTCCATTGTCACGCAATTTCTGAAGGCGATCCGGCCATCCAAACCGCAGCTGCATCCGGAGAACATCAACAGCATTGTCGACGAGGCGGTCCGCTTTTTCGCTGCCGAAATCGAAGACCGCGACATCGTGGTGGAGCAGGAACTCCGCTCCGATCTGCCACTGCTGGAATTGGACCGCGACCAGATGAAGCAGGCGTTTTACAACGTGATCAAAAACAGCTTCGAAGCGATGAAGCGCCGCGGCATTCTGCGCATCCGCACCGATAAAGACGAGACGCACGTGCTGGTCAGTTTTACCGATACCGGCGGCGGCATGTCCGCGGAAAGCCTGAGCCGTGTCTTCGAGCCTTACTACACCACGAAGAGCGAAGGCTCCGGTCTTGGCCTGCTCATCGTGCGCCGGATCGTGCGCGAACATGGCGGCGAGATGGCAATCGAGAGTAACGAAGGGAAAGGCCTTACGCTTACCATTCGGCTGCCGTACCTCGACCGGCGCATCCGTATGCTGGAAGCCGGAACCAGCGAAAACGCAGGAAAAAATACGAGCCCGCCGTGACATCCGCAGCAGAGACGCAAAATCGCACGCGAAGTGGAATGGAGTCGCTTCCTTTGCGCCTCTTCTTTATTAGAGAAGAGACCGGTCTTTCGCGATCACCTATGCGTTTTCCTTGTTTAACGGCAGCTCTCTTCTGCCTCTTCGTCGTTGCCGATTCAGGCTACGGACAGACCAAGGACAAAATCATCCCGACAGATTGGTTGCCGGCTCTTTCGCCATCGATCAACTCGGCGCTGCAGCAGTTGAAGGAGGCAAATTCCCAGGCGGAGATGAATTCGCTCAGTCGACAGGTGGCGGATATGACAGATGCGCAGCTTTTCATCGCCTATGTCCGCCTCTATGAACGTCTGTCGGCAAAAGAACGCGAAAAACTCGTGCAGGAGCAGACCGCATGGCTAAAGAAACGACCCAAAGTAGCCAAGGCAGGAATCGAATCGGAGGGCGGTTCGCTCGCGCCGCTCGAAGCGAATAATGCGGAAGTTACTTATACGGAAAAGCGGCTCGCGGAGCTGCGCGCGCGGCTGAAAGAAGCGAGCAAGAAAGCGGGAGGAACGGACGATTAGCCGAACTGCGACAGGATTGGTACCGCTTCCGGGCGAAAAACACGGCGACGCAGCGCCGTGGCTACAACCCAGCGTTCTCCGAAGCGAGGCTGTAGCCGCCTCGCTGTGTCGAGGCGTTACCGGCGTTCACTGCAATCCTCGCGTTCTACGGCGACCCATTCGGCAGGCTCAGGGCAGGCTAAGCGCCGTCGCTACAACAAAACTGCCGCTAGCTTCCCCCGGTGGGGATAATTCCGGCGCGTTCCACCATCAGAATGACGGTGCGCTCAAGCGCGCGCGGGCGATGCTGAACGCCTTTCGGCACTACGAAACCTTTGCCCGGCGTGAGATCAATCGTGCAATCCTCCAGGTCGATCAGAAATCGGCCGCTCACCACATAGAAGAACTCATCTTCATTGTCGTGATGGTGCCAGTGATACTCACCCTGCACGACGCCAAGCCTGACGACAGCCTCGTCG
>JBHENA010000104.1:0-9484 GCA_046262275.1 Chthoniobacterales bacterium
CCTTAGCCCGTACTGCAGCAGTGTCTACGAAGATGCTCCAAAAAACTACCTGATTGATTACGCACTCTCGGGCAACACCGGTACTTCGACCGCACGAATTCTCGGTTTAAGCGCCGCGGGCAATAAGGTCTTCGATTATAGCTATCCGACTTTTTCTTGCATCACGGCCTATCGGTCGATCCCCGTTCACTGGGAAAATCTAGTTTTTAGAACGACGCCCAGAGCCTCAGGGGAGAGCGACGAATCCGAAGCCGGAATTGAGTAACAGGAATCGAGAATACGTGCCAAAAGCAACGAGAACTTTATTACAATCACCGCACTCAGCCTATTAAAACCTTAATCCCGATCATCACCGCTCTTTTATTGGCGTCTTTCTGCTCGCTAGCACGTGCGAATCAAGCTGATGAGATAACAATTACCGTCACCGGTCAAGCCGCCGGTCCCTCACCGTTCATCAGCAAACTCACGCTGGACGTAAGCGACCTGAGCGTCCTCGAGCGAATCCGATTCTCCGTTACACCCAAACCTGGCTCGGTGACGCGGCCGATCTCGGCCACTTACTCGAGGAACTATCTCGCAGGCCGCGGTTACGTCGATTCACAGATGGGCCAAATCACTATTCCCGTCTTCGGTCTCTACGACGGATATAACAACGGCGTTACACTCACCTATCTCTTCGCCGATGGCTCATCGAAGCAAGACAGCATTATGGTAGCGACGCAGCCGTTCAACGATGCCTGCCAGTTCAACACGCCTACCGTCCTGCAGGCGAGAACGACCAGCACTGCACTCAGCTATGACTTTATCCTTGTCACCAGCCAATGTGCTCCATACTCCCCGACGATCATTGATACTGACGGGGCTGTTCGCTGGGTCGGAACTGCTGGCGTGTCGAAATCGACCGCGGCATTCTTCGACAACGCTATCTATTTGCCGCAAGGCCCGAGGCTGTTGCGAATCGAACTGGATGGCACCGTCAGCGTTCTCGCGGACTACGGCAGCCTTGGCGTGATTAACTTCCACCACAACATCGACCCGGGTAAGTACGGTCTGATCCTCGACGTAAACACCGAATCCTGGGTCGAATCGGTAAACCTGGAAGTCGATGGTGCCGGTAAAGTCATTAAGAAGTGGGAACACGGTGAGATCATCCGCGCCGCGATGATCGCGGGAGGAGACGATCCCACCGGCTTTGTAAGAAATGCGAAGGGCAACTACGCCTTCGACTCACCTGAGGACTGGTTTCACAACAATTCAGTCACGTATCGCAAGGCGGATGATTCGCTCATCATCTCGAGCCGGGAAAACTTCGTCATTTGCATCGATTACGAGACCAGCGCGATCAAATGGATCATGGGGAACAGGAACAAGAAGTGGTATCAGTACCCGTCGCTGAGAAAATACGCGCTCGCGGTCACACCTGTCGGCTTTGCGCCGATCGGCCAGCATTCTGTTTCCATCGCGAGGGACGGCAATCTTTTGCTGATGGATAATGGCCAGCAGAGTCACCATCAATTCCCTCCGGGCGATAATCGCAGCTACAGCGCGGCACGGAAATACGAGCTGGATCTGGAAGCAAAAGTCGCGACGCAAGTCTGGGATTTTTCCAACGATCAGAGTGTCCGCGCCCCTTATTGCAGCAGCGTTTACGAAGATGCTCCGAATAATTACGTGGTTGATTACGCCAACGTCCGCGGCTTCGCCCGGATCCTCGGTTTAACCCCAGCAGGCGAAAAGGTCTTCGAGTACGCTTATCCCACCGTCGCCTGTACGGATGGATACCGATCACTCCCGATACATTGGGAAAACCTTGCGTTTCCGCCTCCAAGCGACGCGCGTCTGGCCAACATTTCCGGCCGGTCTCTGATTGCGACGAACGATAGTGTAGGTATCGCCGGGTTCATCATCTCGGGACCGGTGGCGAAAAAGGTGGTGCTGCGCGGTCGGGGACCATCATTGCAGGTGGATGGGCAACCGCTGCCGGGAAGATTAATGAACCCGCGGCTCGAACTGCATAACAGCAACAACCAGACGTTGCAAAGCAACGACGACTACAAGAACGGACCGGACGCAGCCGAGATCACGCAAGTTGGACTGGCGCCATCTGACGACAACGAAGCTGCCATCCTGGCGGAACTGCCGCCGGGCGGTTACACGGCGGTGGTGCGCGGCGCCAATGACACGACTGGAATTGGATTAGCCGAGGTTTTCGATGTCGAGCCGGCGAGCCCGTCGCAGTTGGGCAATTTGTCCTCTCGCGCGTTCACTTCCACGGGAGATAACGTGTTGATCGGGGGTTTGATCCTGCGGGGGACGAAGCCGAAGCGGGTTTTGTTCCGCGCCCTGGGGCCGGAGCTGGAAGAGAGAGGCGTGGAGAATGCGTTGCCCGACACAATCCTCGATCTCTACGGGGGCAACGGGATGAAGATCCGGAGCAATGACGATTGGGAACAGGCGCCAAATGCCTCCGAGATTGCTGCGACGGACTTGGAGCCGACTGACCAACGTGAATCAGCGATTCTGCTGCCGGTGAGTTCCGGAAACTATACGCTGATTGTGAAGGGTAAAAACAACGCCGAGGGAGTAGCGCTGCTAGAAGCGTTCCAACTTGATTAAAGGCAGCTCTCCTCGCCTATGAAATACTTCACTCTCGCTATCGCCGCGCTCGTTTTCACCGTGCTCGCTCCTCTGGCGCGCGCCAATCAGGCGAGTGAAACAACTATCACCATTACAGGCCAGAGCGCCGGGCCTACCCCCTTCATCAGCAAACTGACTTTGAACGTCAGCAACTTGACTGCTTTAAGCCGCGTCAAATTCGCTGTCACCCCTAAACCCGGATCCGTCACTCGCCCGCTCTCTGCGAGCTACACCAAGAATTACCTGGGCGGGCGCGGCTACGTGGACGCAGGAAACAGTCAGATCATTGTCCCTATATTCGGCCTCTACGCAGCCTACAACAACCAGGTCAGGCTCACCTATTTCTTTGCCGATGGTTCGGTTAAAAAAGACGGCACCAGCATAGCGACTGAGCCCTTCGATGACGCCTGCGACTTCAACACTCCTACCGTCCGGCAGGCTAGAACCACGAGCACGGAGCTGAGTTACGACTTTGTGCTCGTGGCAAGCGCTTGCAGCCTCCAATCACCTACCATCATCGATACGGACGGTGCGGTTCGCTGGGTCGGCACCGCTGGCGTGAGAAGGTACCACACCGCGTTTTACCAGAACGGTATCTATCTTACCCAGGGAACAAGACTGCTCCGAATGGAGCTCGATGGCGCCGTCAGCGTGCTCGCGGACTATGCGTCCCTGAACGTGATTGGCTTTCACCACAATATTGATCCAGGTAAATATGGGATCATTCTTGATGCCAATACGCGCGCCTACATCGCGTCTGTTCACTTCGAGGTCGACCGCGCCGGCAAGGTCTTAAAGAAGTGGAACCTTGCTGATATTATTCGCGCCGCCATGGTCGCCGGAGGAGACGATCCTGCCGGCTTTGTCCGGCCTGCTAAAGGACGCTACGACTGGAAGGCGCCGGAGGATTGGACCCACAACAACTCGGTCACCTACCGCAAGGCGGATGACTCTCTCATCATTTCGAGCCGCGAGAACTTCGTTGTCTGCATCGACTATGAGACGAGTGCGATTAAGTGGATTCTCGGGGACACGACAAAAAGATGGTACCAATACCCATCGCTGAAGAAATACGCGCTTGAAGTGGCGCCGGGAGGGACTGCCCCCGCTGGCCAACACTCCGTCGGAATCGCCAAAGACGGCAATCTCTTATTGATGGATAACGGCCAACCCAGCAATCACCAATCCCCGGCGGGGCCGACGCGCAGCTACAGCGCTCCCCGTAAATACGAGCTCAATCTGCAAGCCAAAACAGCTACGGAGGTGTGGAGCTTCCCCAACAATGAGGCAGTCTTCAGCGCCTACTGCAGCAGCGTTTATGAAGATGCTGCGGATAACTACGTGGTCGATTACGCAAACGTCCGTGGCGCTACCCGGATTTTGGGACTAAGTGCGTCAGGCGAAAAGGTGTTCGAGTATGCCTATCCGACCGTCGATTGCCAGGATGGCTATCGTTCCGTGCCCGTCCATTGGGAAAATCTAATGTTCCCATTTCGACGGGTTCCGCGTTGAAGACGCGCAACTCGGGATTCTGGATTTGAATCCGGCCGGAGAAGAGGAGGGGAGCAGGGCCGCCGGGATTGAGCCGTGCGATGTAGTACGCACATGCAACGACCGCATACGGAAAATTGGCCCGAGCATATCTGGCTGGTCCGGCACGGCGAAAGCGCCGGCAACGTGGCCCGCAGAGCGGCAGAGGCAAAAGGACATCATCGCATCGAGCTGGAGACGCGGGACATGGATGTGCGATTGTCGCCGGCGGGCGAGCGCCAATCCGAAGCGGTGGGGGCTTGGTTTGCCGAAAACGCGGAGCCGCCCGACGCGATCCTGACGTCGCCTTACCTGCGAGCCTTGCGCACGGCTGAGCTTCTCGCCGCAGCCGCGGCCTGGAACGTGCCGATCATTCAGGATGAGCGGCTGCGAGAAAAGGAGTTCGGGATCATCGATGCCCTAACGAGCGCCGGAATCCTCTCGCGACATCCGGAGCAGGCGACATTCCGAAAGTCACTCGGCAAGTTTTACCACCGCGCTCCAGGCGGGGAGAGCTGGTGCGACGTCGTTCTGCGCTTGCGCAGCGTGGCTGATACCTTGCGCCTTGAGTACAGCGGACAAAGCGTGCTGGTTGTCTGTCACACCGTCGTGGTGCTTTGTTTTCGCTATCTGCTCGAAAAACTCACAGAAGCCGAGATCTTGCGGATCGATCGCGAACACAATCTCGCCAATTGTTCCATCACCAGTTACGCGCGCAACGCGATAGCGGAAGGAAGATGGACGCCCGAGCTCTTTAACTTCGTTGCGCCCATGCGCGAGGCTGGCGAAAAGGTGACGGCAGAATCGGATGCCCCCGTCGCTTCGCGATAAACCGCGGCTCATTACCGACGCGCTCCTGCGGAAGTGGCGCTTGCCCGAACCGGAGCACGAGGGCAGCAAAGAAGAGCGCGGCCGTGCTCTGATCATAGCCGGGGCGGTGGAGATGCCCGGCGCGGCAATTCTCGCCAGCACGGCGGCACTCCGGGCCGGTGCGGGTAAAACGCGGGTGGCAATTGCCGAGGCCGCGGCGCTCGGCGTCGCGACAGCCGTGCCCGAACTTTTCGTGCTTGGAATCGCAGATGGCGCTCGGCGGAAGGAAAGCCTGCGCGCAGTGATCGATTCTGCGAGGGCGGCGACTGCGGTCCTGATTGGGCCGGGCATGCGGGATACCGATGCGATCCGCATGCTCTTCCCGCAACTGCTGGCGATGGAGCGGTTACGCGCCCTAATTATCGACGCGTCCGCGCTTCCGGTCGCAGACGAGTTTCTTCCGGCTGCCGGAAAGCTACGAACCATCCTCACACCACACGCGAGCGAGATGGCATTTATCGCGCAAAGATCACACAAAAAAAGGGGACGCGATCCCCTCGCGATTGCACGAGACGCAGCGAACCACCTCGGCGCGATAGTGGTCTTGAAGGGTGCCGAGACGTTGATCTGCTCGCCCGGAGGGGAAGCTTACCTGAACCGGCGCGGGAATGTCGGCTTGGGCACCGCCGGTTCGGGCGACGTTCTCGCGGGCTTCATGACGGGACTTTGCGCGCGGGGTGTTGAGCCGTTGCAAGCCGCGGTTTGGGCGGTAGCGAGTCACGCGCGGGCCGGTGAGCTTCTGGCCAGGCAGAGAGGAAAGGCTCGGCTACCTCGCGCGAGAAATCGCCGAGTCGATTGGGCGGCTCACGGCGTCGAGCTGAGATAGGGCCGCCCCCTCCCGCATGATTCGGACCATGAATAGCCCCGAAAGCTTTCGGGGCTGTGTTCCAGTCGGGCCGTGCCGGTGCCGCTACCCCGCATGGATTCGAACCATGAATAACGCCTCCAAAGGGCGCTGTGTTACCGTTACACCACGGGGTATCTCGATCGCGGCTCTCGAATTTTCGATTGCGGAATGGCAATCCGCAAACTGCATTTCGCCCGGGCTACGCCGGCACGATTACACAGCGGTTGACTGCAGATCCGGGCCGACCAGTTCGCTGGCGATTTTCTGAAGCGCGGCTTTCAGCTCGTCCCAATCGACCCGCTTGCGCCGCTGACGCGGCGCCTGATTAAGGAATCCCGTAGCAAAATCGCGGGATCGGGTTACCTTTTGCTTCCCTCAAATGAACCGCCTAGAGATCAAGGATTTACACGCCGTTATTGCCGAGCAGGAGATCATCCGCGGCCTGAGCCTCGTGGTCCCGCTGGGCGAAGTCCACGCGATCATGGGGCCAAACGGCTCCGGCAAAAGCACTCTCGCCAAAGTCATCGCCGGTCACCCCGACTACAAGGTCACGCGCGGCTCCGTCCTAATGGACGGGGAAAACGTTCTCGATCTGGAGCCCGATGTTCGCGCGCGGAAGGGCCTTTTCCTCGCGTTTCAGTACCCAAGCGAAATTCCTGGCGTGACGATCGCGAACTTCCTCCGCGCTGCGGTGCAGGCCCGTCTCCCGGAAGGGGAGGAACTCGACGCCACAGATTATTACGCCGATCTCTACGCCAGGATGGATCTGCTGGAGATGGATCGCTCGTTTACTTCGCGCTCCGTAAACGAAGGCTTTTCCGGGGGCGAAAAGAAACGCAACGAGATCCTGCAGCTCGCCATGCTGCAGCCGAAGTATGCGGTGCTGGATGAAACTGACAGCGGCCTCGATATCGATGCCCTCAAGGTGGTAGCGAACGGCGTAAACTCGATGCGGGGGCCGAACCTGGGCGTGCTCTTGATCACGCACTACCAACGCCTTCTCGATTACATCATTCCTGATCAGGTCCATGTCATGGTCCGAGGGCGGATCGCGATGAGCGGCGACAAGCAGCTAGCCCTTGAATTGGAAGAGAAGGGGTATGATTGGGTCAGCGACGATGCGGTGGAACCAGCGGCGGCATAACTTTGAAAGACTATGGTTAAAGAAATATCACCACTGGAGATCGAGCGGAACGCCGGGAACTTTGCCTACCCGGAAACGCACCTTCACGATGCGGGCACCGGCCTGACCGAGCAGACCATCCACTACATTGCTGACGTCAAGGAAGACCCGGACTGGGTCCGCGAATTCCGGCTCAACGCACTAAAGACCTTCCAGAGCAAGCCGATGCCGACGCATTGGGCGAGCAAGGACCTCAATGCAATTGTCTTCGACAACATCCGCTATTACCTGAGCAGCGGCACGCAGGCAAAGCGGAGCTGGGAAGATGTCCCCGACGACGTGAAGCGCACCTTCGAGCGGCTCGGAATTCCGGAACAGGAGCGGAAGTTTCTCGCCGGCGTTGAAGCGCAGTTCGACAGCGAGGCCGTTTATTCCAACATCAAGAAAGCCGTCGGCGAACAGGGTGTGATCTTTGTTGGCAGCCGGGAAGGCTTGAAGGATCACCCGGAGATTTTCCGGAAATGGTTCGGCAAGGTCATACCGACGGGCGACAACAAATTCAGCGCGCTCAATTCCGCGGTCTTCAGCGGTGGCTCATTCATCTACGTGCCCCCGGGTGTGAAGGTGAAGCATCCGCTCCAGGCCTACTTCCGCATCAACGCCGAAAATTTTGGGCAGTTCGAGCGCACTCTGATCATCTGCGATGAAGGCTCGGAGCTAACCTATATGGAAGGCTGCACCGCGCCGAAGTTCAATACCGCCACGCTGCACAGCGCGGTCGTCGAGCTGGTCGCGCTCAAAGGCGCCAAGCTCCAATACATAACGGTGCAAAACTGGTCGGCCAATGTCTTCAACCTCGTGACGAAGCGGGGTCTCGCGCACGAAGACGCCGAAGTGAAATGGATCGATTGCAACATCGGCTCGCGCCTGACGATGAAGTATCCCGGCGTGGTCATGAAAGGGCGGCGCGCCCGCGGCGAAGTCCTCTCCATTGCGCTGGCGAGCGACGGCCAACATCAGGACACCGGCGCGAAGATGATTCACGCCGCTGACGAGACCACGAGCAACATCGTCTCCAAGAGCATCAGCATCGGCCAGGGCCGCGCCACCTATCGCGGGCTCGTCCACATCCCGAAACACCTAAAGAACTGCAAGAACAACACCGAGTGCGACGCGCTCCTTATCAACGCCAACAGCCGCACCGATACCTACCCCGCCATCACCGTCCGAGGCACCGGCAACTCCGTGCAACACGAAGCGAGTGTGAGCCAGGTGAGCGCGGAGCAGATTTTTTACATGCAGCAGCGCGGCCTCACCGAAGCGCAGGCCATGAGTTTGAGCGTGAACGGTTTCGTCAACGATCTGGTCCGTCAGTTCCCGATGGAATACAGTGTCGAGCTCAAGCGCCTGATCGAGCTTGAGATGGAAGGCTCGGTCGGCTAGGAGCCGGTCGTAGCGCATGCCTCCGGCTTGCGCTCTTCCACTGCAAGCGAGACGCTTGCGCTACGGCATCGACAATGGGCAACGAGACCGCTGTTCTTGATGACGTCATGGAAATTGAATCGCCACAGGCGCATTCTGCCCACGCGATTCTCTCGGGGATTCCGGAAGGCCGGAACGCTGATCTGCCAGAATGGTTTCGCGCGCGCCAGGAGGAAGCCTGGACGCGCTTCACGTCCTTGCCGATGCCGAACCGCAAGGATCAGGCGTGGCGCTTCTCGAATGTCAATGCACTCGATCTCGCGTCATTTGTTCTGGCGGAGTCGCCTGATGAAGAGGAACGCGCGGACATCCTGGAACGGTCTCGTTCCTTGGACGACGTGGCCGGACGGCTGATTTACGCTGACGGTCATCTCCTGCGCCGGGATCCCTTGCCCGAGGCTCTCCGCGCGCTCGGCGTGGTCCTGAAGCCGCTCGAACGCGCGCTGATCGAGCACGAAGATCTTTTCCGCAGGCATTTCATGGCGCAGCCGGCCGCGCTCGGGTCCGCTAAATTCGCCGCTCTTCACGAGGCGTTTGTGAGGTCCGGCACCTTTCTTCATGTGCCGCGGGGTGTGGAGGTGGAACTTCCGATCGAGATCTTCCACTGGCTGGGAGCGGAGAACGCCGCCATTTTCCCACACACGCTCCTGATCGCGGACGAGCTTTCGAAAGTGACGGTGATTGAGCACTTCCGCTCCGCGCATCCCACGCGCCGTGGCTTTGCCTGCGGCGTAAACGATCTGGTGGTGGGCCGCGGCGCGAAGATCACCTACGTCTGCGCGCAAACCTGGAACGAGCACGTGCTCGCGTTGCAGATGAATGCGACCATTGCCGAGCGGGATGCCTCTGCCATGAGCTTGAATGTGAACCTGGGCGGCGCCTACTCGCGTTTTGAAAGCCTGAGCCGCTTGATCGGAGAAGGGGCGCGCAGCGATTTGCTCTCCGTCTCGGTCGCGGATGGGACGCAGGAGTTCGACGCGCGCACCTTACAGGAC
>JBHENA010000105.1:0-9063 GCA_046262275.1 Chthoniobacterales bacterium
GTCGAGTGTCTCGGATTTGTGGCCGGCGCCATCCCGCACGCAGTCGCGCTCGCGCAACGGGCGCCGACGTCTTGTTAGGCACCGCGTGCCTAAACGACTGCGCCTGGTTCCAGTTCATGCCGGTGGAAAGCGCTGCGCAGACGCAGCGCACTCCAAAGCGCTTTGCGCGAACGCGTGTCGCGAGCAGCGCTCGCTTTAGAGTGCGGCGCGTCTTCGCGCCGCTTTCCACCGGCGCCGGCTACATCGTCACCACGGTAATCTCCGGCCGGCAGTTGAATCTCACCGGCAGACGATATGTGCCGATGCCGGCATTCACATAGAGCGGCCCGGATGCGGTTTCGAAGTAGCCGAGATCGTAGCGCCCCACACCCCACGGCAAAAGAAGTGGACCGTAAAACGGCAGCCGCACCTGGCCGCCGTGCGAATGTCCGGCCATGATCAACTCGAAGCGCGGCCGTCCCAGGCGGTCCGCCATTTCCGGATAGTGCATCAGCAGCAGGCGGCGTCCGGCTTGTCGCGGCTGAAAGGCATGGATACCGATTTTTCCCATCCCGACGATCTCCACGTCGTGTTCCGCGATCGCGATGCTGCGGTCGACGAGCCACGCGCCGCCCGTGGCTGCGAAGGCCTCCTCGTAGTCCGCAAAGGCCGCTCCGCACCAGTAGTCGTGGTTACCTGGCGCGCCATAGACCGGCATCTGGATTTGACGGATGAACTCGAGCGCTTCGGAAGCGAAGCGTTTATCTTCCACCAGATCCCCGGTAAAGCAGACAAACTCCGCCGCCTGCGCGTTGATAGTGCGCACTACTTCCGCAGCGTAGCGCACGTTCCCTTTGTAGTGGAAATCGGTGAAATGAATGAAGCGAGTTTTGCCAGCGCTGTTCAAACTGAGTCTTGTCACGCGTAGCGCAGTCGGCTCGACACACGTGGCGTTAAAGCCCGTCGCCGCCGGCAGGGCGAGCGCGCCGAGAGCGAGAAACTTGCGCCGCGTCATCTGGCTCATTTACGTAGAACATCAGAAGCAGGACCCGTTCTCGCAAGGAGTCGCGCGCCATTCAGCTGTCGGCAGAGCCTCCACGGACGTAACTCCAATCATTCCGGCCAGATCAGGAGGCGCATCAGACGCGTGCCGCTTACGCTCAGGTGGGCGTTTTCTGGATTAGTGCCGCTCACAACCGCCCGCGTCAGGTAGGAGTATTCCGCCTTGGCTTTCTTAATGTAGGAAAGCACAGGCGCGTCGATCGGAGTCTCCGCCGGCACTACCTTAAGCGGCACGCCCGAACGAGTGAACGAAATCTCCCAGGAAACGGCAGGGCTGTCGGCCGATCCTATCGCCAGCCAGGGATACCGTTCAGGGAGATCGAAGCTGCTCACGGCGGGTAACTTCACTTTGTAGAATGTCTCCTCGTCGGAGAGAAACTCCGGCAGGGTGAGCGATGGCCGCTTGCGCAGGGCGAGGTAGAGCCGCGCGATGTCGATCGCCGCGAGGTTGATGCCGTTGTAAATCCCGTGACGGTTTGGCTCTTCCTTAAAAAAGTGCTCGTGCCACGACTCGAATCGCCGGCTCAGGAGGAGATTGAGCTCGAGATGCACATGCGCGCGCGATTGATCCAGCCCCTCGCCGGTGTAACCCATGATCCCGACCCGTTCTCCGCGCGCCACTGTTCTTCCCGTCTCAATGGTAACGGAGGCAAGATGCCCGTAGAGGCTGTAGTAACTCGCTCCGTCCCAGCGATGCTCGATCACCACATATTTTCCGTAACTGGAGAACCCCGGCACGAGATTCACATGCACCACCTTCCCGTTTGCGATCGCGCGAACTTCATCCAGCGGGTCGCCGTTTCCATCCCGGCGGAGCGGGCGAATATCGATTCCCTCGTGGAAGCGCGTGTAGATCAATCCCGCTGCGGTTTTAAGCGGATTGCGCACGAAGCCGTACTGTCCGCCCTGCCAGGGCGTCGATTTCACCCCCTGGTAGTCGCGCGCCACATGCTGGTAAAACGCCGCGCCGCCGCCTTTGAAGATCGCGGTGTTATCCGTCGGCAGCGCGAGGTCGAGGCGTTCCGAAGCACTACCCGCTCTGGCGAGCGGCGTGATGATGAGCAGAGCGAAAATCAGGAGCGCTCTTGTAACCCGTCTGCTCAGAACCATCAGCTCACTTCTTCCGCTGCCCGATCAGCGGCCAGTCCTTCTTCATCAGCTCGATGTCCGCTCTTGTCAGGCTGGAGGCGACGTAGAGTTTCCCATCCGAGACGCGTCGATCGATCTCCAGCTCCGCCGCGGGCCGGCCATTCACGAACACGTAGAGAAACGTGCCGCGCCGTTCCACGCTAAGGGTATCGAGCGCGAGTCTGCCGTGATCGTTGAGCTGAAACAGCACGCCGTAGGTGCCATCCGCCGCCGAATATGGAGCAAATGCCACCACATCCTGCTCGGCAATGACCGGCGTTTTCTGGATCGCGATCTTCTTCCCCGTCACGCTGGAGCGCAGTGGCGAGGAGAAGGCATTCCCGTCCCTGGCGTTGGCCTCCAAATGCACGCGCAACGTGCATTTTGGCTTCCGGGCGTCCGCGACCGCGGCGAAAACCAGCGCCCAAAACACGCAGAGAGCCAACCTCCTCATGGCGATGGGATAAAGGGTTTGACAGGATTTGCAAGATTGCTGATTACCCGCTCATGAAACGGGCCTTCGTGGCGTGGCTGCTCATCTGGGCAATGAGCGCGGGCGTTTTTGGCCAGGGGGGGCAGCCTTCTCCGCGGCCAGAGAGGCGCAGCTGGCTGAGCCGGCTTAATCCATTTGGCCGCTCGGAGCGTTTGCCCGAATACAAGGATCCACAGTTGCAGGGCCTCGTTCTGACTCTCCAGTTATCGCCGCAGCCGATCAAACTCTCCGAGCTGCGGCAAATGGATGTAAAGCTGACCCTGAAAAACAAGGCGAAGCGCCCGATCACGCTCGAATTTCCGACCTCACAGCGATTCGAAATCTATCTGCGCAACTCCGCGGAAACGATCCTGACGACGTGGTCGGAGAATCACGCTTTTGCCGAGGTGACCGGCACCGTCTTCATCAATCCGCAGGAGCACATCCAATACGCGGAGACGATCGCCACGCGCGAGCTGACGCCGAACAAGGTCTTTATCGCGGAGGTGTTCTTCCCAAAGTATCCCGAACTGCGGGTGCGGCAAAAGTTTCTGACCGCGCCGTGACGGAGTGGAGTGATGGAGTAGTGGAGTAATGGCGGACCCAATACTCCAACACTCCAATACTCCAATACCGCTCTTCGCCGATTACCACACCCATCCGCAGGGACACCGGACCCAGCGCTACACGCAGCAGCTTCTCCAGCCATGGGTGGATAGCGCACGTGAGCGCGGCTTAAGTGAGATCGCGTTTACCGACCACGATCGATATCACGCAGGGGTAGACTTCGACGAACTCAACCGCCTCCGAGAGGCGAATCCGGACGTGCAGATCCGTGCCGGGATCGAGCTGGATAATGACCCGGTGCATTCAGCGGCCGGCCGGCGGTGGGTGGAGGCGCACTGGGAACAGCTCGATTTCGTCCTGGGCTCCGTTCATTTCCTGGATCGCCCGGACCAGATGTTCGACAGCGTTCCCGATGGCGCGGAGCAATTTGCCGGCGGCGATATCGATAGCATCTACGAAGATTACTTTCGGCGGATTCGCGAAATGGCCGCAACCGGATTGGTCGATTGCCTGGCGCACATCGACCTGGTGAAGATCCACGGGCATCGCCCTTCCGCCGATGTGCGCGCGCTGGCGGCCGAGACGCTCGAGTTCATCGCCGAGCGCGGACTCGCGCTTGAGCTTTCCACCGCCGGCTGGCGTAAGCCCGTGGGCGAACTTTACCCCTCCGACAAACTAATCGAGCTGGCGATGGCGAAACGCATTTGCTTCACGACCGCGTCGGATGCGCATTCGCACGTCCAATTAGGCGAGAACTACAATCGGCTTGCGGATAAAGTGCAGCAGCTCGGCATCCGGGAGGTCTCCATCTTCGACCACCATCACAAGGAGCTGCGCGCGATCTAATTTCTCGCGCGACCTAAGGCTGTCATCCCGAGCCCGCGAAGACGGCGAGGGACCTCGCACGAGGTTATGGATCGCGCATTGGCGACTTGCGTGAGCGAGTGAGAAGACGTGAGGTCACATTCGACTCCGCTGCGCTCCGCTCAGTGCAGGCTCTTGGGCGCGCTTTCGCCACCCTCAGAATGATAGATTGGAAGCGCAGCGCTTAATGAACGCGTCCAGAGCCTACAGCCCCAGCCCCGCGGCCCCCAATCCGCCGGTAATTTTCGTCATTTCATCCTGCGCGAGCGCCTTTCCCTGCTCGATCGCCTGTTTCACTCCGCTCAGCACCGCTTCTTCCAGAAACTCCACATCGTCAGGATCGACGATCTCCTTCGCGATCTTGAGGGAAATCACATCGCCGGCGCCGTTCGCCACCACCGTCACTTTTCCGCCCGCCGCCTGCACCTCCACCGTCTTATCCTCCAGCTCAGCCTGCGTCTTTGCCATCTGCTCCTGCATTTTCTGAGCCTGCTTCATCAACTTGTTGAGATTCATAATGGTCAGTCCGTGAGGGGTTTGATTTCGCCCTTGAAGATCTCCAACGCTTCGCGGATTAGCGGATCGTCTTTGAAAGATCCGGTCCGAACCGACCCCCGACTCGTTTCAGCCGGCGCCTTTTGTGGCGCGGGGAGGCCTTCCCTGGCGACGAACTTTAGCGTCCATTCGCGGCCACCGATCCGTTTCAGAGCTGCTTCGATTTGGCGCTGGTTACTGGCGGTGGCAAGCGTTTCGACCGTTGATTTTTCCTCCGGCGCGTAACCAAGAACGAAATTACGGCCTTCTGAGCTGAGGGCAACCACCGTCTCAACAAGTGTCTTCAGAAAACCCGGGCGCGAGATACTGGCGCGCACCTGTTCCCACACCGCGCCCGGCTCCAGCGTCTTAGAGGCTCCGCCGTCGCCTGTCTCAGCCACCCTGCTTTCAGTGGCGTCTTTCGGTGTCGCCGGTACCTGCGTTGCCGCTGATGCGCTCCTTTTCTCCGTACGGTGCACCAGCCCTGCATCACCGCTCACGGCAGATCGCGGTCTCCCGTCGCGCAAAGCGGACAAATCTTCGAGCACCTCATCCAGCGTCACCTGATCGAGCGTCTGGATGGCTTTTATGACAGCGACTTCAAAGTGCAGCTTCTTGTTTGGCGCCCATTTCATGCGCCCTTCCGCGCCGGCGAATTGATCGATCAAGTCAAGCAGCCGCTCGGTCTCGACCAAGCCGGCCTGAGTTTCGAGCGCGCTTCGCAGCTCCGGGTTGAAATCATCCACCACCGCGTCCGGCTTTACCTTGAACACGAGCAGGTCCCGCAGGTAGGCGATCAGGTCGGACATCAATTTCATCATGTCCTTGCCGTTGCCCGCTTCCTCGTGCAGCAGCTCGAGCGCTTCGGCCGTCGCGCGCCGAAGAATTCTGTCGGTGAAGCTCGCCACCGTTTGTTCGCTCGTGAATCCGAAAACATTCAGCACGTCCTGCTCCGCAATTGTTTCTCCACAAAACGCGACCAGCTGATCGAGCATCGATTCCGCGTCGCGCAGTCCGCCGTCCGCCCCTTTGGCAATGGCGTGGGCGGCCGCCGGCTCCAGCGTCACCTTCTCCTTTTTCGCGATGAATTGGAGATGATCCGCGATCAGATTTGCGGGGATGCGATGCAGATCAAAACGCTGGCAGCGGCTCAGGATTGTCGGCAACACCTTTTGCGGCTCGGTCGTGGCGAAGATGAATTTTACGTGCGGCGGCGGTTCTTCGAGCGTCTTGAGGAGCGCGTTGAAGGCCGCGGAGGTGAGCATGTGCACCTCGTCGATGATGTAGATCTTGAATTTCCCTTTGCTCGGCGCATAGCGGACGTTCTCGCGGAGCTCGCGCACCTGCTCGACGCCGTTGTTGCTCGCGCCGTCGATCTCGAGCACGTCCAGGCTGTTACCGCCGGCAATCTCCTTGCAACTGTCGCACACCCCGCAAGGCTCAACCGTAGGGCCCTTCACGCAGTTCAGCGCCTTGGCCAGAATGCGCGCCGTCGAAGTCTTCCCGATCCCGCGCGGGCCAACGAAAAGATAGGCGTGCGCGAGCCGGTTCTGCTCTACCGCGTTCTTCAGCGTCCGGGTGACGTGCGCCTGCCCGACCAGGTCGTCAAAAGTCTGCGGCCGGTATTTTCTCGCGAAGACCTCGTAGCTCACCGGCCGAATCTACTGCGGGCAATTTGATGCGAAAACAGAAAACCGTCCGGACGGGAATACGAAGCACCGCGATTCGCTGCTCTCCACCGAGGATGCGCCCACACGACCTCACCTTGCATCGAAAGGTGATCTGGAAGGGTGGTCGCTAGGTAACGGTTTTGAAACCTTTTTTATGCAGCCTTCTGAACTGCGATGTGCGATTCTACCAATACATGGCTATTGCGGCAATCATGGGTAATCGCAAAATCGAGCGGCATGGGTGTGCCGCCGATATCAGCCAAATCCCACAAAATTAGGAGGATAAGATGAAACATCTTAATCTGGAACTGGAGAAACTGGAGCAGCGTATCGCCCCTGGTATGGTGCACACGGCCAACGGCGGCGGCGGCAGCAACGGTAGCAACGGCACCCGAAGCGCAGGCACAAAGGGGACCGAAACCGACAACACCGGTCGAAAGGGCAGCAACGGCAGCAACGGCACCCGGAGCAGAGGAACGAGGGGCAGCGCCACCGATAATACCGGTCGGAAGGGTAGCAACGGCAGCAACGGCACCCGGAGCAGAGGCACAAAGGGCGACGCAACCGACACTGACGGGAGCGACGTGAGCAATGGCACTGCCAGCGCAGGCACTGCAACGGGTACTGCAACAGCCACTGCGACTGACACTGCAACTGCTACGGAAGGAACAGCGAGTGACGGCACCGGTGGCACACAAACCGGTGGCACCCAGACCGGTGGCACGGGGACCGGCGGCACTCACAGCTAAATAGGACCTCCTCCATACCAGGATGGTTCCTGCCGGGCGACGGAATGATTGATGTCGCCTGTGTTACAGTAAGTGAACGGGAAGGCTGCCGGGGGATCCTGGCAGCCTTCTCTTCAAAAATCGCGCTGGTGTGAGCGCAAACATCCCGTGACATCCACTCTCCCCAAGCTTCGAAGCGATCTCGATCGCCGGGTTCAGTCCACTCCCGAAGGGGACGTGCTAGTGATCAAAGATCCGGTCAGCCGCGAGTTTTTCCGGTTGCGGCAAGCCGAGCGCTTTATCGCGGAGCAACTCGACGGCGCCACGCCGGTCGACGTCCTCCAGCGACGCGTGGAGGAAAACTTCGGCGCCACGGTTGAGCCCGAAGTTCTGGCCGGTTTCATCACCAGCCTGGATCGAAACCGCTTGCTGGAGAAACCGGATGCCCGCACCAGGGTATGGCGGGAGCGGAAGCAGAAACGCGTCGCTGGCAGTCTCTTGTTCCTGCGCTTCAAGCTGCTGGATCCCGAACATCTGTTGAGGCGCCTGATGCCGTGGGTGCGGCATTGCTTCACGGCCGAATTCCTGTGGTTCTCCGCGGGCGTGATTTTCACCGCAGCCGCGATCGCCGTTTTGAATTGGCAGGAAATCGTTGGCCAGGCCGCGGAGCTTTACACCTTTTCCACCGTGCCGCTGCTGATCGCCACGGTTTTCGTGGTGATCGCCGCGCACGAATTTGCGCATGGGCTGACATGCAAACATTTCGGGGGCGAAGTGCGCGAGATGGGGTTCCTGCTCATCTATTTCCAACCAGCATTCTACTGCAACGTCAGCGATGCGTGGTTTTTCCCGAAGTCACAGCGTTTGTGGGTCAGTTTTGCGGGGCCCTACTTCGAGCTGTTTCTCTGGGCCGTGGCGACGCTGGCCTGGCGGGTAACGGACATTGACACGTGGATCAATCACGTGGCGCTCGTGGTGATGGCCACATCAGGAATCAAGACTTTTTTCAACTTCAATCCACTGATCAAGCTCGACGGCTACTACCTTCTTAGTGACGCGCTCGGGATTGCGAATCTGCGGACGAAAGCCTTCCGTTACGTGGGCGAGTTCGTGAAAAAGGTGGGCGGGTTGGCGGGACGCCTTCCGGAAGTGCTGCCGCGCGAGCGGCGAATCTATCTCGCCTACGGCGTGACCGCCTGGGTTGCTTCTATTTCGCTCCTGACCTACATCGGCTGGGCACTCGGCGAATACCTGATCGTGGAGGAGCAACGCGTCGCCTTTTTTGCCTTCGTCGGCCTGATGAGTGTGAGATTTCGAAGCAAAATGCGTCGCCTCTTCGGCCGCAATCCGCGAGCATCGCAATCTTCCCGCTCCGCATGGCGGGCTGCTTTGACCCGGCGCCGGAAGGTCAAACTTTTGGCTGCCGCTGCTGTATTGCTCCTGCTCTTCGTGGTCCCGATGGAGCTGCGCGTGGCCGGGCCGGTCAACGCGCTGCCGGTCCGCAATACGGATGTGCGGACGGAGATCGACGGGATCATCGAGGCAATCCACGTGGAAGAAGGACAACAGGTGGAGAAAGGGCAGCCCATCGCTCGCTTGATCGACCGTGACGTTCGCGCAGAGCTAACCAAAACCGAGGCGCTCAGGGACGAAGGTCGCGCCCGGCTGAAGCTGCTCGAAGCAGGCTCGCGCGCCGAGGAAATAGAGCTGGCGCAAACCACCGTCGCTCGGCACGAAGAGCAACTGAAATATCACCGCGGTCGTCTCGACCGCTTCCGGGCGCTGAATGAACAACAGCTCACTTCGATGCTCGACTTCGAAGAAAGCGCACGACTGGTAGCGAGCGCGGAAAGCGACCTCGCGGAAGCAAAGAAGAAGCTCGAGCTGCTGCTCGCCGGCAGCCGGCCGGAAGAAATCGAGGCTCTAAAAGGAACTGTCGCCAGCCTGGAAACACAGTGCCGTCACTTTTCCGATCAGCTGCGCCTGATGGACGTGCTCAGCCCCGCTGCGGGTATCATTACAACGCCTGCCCGCCAGCTCCGCGCGATGCGGCACCAGC
>JBHENA010000105.1:9073-9428 GCA_046262275.1 Chthoniobacterales bacterium
AATCGCCGACGTCCGGCCCGGTCAGGCGGTTGCTCTGAAAGTCCGCGCGTTTCCCGAGCGGGTTTTCGCCGGGAAGGTGGCGGCGATCGCAACCACTGCAAACGGTGCCCCGGCGGCGGCTTCAGATCCCACCAAAGGCCCTCCCGTAAGCACGGCTTCTGCCGTGGCTGGAAAGCCGAATACTATCCTGGTGACTACCGAGATTGATAACAGCGCCGGACTGCTCAAACCCGGGATGACCGGAATGGCCAAAATTTACTGTGGCAAACGCAGGATCATTGACCTCATTACGCGCCGGTTGTCCCGCACCTTCCGGGTCGAATTCTGGTCCTGGTGGTAGCCGGCGATTCAAGAC
>JBHENA010000106.1:0-9390 GCA_046262275.1 Chthoniobacterales bacterium
CCCCCAGACCCGCCGAGGGGGCCATTTTTTCCAAGCGACCACGCAATCACGCCCTGCCGGATGTTACCAGCACCTGCGCCAGTATCGGCATCGTACGGATTTGAAACCTGGTTGTCGTAATCGGCGTCCATTGCGACCGCGTATGCTGTACCCCAAGGATCGTAAAGCTGTCCATCCGCGTTGTTGATTCCGTTTCGTGAATTAGTCTGGTCCGCAGCTTCTGGCGGCGACATGAACACGATTTGCCGGGGATTTAGCGTTGCTGCCGGAAGCCCCCGTAATGTGTTGAATAAGGCACCAGTTGAATCGCTACCCCCAGGTCCGAGCTTTGCGGCAGCGTCATCGGCAGCGTTGGTCGGATACTTCCCATATTCGGTGTAGAAGGCATTCACCGCGGTCACGATCTGGACGAGGTCATTCTTGGCCTGCGTTTTCCTGGCGGCGTTTTGCACTCCTTGATATGCCGGGAACGCGAGGCCGATCAGGACCGCGATGATCGAGATCACGACCAACAATTCGATCAGAGTGAAGCCGCGCGATGTGTAGCCGCCGTTTCGAAGCATTCCAACCATCTCCTCCTCAGCCGCAGGTTTAACATGAGCCATGAAATCTCGCAGCAGTTCTTTCGCTACATGGATTGGCCAGCCAGCCGTACCGCGCTCGTCACATTTCGCAGGCGCAGCCTGCTTTGGAGTGCGTGCGTGTCCACGCGCCGCTTTCCTCCAGCCCAAGACGCACGACACCGCCCTTCCTCAAGCGATCACCACCGTCTTGATGTTCACAAACTCACGTATTCCTTCCGCTCCGAGTTCGCGACCGAACCCGGAGCGTTTCACGCCGCCAAACGGCAGCCTCGGATCGGACGCTACCATCCCGTTGATGAAGACCAGCCCCGCCTCCAGCTCAGTTGCGAAAAGCTCCTGTTCGCTCGCGTCATTGGTCCAGGCATTCGCCCCCAGGCCGAATTCCGACGCGTTGGCGACTGCGACGGCCTCTTCCGCATCGCGCACACGGAAGAAGGCGGCCACGGGACCGAAAACTTCTTCGCGCGCAGCCGGCGCATCCGGCGGCACATCGACCAAAACCGTCGGTGCATAAAAAAATCCCGGCCGCTCGATTCTTCTGCCGCCAAGTAGAACCTTCGCGCCTGCATCCACGCTTTTCCGCACCTGCTCGTGCACACCGTTCAGGATCTCTTCCGTCGCGAGCGGGCCTATGTCGGTCGTCTCATCGAGTGGATCGCCTACTTTGAGCGCGCGCATTTTGGCCACGAACTGCTCGACGTAGCGGCCGTAGATCGGCTCCGCAATGATGAATCGCTTGGCCGCGATGCAGGACTGCCCGGCATTGATGGTGCGCGATTTCGCGCCGGTCGCGACCGCGTTTTCCAGCTCCGCGCTTGGCATCACAATAAAAGGATCGCTACCGCCCAGCTCGAGAACGCTTTTCTTAATTTGCCGCGCGGCCCGGCTCGCTACCTCCGCGCCGGCGCGCTCGCTTCCGGTCAGTGTCACAGCCTTCACTCGCGGATCGTTGATTACCCTGCCTGTTTGCTCCGCATCGATGAGCAATGTCTGAAACACTCCTTCCTCGAATCCAGCGCGCCGGAAGATGTCTTCGATCGCGAGCGCGCACTGCGGCACGTTTGCCGCGTGCTTGAGCAGGCCCACGTTGCCCGCCATGAGCGCAGGCGCCGCGAAACGGAACACCTGCCAGAATGGAAAATTCCAGGGCATGATCGCGAGCACCGGGCCGATTGGATCAAAACGCACGTAGCTGCGGCGCGCTTCCGTCAGCGTATCGACCGGTGTGAGCAGCTCTTCGGAGTTTCCCGCAAAGAACCGGCAGCTGTTCGCGCACTTCGCAATTTCCTCACGGGCCGCGCGGATCGGTTTTCCCATTTCGAGCGTGATCGTATGCGCGAAATGGTTCTCTTCCCTTTCCAGCAGCTCCGCAGCCGATTTCAGCAAACGCGCGCGCGTTTTGAAGTCGGTGCGGCGATGCCGCTCGAACGCCGCCGCGGCGCGTCCAAGTTTTTCCTCGATCTCCTGCTCGCCTAACGCATCGAAGCTCCGGAGTGTTTCACCGGTGGCGGGATTTACGGATGCGATTGCCATGGAAGATGGTAGCGCATGCTTCCAGCTTGCGCCTTCCGTGGCTGCGCAAGCGGGGACGCATGCGCCACGTCGTCAGAAATCAGCAGGCGATTCCGGCGAACGCAAGCAGCGCGTCAGTTCGCCGGCCACTCGACCAGCGTGTTTGTCTTGAACCAATTCGGCAGGAAACCGTCGAAAGCGAGATCGCCGGCGCTGGAGTGGTTATTGAATGTCACTCCTCCGATGTTCACATTGAAAATACTCGGGTCACCTGGCGCTCCATTCACTACGATGTGTCCCCAGAGGCCGCCCAAGCCTCCTGCCGGAAAGCCACCCGCGGTTTGGATCAAACCTTGAATGTCCACGCGGTTTACCTGCCCGCTTGGGATCACAAATTGACAAGGACCGCAGACGATTGCGTCGTTTTTCGATCTCAGCGCCGCGTTTCCCTTGAAAAGGTATAGTGCCACCTCGGCATTACCCTGGTCCTGAATACCGGCGTGTCCGCCGGGGTTAAGTATAAACAATTGTGTGTCGTAGGTGTTGAGATCCGTTACTACCCGCCCTCGTCTTTCAAAAATGTGCGGGAGGATGGAGCGCTCAGCCCAGCCAGGGCGCTGTGGTTGGAAACTCCAGAAGGAAAGATCTTTCGGGTTTGCGTTCGATTTACTCGTCACACTTTCCATGCTGATGTTTTCCGCGCCCGCTCCAGTGACGACGACCGCTCCCCACGCGAAGACAAACGAAGGCCCGAAGAAGCCTCCCGCGGCCGTGATAAGTTTATCGATCGAAATGTTGAGCTTCTTCTTCGTGGCCGGCAGGACGAAACTGCATGGGTTGCAGACGGTATCGCCCGACGAAGCTGACGTAAGCGGGCTGCCAAAAAAGTCGTAGAGATACAGATCGATATTCGCCCCTCCGAGGTTTGGGACCCCGGCTCGCCCGCCGGTATTCGTAACGTACAACACCGTGTCGAAGGTGTTCGGCGTATTCGAGACCCTGCCGTTACGCTCGAAGATATGGGGGATGACAAAGGTCTCCGCCCAACTACTCGCCGGCGATAAAGCCACGATCAAGAAAGCGACAACGAATCCAATGTTTCTTCTCATGCCAAACTTCTCCTTTATGGGTTTCTGCGGTGCGCGGACCTTCTGATAACCGTACGTAGCCATCCCTGTCGAGGCCGAACCGCACGGACTCGAATCTCGTCCTCGCGCGCGAGGCTGTAGTGGAAGTGCGCTACAATCGCAGCCCCTTGGGAATCAGGAGCCGGTCGAGCAAATCGAACGACCATTGCACCAGCAGCGCGAGAACAGCGGCCGGAATCGCGCCCTGCAAAATCGTCGCGTGATCGTTCAAGTTCAGCCCGCTGATGATCGGCTCGCCCAATCCACCCGCACCGATCAACGCTGCCAGCGTGGCGGTCCCGATGTTGATCACCGCGCTCGTCTTGATCCCGGCCAGAATGGTGCGCGACGCCATTGGCAGGTAGATTTGCAGCAGCCGCGCGCGCGAAGTAAGTCCCAGAACGATCGCTGATTCGCGGATCGGCTGCGCGATATCCTGCAAACCCGTGGCAGTGTTCCGGACAATCGGTAGCAGGCCGTAGAGAAAGAGCGCGGCAATCGCGGTGCGCGCGCTGATCCCGAAAAACGGCAGCGGCACCAGCAGCGCGAGGAGCGCGAGAGACGGAATGGTCTGGACCGCGCCGGTGATCGCGAGGATCGCGTGCCCGAGCGCACCGCGACGGCTGGCGATAATTCCGAGCGGCACGCCTGCCACGACGGAGAGGAGAAGGGAGATGCCCGCGAGCTGCAAATGACGCGAGATCCAGCGGGCGAGCTTGTGACCGAGTGAGTCCATTGCTCGCCCGGCCCCAGTCTTACCGCCTTCATCAAAGTACAAGTCTGCTGCACGAGTGTAATCCTTTGTCTTTTCAGCCCTCGCGTTCAGCCGAATCATGCGCGCTTCATCCAGAGTTCCGGCTATGTCCTGCAATGCGGCCAGCGCATCCGGGCGGAGGGAGAGGCGATAAAGAAAGACCGCTTTGTACTGCGGGAAGAAGCCGAGGTCGTCCTGCAATGCGACGAGATCATTCTCCGCGATCTTCGCATCAGTCGAATACGCATCTTTCACATCGATTGCGCCGGCGCGCAGCGCTTCGTAGCCGAGACCGTGATCGATCCCGCGAACGTTCTGTCTCTGAAGTTCGTAGCGTTCCGAGAGGGGCCGCCATCCATCGCGGCGCTCGAGAAATTCGTGCGTAAGCCCGAACCTCAGCTCAGGATGAGCGCGCAGATCGCTGATCTTGTGGATCCCGGCGCTCTGCGCCGCCGTACGCCGCATCACCAGCGCGTAAGTGTTGTTGAAGCCAAGTTCGCGGGACATGCCGACACCCGCATCCGCCAGTTCTACCCGTATCCCTTCGAGTGAGGCAGTCGGGTTTTTGAGGATCTCGTCAGCGATCGTTCCGGTGTATTCGGGATAGACGCTGATCTGTCCCGTGCGCAGCGCTTCCCAAAGGATGATGGTGCCGCCCATCCCCTGGCGGTGCTCGGCTGGGATGCCGCGATTCGCCAGCGCACCTTTCGCGATCTCCGCCAGCACGTACGACTCGGTGAATTTCTTCGAGCCGATGATGATCGGCTCGGCCGACGCGAATGGCCCAAGTAGGAACACGAGCGCGAAACAAGGTGCAACCAAGGAGCGGCGCCCTCCAGGCCGCCGCAGAAACGGGGCGACCTGGAGAGCGCCCCTCCTTGGTTTGACTCCCCTGCAGATCAACTTCATGCGAGCGCCAGTCTTCGTTGCGCGGTGATGAACTCAGTCACGAACTGGTTCGCTGGCCGCTCGTGCAAATCGGCAAGCGTGCCCTGCTGCACGACGCGTCCTTCATTCATCAAAATGATCTCATCGCCCAAGTATGCGGCTTCAGAGAGATCGTGCGTGACAAGGATCGCTGTCTGTTTCAGTCGCTGAAAAATCTCCTTCAGGTCCTTCTGTAACGCGGCGCGCACCAGCGGGTCCAGCGCACCCAGCGGCTCATCCAGCAGGAGAAGCTCGGGCGAAAGCGCGAGCGCGCGCATCAGGCTGACGCGTTGCCGCTGACCGCCGGAAAGCTCGATCGGATAACGATCAAGCGCGTCACTCGGGAAACGTGTCAGCGCGCAGAGTTCCTCGAGTCGCGGCGTCATTTCACGCGGCGGTTTTTTCAGATGTCGCGACATGAGAAGCACGTTGTCGCGCGCTGTCAGGTGCGGGAACAATCCGCCATCCTGAATGACGTAACCGATGCGATGACGAAGCTCGGCGATGTTTGCTGATGATACATGTGCGCCGTTCAACTCCACTCGGCCAGTGTCAGGTGTGAGCAGCAGAACGATGAGGCGGAGGAGGGTCGATTTGCCACAACCGCTCGGGCCGATGAGCACCGTCGTCTTTCCGTCTTGGAAAGCGAGATCGGTCGGATAAAGGGCGGTGGCGCCGCCGTAGTTTTTGCTAACGCCGCTGAGTTGAACGAGCGCGCTCAGAAACCAAGGATCGCACGCGCGCGCGGATGCGCTATGCAACTACGAAATGGAAAACGGCAAAGAACTGCCGTGGATCGCTCCAAACCCGGGACCGCCGGAAACCAGCCGAAACCGCCAGCGCGGTGAATCCCGGCACGCTGTGTTTGTAGGAAAATTCGGTGATGATTCTTTCTCCCGTCGCGAAACGAAATTCGCGCCCACCGACACGAACCGTCTGATCCACCTTGCTGATCAAGTACATTTCGACTCGTCCTTCGCGCTCGTTATAGACCGCGCGGTGAAACCAGCACGGCAGGTTGAAATCGGCCCCCAATTCCCGGTTGGCCCGCGCGAGCAGGTTCAGGTTGAATTCAGCCGTCACGCCGGCGCGATCGTTGTATGCCGGCTCGATCACGTTGCGTGCTTTTTCCAGATCGACGCCGATGATCAACCCGCCACTTCGCCCGCAGAGGCGGCGGACGCGCCGGAGAAAATCCCGGGCCACCGCAGGTTCGAGGTTGCCGATGGTGGAGCCGGGGAAAAGCACCGCGATGTGGTCCGGCTTTCGAGAAGGCGTTGGCAACTCGAACTCCTGCAGATAATCGGCACACACGGGCAGGATCTCCAGCTCTGGCATGGCCCGGCTGAGCGCGTCCGCTGATTCGCTCAGCCGCTCTTTCGAAATGTCGACTGGGACGTAGGCGATGGGATTCTCCAACCGCTGTAGCAGCATGCGCGTCTTCACCCCTGCACCAGTTCCGAAGCCGACGATCTCCGCGTGGCTACCAATCGAGGCAGCCATCTCGGCGCCGTGCTGGCGGAGGATTTCGGTCTCGGTTCGCGTGATGTAGTACTCGGGCAGCTCGCAAATTTTCAGAAACAAATCCGCGCCGCGCGCGTCGTAGAAGAACTTGCACGGCAGCATGCGGGGGGACCTGGAGAGACCCGCCAGCACTTCAGCGAGAAAATCCGCCCGCTCCGGTTCCAGGTCGAGGACAGCGACGCTGCCGTCAGGCTCGATCATGCGATATCGCGGGCCAGGCGAATGCCAGTAAATTGCCAGCGCTTTTCCGGCTGGAAAAAATTCCGGTAAGTCGCCCGGATGTGATCGCGCGAGGTGGCGCAGGAGCCGCCGCGCAAGACCATTTGGTTGCACATGAATTTGCCGTTGTACTCGCCGAGCGCTCCGGGCGCGGCGCGGTATCCGGGGTAGGGCAGATAGGCGCTGCGGGTCCATTCCCAGACATCGCCGAAGAGCTGGTGGAGCTCATTTTTTCCGCGCGTTAGAGCGGCATCCCTCGGGCCCGGAGCCGGATGGAAGCGCCCGTTATCGACGAAATTGCCCTCGACCGCCCGTCCATCGCTGGCGCGTTCCCATTCAAATTCGGTCGGCAAACGCGCGCCATCCCAGTTCGCATACGCGTCCGCTTCGAAATAGCTGATGTGCGTGACCGGCTCCGCTTCCTCCACAGGACGAAATCCGGAAAGCGTGAAATTCCACCAGGTTCCATCCCGCTTCTCCCAATAAAGTGGAGCCTGCCACCGTTGCTCCTGCACCGTGTTCCATCCGAGCGAGAGCCAGAAATCCGAGCGCGTGTAGCCGCCCGCTTCGATGAACGCGAGATATTCTCCATTCGTGACCAGCCTGTTCGAGAGCGCGAACGGCCCGACCAGGGCACGATGCTTCGGTCCTTCGTTGTCGTAGGAAAAGCCGGGGCCTGCGTGCCCGATCGGCACCGTCGCTTCCTCGAATTCGACGAAGTGCTGCGGCGGCACCCGATGATTTACCACCGGCAACGCTGACTCGTCGAAAACGGGATAAAGCGGGTTCTGCGCGAAGACGTGTTTAATGTCGGTGACGAGCAGTTCCTGGTGTTGCTGCTCGTGATTGATGCCGAGAATTAAAACCGGCTCGATCTCGGAAAGGAGCACCTCATCGGCGTTTTCCAAGAGCTGCGTCACGCATTCGTCGATGGATTGGCGGTAGCGGTACGTCTCCGCCACGGTTGGTCGCGAAATCATACCGCGTAGATCACGGCGGTGCATGTCGCCGGCCGCATTATAGTAGGAATTGAAGAGATAGGCGTACTGCGGGATTTCGGAGCGATAACGCTGAATCCAGACCTTCACGACGAAGGTCTCGAAAAACCAGGTCGTGTGCGCCAGATGCCACTTCGTCGGGCTGACGTCGGGCATGGACTGCACGACGAAGTCTTCTGGTTGCAACCCGCGGCAGAGTCGCAGACTGAAGTCGCGCACTCGCTGGAAACGCTCGAGCAACTCGGCCTTTCCACTCTTTGCTGCCGAACCGCTGGCAACACCGACAGGCTCCGCGACCGCGAGGTTTGCCCTGTCGCTCAATTGGCTAACCTTCCTGTTCCTGATCGTCCCGCGCCGCTTCCACCATCTGATCGTGCGCCGCTTCCTCAAGCCCGCCGGTCACAAGCTGCGCTCCAAGCGTTTCGTCATCATCCAATCCGGCGCGCGGCGCGCGGTGGCCGCTTTCGCCAGGAACGCTGTCGCGGTCGCTTATTCCATCCACGATTTCGTCCGCGTCTTCCGCCGCCGCGGTGACTTCAATTCCGACCAGTTCCTTCCGTGCCTGCTCCCAATCCGCATCCGTGAATTCGTCCGGATTGCGCTCATCGATTAACGCGATTTCCCGCGCCCGTTTCTCGACCAGCTCTGGCGTGGGCGCACCCATTCCAGCCCCATGCACAGAAATTTTTCCAAAACCCGGCTGCGAATTCTCGTTCATATTATCTAATACGGAACGGGGACACTCAGTGTGCGCATACGCGGAGATATTCTGCGCGAAAGGCTGGCCACATAATGCTGCGGTGATCGGCAGCGACAATATAATTCGACAATGAATGTCCGCGGTGCGGTCATCCACTTGCAGCAGGGCGGGCATATTGCTTACGACGAATATGGCGATCCCGCCGGAATCCCCGTCATCTTCTGCCACGGCTGGCCCAGCTCGCGTTCAATGGCGCAGCTCACCGATGCGGCGGCGCAAGAGCTGCGGGTCCGAATCATTTCCCCCGACCGGCCCGGCATCAACCAGTCTGCTTTTCAGCGCGACCGGAAATTGCTCGACTGGCCAGAGGTCGTGCGCCTACTCGCGGCGGAACTCGGCCTCGATACATTTCGCATTCTCGGCATTTCCGGCGGCGCGCCCTATGCCTACGCGACAGCGTGGGCTTTGCCCAAGGCGGTGACGGCGGTGGCGGTGGCAAGCGGCGCGCCGCCGATAGCCGAGTTGGACGATCACACCGCGCTTCTCAGGCTCTATCGCTGGATGCTGGCGCTGCATGCCCGGTCGCCCGCGCTGCTGCGCGCGCTCTTTCGCGCGGCGCGTCCATTTGCGGCGGCAAGAATGTCGCTCCGGATGCGCCCCTTTATTTCATTCGCGCTGCACCGCGTTGATGCAGAGGCCTTGCGTGATTCGTGCGCGTTTAACGCCTGCTTTGAAAGCTCGCGCCAGGCCTGGCAGGCCTCGGTGGAAGGCCTGATCGCGGACGCGGAAATTTATGCGCGGCCATGGGGCTTTCGCCTGGAAGAAGTGCGCACACCAGTGCGTCTCTGGCACGGGAAGAACGACCGCACGTTTTCCTTTATTCTGGCAAAGGCACTTGCCGCACGGCTTCAGAACTGTCAGCTCAGGCTCGTCGAAGACGCCGGCCATTACTCACTGCCGATCCGGCACATTCGAGAAATTCTCGCCGATCTAATTGCTGCGCAGTAGGACCGGCTTTCAAGAGCAGCGACCCTCTCCTCAAAGG
>JBHENA010000107.1:0-2313 GCA_046262275.1 Chthoniobacterales bacterium
TGATACACGAGCAGGCCAGAAGGCTTCTGTGCGTACTCGCCATCCATGCGCTCCATGGCCGCGGCGTGTTGCTCTCGAGAGGCATCAGGCGGAAGGCCGGTGCCGGGAAAAAGGTAAAGGCCTTCCTTCGCGGCGAGACTGCTCTGCATTGCGCTGAGCACAGCTGGTTCGTTCGGTATTTCGTCGATCCCCGCTTCGCCGAGGGGAAGAAACATGTGCGCGATGAATGACCAGAGAAACATCGCGAGTGCGCCGAGCAGGCCGGCAAGAAAGATACGCATCGTCATAGTGGCTCCTATTGAGCGGAGTATGCCCGACGCGAGAGCAGAGAGGGAAGCACGAAAGTGGAGGCGCGGTCGCCCGTTGACAGCCGAGTACGCGGACATAAAATACGCGCCCACCGGTTTTACTCCATGAAAGCTATCTGGCTGGCCCCGCTGATTGTTGCCGCGTCTCTCAATCATAGCATCGCGGCCTCTGCCGCAGCGCAGCCCAGCATCAGGGATATTCCGGAAGCGCGCGAAGCCTTACGCCGAATCGTAAGCCCGAAGTTCTACCGCTCGCTCGAGATCTCGCCGATCGAAGGACGAATCACCGTGCGCGGCCTTCTTTACGGGACGCATCTCGTGGCCGCGAAACTGGTGCGATCGGATCGGAACGGGGCGTATGATTCGCTCGCGCTGGCATAACAAGAATGCAGTTCCGCGCGCGGTCGGCAATCCGACGTTCAGGACGCAATAGATTCCTGCTGCGCACATCGTCGCGGAGGTGCTGAACTACGTCACTCAGTGCGACGCCAAAAATCGCGCCGGTATCCCGAAGCAGCAAAGACGCTGGAGGAACCTCGCACCAGCTGGCGAAATCGGCCCCCGCGCAACCCGGTGATTAGGGTTTGCGATTACGAGGACGGGCGCGAGCATGAGCACCGACATCAGGATGAACGCGCGAGAGGAGGAGATCGCTTCCGCGAGTCCGGCAAACCTGGAGGAGCTGCCGCGGCTGGGCGGTTTTCGGCTGCGCGGGCTGCAAATGACGCGGCTGGAGACGTTCATCGACGCCGCTTTTGCCTTTTCGATCACGATGATGGTGATCGCGGTCGATCGCGTCCCGGAGAATATCGACGAGCTGCTCGGAGCGTTTAAGAACGTGCCCGCGTTCGTCGCGAGCGTGGTTGTGCTCGGCATTTTCTGGCGCGGACATTGGCTCTGGAGCCGGCGTTACGGCCTGGAAGATGGCGTCTCGATCTTCATCAGCTGGGGCTTGATCGTGACGATTCTGATCTATATCTACCCGCTGAAAGCGATTTTTGGATCGATGTGGTATCTGCTGAGCGATGGCTACGTCGGCCAGAAGATGGGACTTCGAAGTGAGGGGCAGGCCCGCGCAATTTTTTCCCTCTACGCGATCGGATTTACTGCCAACGCGCTCGGGATTTTGTTGCTCAACCTGCGTGCCTGGCGGCTACGGGAGGCCTTGCGATTGAATGCGCACGAGAGAACGATTACGCGTGGTGAGGTAACCGGATGGTGCCTCCCCGCGGCGGTGGGAATGCTCGCGCTGCTTCTGGCGCTGAGCTTGCCTGTTGACCAGATCGCCTGGAGCGGGTGGGTTTATCTTTCGATGGCCATCCTCGTGCCGCTGCATTCGTATGTGCGAAAAAGGAAATTAGGCGGGCCTTCCGGCAGAGACGTGAGGGAGGACACCGCACGGAGAGGACAGCATGAAAGCAGGAACTGAACCTTCAGCCGCGGACCACAATGGTGCCGCGGGGCCACCGGCGGATGTAACTGTGCGCGGGAGCGCTGCCGGATTCGCGCAAGAGCTCCAGATCGGACGACACCGGCTGCTCGCGGATGAACCAAAATCCTACGGTGGCACGGAGACCGGACCGACGCCTTACGACTTGCTGCTGGCCGCGCTCGGCTCGTGCACGGCAATGACGGTGGGCTCGTACGCGCGCCGCAAAGGCTGGCCCCTGGAGCAGGTGAGCGTTTCGTTATGGCACTCGAAGATCCACGCGACGGATTGCGAGGAGTGTGAAACCAAAGAAGGCAAAATCGATCGCATCGCGGCCGAACTTCATCTCACCGGGCAGCTGACGGACGAGCAGCGCGCGAGACTGCTCGAGATCGCCGGGAGATGTCCTGTTCATCGCACGCTGAAAGCGGAGATCGACATCAAAACGCAACTACGCTGAATGGAGTGCGCGGGCCGGAGTTTACCGGCGGTCGTGCGGTTGTGACTAGTCTGTGTCGGGAGCGGGCGCCAGATCTTTAATGGCTTGAACCAGCTCGCCGGCTTTCGGCGGGTTTT
>JBHENA010000107.1:2323-9210 GCA_046262275.1 Chthoniobacterales bacterium
GTCCACCTCGAGACGGCGATACCGTTCGCGCTCGTCTTCGTCCAGGTAAGCGGAGAAAAGGATAACCTTCCCGCGGTAGCCACCGGCCCTTGCCTGGACGATGAATCGCCAGCCATCGAGATGCGGCATGCGGCCATCGGCGATGATTAAATCGTAAGGCCGGTTGCCGAGCGCGATCTTTTGCAACGCATGCTGCCCGTCGACAGCAGTCTGCACTTCGTAGCCTTCCGCCCGTAGCGTTTCTGTGACCAATCCGAGCACGTGCACGTCATCATCGACGACGAGGACATGCAGCGTTTCAGTTTGCGCCGTCACCCTTCTGGTTCGTGCCGCAAGCCGCTCGCGCGTGTTTCGACTTTGAATCGGAAATTAAAGTCGGGCGCGAGGAAAGTTCGTTTCTGCTTTCGTCTCCGCAGCGGGAAAGTAGGATCGCACAGTCCCTGCCCTGAGATGCCGACGCTCGATCTACCGCAACGCATCCGGCAAAGCTACGAGGAACTCCCCTACCCCGGGATAAAATCGCAGCGGCTCCGCCCCGTTTGGCAGATCGCGCCCTTGGAGTGGATCAGGGCGATGTGTCCACCGTCCGAAAAAGGGATACAACGCATCCTGGTCGCGGGCTGCGGGACGGGCAATGAGGCTTTCGCGATTCGAAAACGCATGCCGCAGGCTGAGATCGTTGCGGTCGATTTTTCTGGGCGTTCGATTGAGCTCGCACGTGAGCTGGGGCGAAGGTTCGCTGGCGACCACAGGATTGAATTCCGCTGCGTTGATCTCACCGCGCCAGATTTGGAAGGAACATTGGGCGGCAAATTCGATTTCATCTGCTGTCACGGCGTCCTTTCCTACATCCCGAAACCCGAAACGGCGTTGCAAAACCTGGCGCGCCTTCTGGCGGCAGACGGCGGGCTCTATCTCGGGGTGAACGGCATTCCCCACTACAGCGAGCTGTGGCGGCCAGTCCTGCGGGAGTTTGGTTTCAATCCAGAAAGTTTCACGGACGGCAAAAGGCTGCGCGAGGTACTTAAGCTTTGCGATGCACTAGCCGGCTACACGGGAGCCCCGATCGCTACCGAAGCACCGGAGTACCTCGCGAGTGATCTTTTCGGCGCCATGATTGCTAGTCACCCGCTCGGCCAGTGGGCTGCCCTGGCGAAGCGGTGCGGCTTACATGTTTGCGGCAGCTACCAGGCGCATCGTACCCTTCGTGCCGCGTTCAACAGCGGCTTTTATCATTATCTCCTGCCGCGATCGCGCGCTGAAGCCCACCTCATCGCGGAGCAAATCGTTCCTTCTTCTTTTCATATGCTCGTCTTCTCGCTCGCGGCCCCAGCCCGCGTGCCGTGGAAAAATCAGGCCCAGCTTCTCAGTTGCCGGGTAAATCTGACGAAGCTTTACACCGTTGATAGCTGTAAACCGACACGAACGAGGTCCCGACTTACGCACTTGCACCTGCGAAGCGAGCCCACCAATACGGTCGTGGACCTTCGAGTGCCCACCTGGGTACCACTGTTCCTCCGCGAAACGAACAGCGGTCGGCCTGTGCGCGAGATCCTTGGCCCCAGATCGGCTCGGATCTCTGCCTCCTCCTTGCAAAAACACCTCTACCTGCTCGAGCTGCTGGCAGTCATCAACCTCAGTGCGCGAGAACCCTCACGCTCCGGAGCGCCGAATGCATTTCGCAGGAAAGTTCCTGCTTTGTGATCGAGAGGTTTCGGCTTCCGCAATACGCCGCTGCGGATATCATCGGCCGCGTGAAACCCGTTCACCTTCTTCTCCTCCTCGCCGCTGCGGGGCCAATCCGAGCTCAGCGGCCGCAGGAGAGCCCGCCTGATGTTTCGGACAAGGCGCTGATAACCAAACCGGCTGCGGCCAAGATCGCCCGGAAAGGCGGGGATCCGGCGCTGCAGAAGCTGGCACAGGAGTATTACACCTGGCGTAATCTGAACTACCCGGTCCGCAGCAGCGATGCCGGCCTCCACACCTGGGACGATCGGCTGACCGATTACTCGGCAGCCAAGATCGCGGAGCGCGCCCAACATGTGCGCGCCTTGCTGGAGAAGGTGCGCGCAATGAAAACCGACGCATGGCCGAAGGAGGAACGAATCGATTGGCTCCTCTTTCGCGCGCAACTGGAGAAAGTCGAATTCGGCGATCGCATTCTCAAATCCGAGCAGACGAATCCGCAAGTCTACGTCGCCGAATGCAGCAACGGCATCTTCTCGCTCCTGAAGAAGGAATACGACACTCCGCAGAAGCGCGTCGCGGCCGCGACCGCGCGATTAAAGCAAATGCCGGCAATGCTGAAGCAGGGACTGAGCAATTTGCAACGTCCGGTGAAGCTCTATGCGCAACTAGCGATCCAATCCGCTCGCTCGATTGATTCGCTTTTTACCGGCAGCCTAATGCCGCTGGCAACGGACTTGCCCGCCGCCGAGCGCGAGGCGCTGGTGCAGGCGCGCGATGGCGCGCTGGCGGCGTTGCATGACTACGCGGACGAGTTGGAGAAGCGCCTGCCGAAAATGGTGGAGTTCGCCCCGATGGGCGAAGCCAATTACAACTACTACCTGAAGCGCGTTCTGCTTCTGCCATTGGACGCTGCGCAGGTGGAAATGCTCGGGCGCGCGGAGCTGGCGCGCTATCGCGCTCTGGAATCGTTGCTAACCGATCCGTCGCTGGCTGATCCCGATCCGGCACGAACCAAAAACATTCCGCCGGATCAGGCTTCCTTCCTGCAGGCATATGAGAGTCGCCAGGCGGAGATGATCAATTTCCTGCGCGAGAAGAATCTCGTCACGCTCCCGGATTACCTCGGTCCCTTTCAAATTCGCCAGTTGCCGGAGGCATTCAAGCCGACCAGCCCCGGCGGGTTTATGAATCCGCCCGGTGTTTACGACAAGGATCCCACTGGCTTTTATTTCATCCCGACTTACAACCCGCAGTCGAAAAACTTTTACATCCGCGCCGCGATCGAAGATCCGCGGCCGGTCCTTGGTCACGAAGGCATTCCTGGCCATTTCCTCCAGCTCTCGATCGCGAATCACTTGCCTAACGAGATCAGGCGGCAGCACGACGACAATCTCTTCATCGAAGGCTGGGCGCTTTATGGCGAAGAGATGTTGCTCCGCACGGGCCTCTATCCGGAAAACTCGGCCGCGCAGGGACAGATCCTTCGCTTGTCGCGTTATCGCTCCGCGCGCATTGGCGTGGACGTGAACTTGCACACCGGGCGCTGGAGTTTCGAGCAGGCCGTCAATTATTTCATGGAGGCGGGCGGTCTCGACCGGGAGGCGGCGGAAGGCGAAGCCGCGGGGGCCGCATCCGAACCGACGCAAAAGATCAGCTACATCACCGGCAAATGGCAGATCATGAATCTGCTCGGGCGCTATCGCGACAAGGAGCGAGAAGACTTCCGTCTCGGTCAGTTCCACGACGAACTAATCGCAAATGGCAGCCTGCCGCTCTCGATTGTCGAGTGGCTCATGCTCGATGAGGCGTCAGCGCTGGAGAAAGCGCTGCGATGAACTGGCGCAAGGCATTCCCGGCACTGGCGGCTCTCCTGCTGACGAGCGCGTTCGTCTCTGCTCAGGACGGCAAGTTCGACATCCTGATCAAGAACGGAACGGTTTACGACGGCACCGGGAGTGCACCGGCCCAGCTCGACATCGGCATCAGAGGCGATCGAATCGTCGCGGTCGGAAAATTATCGGATGCGGGCGCGGCGCAAACGGTGGACGCGCGTGGCCTCGCCGTCGCGCCCGGCTTCATCAACATGCTCTCCTGGTCGAACGAATCGCTCATCGCGGACGGCCGTTCGCAAAGCGAGATTCGCCAGGGCGTCACGACCGAAATCATGGGCGAAGGCGAGTCGATGGGCCCGCTGAACGAGCGGATGAAGGCGCGCATCATCGCCGAGCAGAAGGACATCAAATACGAGATCGAGTGGAACACGTTGAGCGAGTATCTGAGTTATCTGGAAAAGCGCGGCATCTCACCAAATGTTGCCTCATTCATTGGCGCGACCACGATCCGTGAACATGTCATCGGCTTGGAAAATAAGCAGCCCACGGCGGAGCAACTCGAGCAGATGCGCGAGCTGGTCGGTCGCGAAATGGAAGCCGGCGCGCTCGGGATCGGCTCCTCGCTTATCTACGCGCCGGCGTTCTACGCCAGCACCGACGAGCTGATCGAGCTCTGCAAAATCGCGGCGCGCCACCAGGGAAAATATATTTCGCATCTCCGCAGCGAAGGGAATCAGCTCCTGGAGGGGATCGAGGAACTGATCCGGATCAGCCGGGAAGCGCGTATCCCGGCTGAGATTTATCATCTGAAAGCAGCCGGGCGGGAGAACTGGAAGAAAATGGATCGCGCGCTCGAATTGATCGAGAGCGCGCGCCGGGATGGGCTGAAAATCACCGCCGACATGTACGTTTACCCCGCGGCGGGGACCGGGTTGAACGCCTGTCTACCACCCGCGGCGCTCGATGGCGGATACGAGGCGCTCTGGAACAGGCTTCGCGATGACCCAGAGCGGAAGAGGATTGCAGAGGCCGTTCGAACTCCGTCGCGCGACTGGGAGAATCTTTATCTCGCGACCGGCTCACCCGATCGCATCCTCGTCACCGGATTCAAGAACGAGAAGCTCAAGCCGCTCACCGGCAAAACTCTCGCGGAAGTGGCGAAGATGCGCGGGCGCGATCCGGTCGAAACGATCATGGACCTGATGCTGGAAGATGGTTCGCGTGTCGACGCGATTTACTTCCTGATGTCGGAGGAGAACATCTCGAAGCAAATCCGGAAGCCGTGGGTTTCATTCGGTTCCGACGAAGCCTCGGCAGCGCCCGAGGGAGTTTTCCTCAAATCGAATCCGCATCCACGCGCCTATGGGAACTTTGCGCGCCTGCTCGGGAAATATGTGCGGGAGGAGAAGGCAATGGCACTCGCCGAAGCCGTGCATCGTCTTACGGGATTGCCAGCTTCCAACCTCGGCCTCGACGGACGCGGGCTCATCAAAGAAGGGATGTATGCGGATGTTGCGATTTTCGATCCAGCCACGATCGCGGATCGCGCCACCTTCTCCCAACCGCAGCAATACGCGGTCGGCATGAAGCACGTCTTCGTTAACGGCGTTCACGTCTTGAAGGATGGCGAACACACCGGCGCGAAACCAGGACGCGCGCTCTGGGGTCCGGGTAAGCTCAAGTAGCCACTCTCCCGAACGGAAAAGCTGCGCGGGCGGCAGGTCACTGTTCGAATTTTCCTTCTGCACGAAACTGGAAAATCTGTAGGCGAGCTTCGCCTGGGCGGCTACGATGCGCCGATTGAGCGAATCAGCGCCAGCGCGACCTGAGCCGCAACAAAGCGTCTGGCAACTTCGCCGGTTGCCGCTTTACGCGCGCGTTTTGATCGGAGTCGGCGCAGGACTCGCGTTCGGCATTATCTTCAAGACAGGTCCGATCATCGCCGGGCTCCGCAACGAGGATCTGGGGCAGCTCGGTTTGCTTGTCATCCGTTTGCTGAAAACCCTCGCAATCCCGCTGATTCTCTTTGCGATCCTGGACGCATTTTTGCGCGTGGAGATCTCCGCCCGCAAGGGCGGACGGCTCGTCTTAATCTGTCTGGTCAACGTCTCTGTCGCGTTTTGCATCGGGCTCACCTTGTTGAATGTATTGCGCCCGGGCGATCAATGGCGCGGTCGCCTGAACGAGATCGCCGGCGTGGTGGAACACGAGACTGGCGCCGTTTCGGCGACAAAACCGGAAACACCGAAAGCGACGCTCGATCCCTTGAAGAACATCGCAGGATATGTTCCCGAAAACCTGGTCGAGCCGTTCGCCAGGAACAACGTGATCACGGTCGTGCTGCTCGGATTGCTTGCCGGCGCGGCGTTGCGCCGGGTAAAACTGCGGCACGCAGCCGATGGCAGCGCGGCCGCGTTCGAACCAGTCGAGCGCTTTGTCGAAGGCGCCTATCAGACGCTGATGCAGATGTTGCATTGGGTGGTGCAGGCGGTCCCCTTCGCCGTCTTCGGCGCGGTCGCACAGGTCGTCGGCCGTTCCGGCATTACTGTCTTTCACGCGCTTGGCGCATTCCTTGGCGTGATCGTGTTGGGCCTGGCGATTCACGGCCTCATCTATTATCCCCTCGTCGCGTGGCTCGTCGGCCGCAAAGCGCCGCGAATCTACCTCGGCCGCGGGGCGGACGCGATTCTGACGGGTCTCTCCTGCAATAGCAGTCTCGCTACCGTGCCGGTGACGTTGCATTGCCTGACGCACAAAATCGGGGTCTCCGATGAGTCAGCGCGGCTCGCCGCCTGCGTCGGCACGAACCTGAACAACGACGGCATCACATTGTATGAGGCGATGGCTGCGCTCTTCCTCGCCCAGGCCTCTGGTTTTGATCTGTCGTTAGGCCAGCAGGTTGTCGTCGTCCTCGCTTCCCTCATGGCCGGCATTGGCGTCGCTGGAATTCCCGAGGCAGGATTGATTGTGCTGCCGCTGGTGCTGGCCGCGGCCGGTCTGCCGGAGCAGCTGATCGTGCTCGCAATCCCCCTCATCCTGCCCGTCGATTGGATCATCGCCCGCGTCCGCTCGGGTGTGAACGTGATGAGCGATATGCTGGTGGCAATCCTGCTTGATCGCGCACGGCCGCTCTCCACATCCTCGCAGGCATGATCGAGATCACCGCGCTTTTTGTTTATCCCGTTAAATCCTGCCGCGGAATCTCGCTCCGAGAGGTGCGTGTCGGCGCTCGCGGATTCGAGCACGATCGCGAGTTTCTGGTCGTGGATGAGGCAAACGCGTTTCTGACCCAGCGCAGCGCGCCTGGCCTCGCCTTAATTGAGGCGGCGTTGAATCAGGATGAGTTGCAATTGCGCGCGCCTAACG
>JBHENA010000108.1:0-9135 GCA_046262275.1 Chthoniobacterales bacterium
CTGCTGACGATCTGGTCCTGGGCCGCGTCATCGCGATCAAAGGGACGCTCGATAAACGAGAGGAGACGATTCGGGCAACGGCACAGAAGGTAAAGGCGCTGAAGGCGGATACTGCGAGCGATGCGCCGGCGAACGGTACGTCGCTTCAGACCAACGGTCACGTGCCGCGCTCGCTGGTGTTGCGGTTTTCTCCTGCGGCGACATCCACCGAACTGCAGCAGGTGCGTGAGATTCTCGGCACATCGCCCGGCTCGACTGCCGTGCAGATTGTAATTGAGCGCGCTGACGGAGAAGTGGTTCGCATCGACGCGGGGGCCGATTTGCGCGTGGACACGACGCCAGAATTGAAGCAACGCCTGGCGCCGTGGTTGTAGGTCAGGAGACCTGCCCTACAACTTTGGCTCTGGCGTGAAGAGAAGCGTTACCGGCCGATCCGTACCCAGGCGTTCTTCCAGCTGCTTCTTGAGCGTGACTTCGGCTTCGGCGGCGAGACCGCTCTGCTCTGCTTTCTCACGTGCCAGCCTCGGAAGGACGGCGAGTTCATTCTCCACGTCGTCGGCGGAAATGCGATTCCAGAAACCATTCTCAAATTCGAGCACCTCTACCTGCTCCTGTTCTACGCCCAGGATGCTCGCGTGCGGAAGCCGGACCGCGATCTCTTGATCGCGCACATCAATCGAGAGGTTCTGCCGCAGATCGAAGCCGCCTTTCACCTTGAAGGTCCCGTGAAGCTTCACGCGCTTTGTGCTCCCGGCCCAGGTGTGTTCGAACTCGTGTTCAACTTCGATCCTGCGCGAAAGAATCGCCAGCTCCGCAACGGCGGTTGTCTCCTCCAGGTAAACCCGATCGTTAATTGTGATCCGCGGCTGCACTCGCACGATTTCCACAAAGGCATCGCGCACTTTGCGTCCCAGTTGTTCCAGCTCGGCACGGCCCTGCTGTGCGGTGCGCATCGGCCACGACTCTATGCGCCAGAAGAGGAGCGCGAGGAGCGCGGCCGCGATTAGAAAAATCAGTGTGAAGGCGAGTGGCCAGGAGAACCTTCGCTCCCGACGCGGAGGATCAAGATTCATTGCGCTTCAGAAACATCGAACATCCAAACCCTAATGCCGAAGATCGAATGCAGAACCATTTCGACGTTCGATGTTCGATCTTCAGTGTTTGATGTTTGCTTGATTTCTGCCCAAAAAAGTACCGCCCCCCACGCCCCGAAGAGCGTGAAGGGCGGCTGTTCCCCCCAGAACAATCTTGCAAAACTGCGCACGTAGTAAGCGTGCTGTTCCGCGCTCGCAACACTTTTTTCCGCAGAAGTGGTTTCAAAGGTGCCGAAGCCGCGCGAACGCCCTTTGGCTGTGAGAAGCTGTTGTAACGACGCCGCTCTGTCGGCGTAGGACGCGCTCGATGCGAATACACGCGTGTTTACGGCGACAGAGCGCCGTCGCTACAACCAGCCAGAGAATGGCGCAGGCAGAGAGTGTCCAGGTGCTCATGAATTCTCGCGGCGCCTTAGCGCGAGCCTCAACGACTGACGAATCGATCGTGGCGGAGACGAGTGGCATGATTTGCTCTAAGCTCAGGCCGTGAAGCTCGGGGTGCGTTACGAAACCAGCTACCGCTACGAAAAGCCAGTCAGCTTTGCGCCGCATGATCTGCGTTTGTTCCCACGGAGCGACCGGTTCAGCCGGGTGTTGCGATCGACTTTCCAGGCGAATGGCAACAGCACAGTCCGTTTTTGGCGTGATGTTTTCGAGAATGTAGTGGCGTCCTGCTTTTTTCGCGAGCCACTGAATGAGCTTCGCTTCAATCTCGAGATCGATCTCGCCCTCGATGAGAAGGACGCGTTCGATTTCATTCTCGAAGCCGAGGCCGTCGAGATGCCATTCGGCTACCGGCCCGAGGTGGCTGCAGTTCTTGCACCCTATCTGCAGCGGCAGACGACCGCGCGGTTGAGCATTCCCGGTTGGAAATCGCCGACTGATCAGAAACGCGGCGGAACGGTCAGTTCACTTGTCGCGTTAAACCGTGCGCTCCATGAAAGCATCGGCTACCAGCGGCGGCATGAAGGAGCAGCGCTCGCGCCCGAGGAAACCCTGCGCCGGGGATGCGGCGCCTGCCGCGACGTGGCAGTATTGCTGGCGGAAACCCTGCGAGCGGCAGGTTTGGCGGCGCGTCTGGTGAGCGGGTATCTCCGCGAAACGGACGCGGAATCGCGGCGCGCTGAGGGTTCATTGCACGCCTGGGCGGAAGTGTTCCTGCCGGGCGCGGGCTGGGTGGGAATGGACGCGACGAACGGCGTCTTTTGCAATCACAATTTCATCGCTGCCGCCGTGGGGCTGCGACCAGCGGACATCACGCCCGTGAGCGGAAGTTTTTACCATGATGGGAAGATCCCGTCCGAAATGACGAGCCGCCTGGAGCTGATCAACCTGTGAAAGGCGACCATGCTGAGCGAACTTCAGCTGCGAAACTTTCGTTGCTTCGACGCGCTGCGCGTCGAGCTCGAGCCTGGCTTTAATTTTTTCATCGGCGCAAATGGGCAGGGGAAGACTTCCATTTTGGAAGCTGCCTGTGTGCTGCTGCGGTTACAATCGCAGCGCAGCTCGACGCTGGGGCCGGTGATGAAGATTGGTCAGAAAAGCTTCGGAGTTGCGGGCCGCTACGCGAACCACCTGCTCGAGTTCCGCTACAGCGGTTTGCGCCGCCAGCTCCTCTTCGATCACGCCGAGCAGCGCAGCGCGGCTGAGTATTTGAGGATCGCTCGCGTCGTGTCTCTCGCCAATACGGACATTGAGCTGGCCCGCGGCGGCTCGGAATATCGCCGTCGTTTCCTGGACTTTCTCGGAGCGCAAATTGAGCCGGGTTACCGCGCCACCCTCCGCGCCTACGAGCGTGCGCTGCGGTCTCGAAACGCCCTCTTGAAAGGAGCGCAACCGAGGCCGCGCGAGCTGACGGCCTATGATGCACCGTTGCTGGAACATGGCGCAAAGCTCTCGGCAACTCGCGCCGCGCTGGTCGAGCGGTTGGCGCCATTCGCCGCCGCCGCACATCGGGAAATTAGCGGTATGGACGAAACGCTGGCGCTTGAGTTTGCTCCCGGCAACACAGATGACTTCCCAGCTGATCTCGCCCGCTCGAGGTCGCAGGAGTTGCGGCTCCGCCAGACCGTCGTCGGCCCGCACCGCGATGATATCACGCTCCTCGTCGATGGGATGGCGGCGGCGCAATTTGAATCGGAAGGGCAACAGCGCACCCTGGCTTTGGCCTTGAAGATTGCGCAGGCGCGCGTCTTCATTGCGCATCAAGGAGCGCCGCCGCTCCTCTTGATCGACGATATCTTTGGCGAATTGGATCCCGGGCGGCGTAATCGCCTGCTTGGCTCGCTGCCGCTCGAAGCGCAGAAACTTGTCACCGCTACGAGCATGGCGTGGCAGGATGAGCGCGTCGTGGGGCCTGTTTTCACGCTCGCAGATGGCGTTCTCCGCCCGGCTTAACGGAGGAGGAGAGACCGGCGCGCGAAACCTTCCCCTTGCGAAAAACGCAGCAGTGCGTTCTAATTTTTATATGCGCAACCTGAGGGCAGAGGTGCCGCAGAATCTTACGGGTTCATTACTGGTCGCGCACCCGAACATGATCGACCCGAATTTTCGCCGGGCCGTGCTCTTCATTTACGAGCACAACCCGCAGGAAGGAGCGGGCGGGGTGATCATCAATCGGCCCCTCGACAAGCAGGTCTCCGACCTTGTGAGCGAAACGCCGCCTGCAGGCTTGGAAGAGGTGCCGGTTTTTCTCGGCGGACCCGTCGGCAGGAATCAGCTGATGTTCGCAACCTTCGAGTGGGAGGACGCGAATGGCCTGAGGCTGAATCACAACGTGGGCGTGGACGAGGCGCACGAGCGGGTGGGGGAAGATCCCGCATCGATTCGCGCCTTTGTCGGCTACGCCGGCTGGACTGCCGGACAATTGGAAGCCGAGATGAAGCAGAAGGCATGGGTTTTGCAAAAGCCCAGTCGCGCCGTCCTCCGGCCCGATCGCTTGCCGAAGCTGTGGTTCGATATCATGCGCGGTCTCGGGCCGTGGTACAAGATGTTGGCCGCCGCGCCGGACGATCCGTCATTGAATTAGTGACGAGTGATGAGTGACGAGTGACGAGAAAAAGCTCGTCCTCACGATTCACACTTGTCACTCGTCACTCGTCACTCTTCACTTCTCCCCAGTGATCATCGGCGTCCCGAAGGAGATTAAGGAGCAGGAGCACCGCGTCGGGCTACTGCCCGCGACGGCCTTCACGCTCACGCGACGCGGCCACACCGTCCTGGTTCAGAAAAGCGCCGGACTCGGCTCGGGATATGTGGATCAGGCCTACATCGATTCGGGAGCCAGGATCATCGAGTCCGCGCCCGAAGTCTTTAAGCAGGCGGAGATGATTGTGAAGGTGAAGGAGCCGCTCCCCACTGAGTATGCCCTGCTGCGCAGGGGGCAGATTCTGTTCACCTATCTGCATCTTGCCGCGAGCCGCCCGCTTACTGAGGCACTGCTGGCCTCTGGTGTGACCGGAGTGGCTTATGAAACCATCCAGGTCGGCAACAAACTCCCGCTGCTCGAACCGATGAGCGAGATCGCGGGACGGATGTCGATCGTGATGGGAGCGTATTACCTGGCGAAGCACAACGGCGGCAACGGTGTTTTGCTTGGAGGCGTCCCAGGCGTTCTGCCAGGTAAGGTGGTCGTGATCGGTGGTGGAACCTCGGGTGTCAACGCGGCCCGCATGGCGGTGGGGCTAAATGCCGACGTCACAATTCTGGAGGTGGACGGCGAGCGAATGCGTTTCCTGGATCTAACGATGCCGAACGCAAATACGCTTTATTCAAATGAGGCGCATCTCAACGAATTGATGCCGACGACCGATCTGCTCATCGGCGCAGTGCTCGTGCCAGGGGCCAAGGCGCCGAAACTCATCACTCGCGAGATGTTGCGCAAGATGAAGCCGGGCAGCGTCCTGGTGGATATTGCGATCGATCAAGGCGGCTGCGCGGAAACTTCGCGGCCTACGACCCATACCGATCCCGTCTACGTGGAAGAAGGGGTTATTCATTACTGTGTCGCGAACATGCCGGGAGCGTATGCGCGCACCTCGACACAGGCGCTGACCAACAGCACCTCGCGCTACGTCGAGCTGCTGGCGGAGCTCGGCCTGGAAGGCGCCTGTAAGAAACAGCCGGCGCTCGTGGGCGGAATCAACACGCGCGACGGCAAGCTAACTCTGCAAGCCGTGGCAGACGCGCACGGGCTGAACTACCAGCCAGCTCTGTAGCCGCTTCGCTGTGCGAAGCGCGGATCTGCTTTCGACGCGCTCTCTCGCGTCGCCCACAGGCCGGCTACAGGTGCAACAATTTTGACCGAGCAAGACCGAATCTGCGCTTCGCTGCGATTCTTCCTTTGTCCCTATACGGGCAACCCTATCCAACCTATGAAGAAATATATCTGCATCCTGGCCAGTGCGGCGCTGCTTTCAGCCTGCGAACAACGAACCGAGGTAGCTCCCACCGGAGCGGCCTCCCCTTCGACTAACACGACGATCGTGAATCCTTCGCCAACCGTCAGCCCCGCGGCCACCACTCCCACCGAGAGCAGCACAACCCTCACCACCACCCCGCCGCCTGCCACCACGGACGAGACGACGACCAGCACCACCACGACTACGACGCCAGCCGACGAAAGCGATGCGGAAGCCGACGAGTCAAGCGCGGCATCGCCTGCTCCGACTCCGTAGACGAGGCGGCTTCGTTTTACAGCAAGTCTTCCCGTTGGCTGGCCTCCGGGAAGACTTTTGCTGTACGGGATTCGGGATTTGGGGGGAGAATTTCGCGCGGCGCGTCTCACCTCCGCGTGCTGAAAACGCCGCGTGAAAAGTGATAGGCACGCTCCTTCGCTCGCTTTTCCAAGGGCGCGGCGGCTAACCCGCTCCGCGGAGTTTCTCCGCCTGAAAGCCGAAGGCAGAACGGAACGCGGGTCGCTGCTCGTCCTGGCGATTCTGGAAACTGGTGAGCCCGGCGAATGCCGCGCTGGATTTGTGACCTCCAGGCGCGTGGGTGGCGCCGTGGTGCGCAACCGCGTGCGACGGCGGTTGCGGGAGATCGTGCGGCAACGACAACACGCCTTGCGCGGGGGTATTTGGATCGTGCTGATTGCGCGCGCCGCGGCAGGGCGGGCGAGCTACCGCGCGCTGGCAGATGAGTGGTTGCGCCTCGCAAGGCGCGCTTCTATTCTAGCGCCCTGATGCTCCTGATCGTCCGCTTTTTCATTCGCGCCTATCAGTGGACGGTCTCGCCGCTACTCTCCTGGCTGAGCGGCCCCGGGAACGGTTGCCGCTTCCAGCCGACCTGCTCGCGCTACTTTCTAGAGGCGGTCGAAACCCATGGCTTGCTGCGTGGAACCTGGCTCGGGCTGCGCCGATTGGCGCGTTGTCAGCCTTGGGGTGGCCAAGGCTATGACCCGGTGCCGCCGATGCACTCGCATCCTCGTCAGCAAAAGACCTCTGCTTTGGCTTGTGAATAGCCGCTCGGCGCCCGCGTATGGATCGCCAAGCATGGATTGCAGTCACGCTTTGCGTTCTCGGGCTCATCGCGTGGATGCTTTATATGAGTTCGCACGCGCCGCCGCGAGTTGCGCCCCCGGCTGCGACCGCAGCGTCACCGTCGCCCACCGTGGCCGCTGTTGCTTCGCCTGCTGCGACAGCACCGCCGGTCACTGATCGCGCGGCAGCTGCGGCGGCCGCTCCTGCCGCGCAGGACCCGATCGAAGCTTTCGAAGAGAAGATCGAGCCACTCGCCAACACAGACGTCGAGCTGCGCCTGACCAACCGCGGCGGCGGGATCAGCGAAGCGCATTTGCTCAATCACCGGGCGGAGAACGGGAACGGCGTGGTGGTTCTGAACTCGAAAGAGCACTTGCCCATTGGAGCGATCGTCGAGCAGCCGGGCGCTCCGGCGCTCCCGGAGTTCATTCCAGCGAAGCAGCCGGATGGGAGCGTGCAATTCGAGCGGGTGGCGCCTGATGGGCTCGGCATTCGCAAGCGTTTCTCCTTCCCGGCTACGACCGAAAAGAAAGACAACTTTGTCGCGGAGATGCAGATCGATTTCCGCAACGACGGGCCGCAGCCGTATGCCAATCCGGGCTACTTCCTCGCTCTCGGCTCGACTGCACCAGTCCACGCCAACGACATGACGGCGTATACGCGGATGGTTTGGTTCGTGAACGGAAAGGTGAAAGCGATCGATGTGAACTGGTTTCCGGCCCAGAATTACCCGCTCATCGGCGTGGAAAAGCGCGGCGCGGAGAGCACCTATCAGGAGCGATTGAACGCGGCCGACTGGGCGGGGATGAGCAACCAGTTTTTCACCACGCTCATCACTCCCCTGAACGCGAAAGGAAGCGGGGTCTGGGCGCGGCCTTTTGATGTGAAGGGGCCGGAAAGCCAGAACCTGCTCGGCTTGGAAGGTGCCATGGCCATGCCGGGATTCGAACTGCAGCCGGGCCAGACGAACAGTCTGCGTTTTCAGATTTACGCCGGACCGAAGCTTTACAATCGCCTCGCCAAACTCGGCCACGACGAAGCCGAGATCATGAACTTCGGGATGTGGAAATTAGTCAGTCAGGCGCTGCTCAATTTCATGAACCTGCTCCACGGCTGGGTCCACGATTACGGGTTCGCGATCATTCTCCTCACCGCCTGCGTCAAAGCCGTTCTCTGGCCGCTGCAGAACAAAGCCAACCGTTCCATGCAACGCATGTCCGCGCTGGCGCCGAAGATGCAGGAACTAAAGGAAAAGTACAAGGACGACCCGACGCGGATGAACCAGGAGGTGATGAAGCTCTACAAAGAGCATGGGGTGAATCCGGTGGGCGGCTGCCTCCCGATGATGATTCAAATCCCCATCTTCTTCGGCCTCTTCAGCATGCTTGGCCAGGCCGCGGAGCTGCGGAATGCATCCTTTTTGTGGGTTCACGATTTGTCTCAACCGGACACGATTGGACATCTCCCGGGGCTCGGCTGGCCCATTAACATCCTCCCGATCCTGATGGGAGCGACCAACCTCTGGCTCATGCAGATGACGCCGAAGACTGGCGACGCCATGCAGCGGCGCGTTCTCATGTTTATGCCGCTGATCTTTCTAATTTTCTGCTACAATTTTGCGGCGGCACTGGCATTGTATTACACCACGCAAAACCTGTTTACGATTCTGCAGCTTTGGCAGAATAAGAGACAGCCAATGCCGCCCATCGCCCCCGTGGCGCCCACCGGCAAGCGAGGAAAAAAGGGACGATCATGACGCCGAAAGAATTACTCGATACTATGCTCGGCTATCTCGGGTTTGTGGTGCAGATCGAGGAAACTCGAAGCGAAGGCGGAAACCTGACGCTGCAAATTTACACCGAGGAAAGCACCCGCCTCATCGGACGCGACGGGGACACACTCGAGGCAATCCAGTTCCTCCTCAATCGCCTGCTCCAGGCCAAAGATCGCGACGCGGAAAAGGTGATTGTCGATTGCGAGATGTATCGCTCCATGCGCGAGGACCGAATCGTGCAGCGCGTGCGTGATCTGGCCGACCGAGTGCGGATCAGCGGCCGCTCCCTGCAACTCGAACCAATGAACTCCTACGAACGCCGCCTCGTCCACAACGCCTTCAAAGACGATCCCGACGTGGCGACGTGGAGCCCATCAGATTCCGCGCGGATCAAGCAGATCACACTCCTCAAGCGGCAGCCCAAACGCGAACCGGCGCCACAGCGGCAGGAATAGCCGCAGCCCGTGCCTCGACACAGCGAGGCGGCTACAGCGCCAACCATTAAGCGATTGCCGGAGGTGCGAATTCCAGCGCTATAGCCGTCGTACGCCAAGCGCTGTAGCAACGGCGCTGTGTCGCCGTTCTGGACGCGTGGCTAGTAACGAATGCTCACGATCTCCCCCTGATACGGCCATTCCTCAGGCTTTTCGCACAATCCAGCGCGCACTGGATTCATGCGGACGTATTCCCATTTTTCCGAGTAGCTTTCGCCACTGCGGAGCAGGTGATCGAAAAAGCCTTCCTGCCAGTGCGGCTTTTGAAGGCCCAGGCGAAGCAGCTGCTTGCC
>JBHENA010000109.1:0-7921 GCA_046262275.1 Chthoniobacterales bacterium
CGATTGACCCGGCGATGTTCCAGTTTACACCACCTGCGGGGACCAAGGTGACTACGCCGCTGGGCAAATGAGTTGACGAAAACGCGCTCGCTGACCTAACACTCACGCGAATGGCTGGCATTTGCGTGATCGTGGCTTACCGGCCGAAACATGGCAAGGGCGCTGAGCTGCTCGAACTGGTGCGCAGCCGTGTGCCGACCTTGCGGAAGGAGGGCCTTGTCTCTGATCGTGTGCCCGTGATTATGCGCGCGCGTGACGGCACAATCATCGAAGTCTCGGAATGGAAGTCTCACGAAGCGATCGAGGCCGCGCACCAGAACCCGAACGTTCTTGCGATGTGGGACAAATTCTTCGCCTTGTGCGATTGCGTGCCGCTCAACACGGTGCCGGAAGCAAGCACTATGTTCGCCGGGTTCGAACCGGTCGGCGATTGAGCTGACCGCGACTCACGTTAAACGCTCGCGTGCTCGAAGTCTCGATCGAACGCGAAACAGACTTGTGTCGCGAGCTTGTCCCCTTAGCCTTCAGCTTCCATGCAGTTTTTCCTGTGCTCGACCCGACGAGCTGCGCTCCTTCTCCTCCTTCCGGTAGTCGCCGCGTCTCCTGGCCGTGCTCAGGTAAGCACAGCTCCTAAACAGGGAATTCGCGAGAACGATCCGCGCGTTCATGCGCTCGTAAATGCCCGCGTTGTCGTGGCTCCGGGGAAAGTGCTCGAGAAAGGCACCGTCCTGATCCGCGATGGCCTAATAGTGGAAGCAGGGCCCGCGGGTAAGCTTCCGCCGGAAGCGCGTGTATGGGATCTCGGCGGCAAGACGATTTATCCCGGCTTCATCGATTCCTATAGCCGACTTGGTTTGCCCGACACGTTGCAGCCGGAACCGCTGCGAGTGGATGTGGACCGCGATGACCCGGAAGCGAAGCCGAAGGAAATTCCGCGCGAGCCAGCCAAGGGCACTCACGCCTGGAATCCACGGGTCACACCGGAGCGCAATGCGGCCGATTACATAAAGTTCGACAAGAAAGGAACGCAGAAGCTGCGCGATCTGGGTTTCACAAGTGCGCTGGTGGTACCTGGCCGCGGGATTTTTCGCGGCTCGAGCGCGCTCGTCAACTTGCAGGAAACTGACCCGAACAAAACCGTGGTCAGCCCGAATGTAGCCCAGCACGTAGCCTTGGATTTCGTGCGCGGGAGAGAAGGAACTTACCCGGCGTCGCTCATGGGCTGCATCGCCCTGGTGCGCCAGAACTTCGTCGATGCAGCGTGGTATCAGGCGGCGCAGGAGGCGTATCGCAAAAGTCCGGGTACGACCGAACGTCCGGAAGCGAATGCCAGCCTGGCAGCCCTGGTCGAGAATGCCCAGCGCAAGCAGTCGGTTGTATTCGAGGCAGAGGACGAGCTGGACTTGTTGCGCGCGTTGCGCATCGCCGATGAGTTCAAGCTCAAGCCAATCCTGTTTGGCAATGGCTATGAGTACCGGGTCCGCAAAGCGCTGAACAAAACGCCGGTCGTTCTGCCGCTCGATTTTCCGAAGGTGCCCGAGGTCGAGAAGCTGGAACAAGCGCTCGAATATAATCTGGACGAACTGCAGCATTGGGACCATGCGCCTGGCAATCCGGCGCGGCTGGTCGAGGCGGGCATTCCCATTGCGTTCACCACCCAGAAGCTGGAAAAGCCGGAGAAGGAATTCTGGTCGCGTATCCGGCTGGCGGTCCGCCGTGGACTGAACAAGGACGCAGCTCTCGCAGCGTTGACGAGCGCGCCGGCCGAAATGTTTGGCGTCGCGGACCGGCTCGGCACGATTGCTCCCGGCCGAATTGCGAATCTCGTGATCGCAAGCGGCGATCTGTTCAGCGAAGAGGCCGCTCGCGTCCTGACTACCTGGGTGGATGGGCAGTTTTACGACACCGATCTGGCCGACGATCGCGATCCGCGCGGGAACTGGGAGATTACGGTGGAAGGAAAAATTCTACCGCTGGTCGTTGCGGGAGAACTGGACAAACTGGAAGCGAAGCTGGCGGAAGAAAAGGTCGCGCTCGCGACCAAGGAAGACGCCGTCCTAGTGGTTGCGCCGGCGAAGCTATTCGAGAAAGGCGAAGGGGCGGTTCGGCTCTCGGGCCGGATCTTTGGTGAAGCAATTTCTGGGACGGGCGATGGGCCTAACGAGAGCAAATTGCGCTGGAGCGCGAGGCGCACCGGACCGTTCACGCCGCAGAAGAAACCCGATGAAAAGCCGTCCCCACTCGATAGCGCGCTGGATTTTCCCGAAACCTTCCCTGCTGGTTCTTTCGGCCGGACTGCCCCGCCTCCGGCGGTTCCTGCCTTGCTCCTCCAGGGCGCGACTGTCTGGACTTCTGGCCGGCAGGGCACACTGCAAAATGCGGACTTGCTCGTCAGCGGCGGCAAGATCACTTCAGTGGGTCCCGGTCTGAAGGCTCCGGCGGGCGCGTTTGTGATCGACGGCAAGGGGATGCACGTGACGCCGGGGATCGTCGACTGCCATTCTCACACCGCGATCAGCAAAGGCGTGAACGAAGGGACGCACGCCGTAACCTGCGAAGTGCGGATTGGCGATGTGCTCGATCCGACCGACATCTCGATTTACCGGCAGCTCGCCGGCGGGGTCACCGCAGCCAGTCTCCTGCATGGCTCCGCGAATCCAATTGGAGGACAGAACCAGGTCATTAAGTTCCGCTGGGGCGCGCTCCCGGAGGAGCTGAAGTTCGCCGACGCCGTGCCCGGCGTGAAGTTCGCGCTCGGAGAAAACGTGAAGCAAGCCAACTGGGGCGACAAATTTACTACTCGTTATCCGCAGAGCCGGATGGGCGTCGAGCAGATCATCCGCGATCGGTTCCGGGCCGCGCTGGAATATGAAGCGGCGCTGAAGAAGAAAAGCCCATTGCCTGTGCGGCGCGATCTGCAGCTCGAGGCGCTGGCAGAGATTGTGAACAACAAACGGCTGATCCATTGCCATTCCTATCGCCAGGACGAAGTGCTCGCATTCCTGCGGCTCACGCAGGAATTCAAAATCAAGGTCGGCACTCTTCAGCACATTCTCGAAGGCTACAAAGTCGCGGACGAGATCGCGAAGGGCGACGTGGGTGCTTCGTCCTTTGCCGACTGGTGGGGCTACAAGTTCGAAGTCTACGATGCCATCCCGGAGAACGCCGCCATGATGCAGGGCGAAGGAGTTCTCGCCTCGATCAATTCCGATAGCGACGATCTCGCGCGGCGGCTCAATACCGAGGCCGCAAAATCGATGAAATACGGCGGCCTCTCGCCCGAAGACGCGCTCAAACTGGTGACGATCAACCCGGCGCGGCAATTGCGCATTGATGCAAAAACCGGCTCGCTCGAGGCAGGCAAAGACGCCGATTTCGTGATCTGGAATGGCAATCCGCTTTCCAATTACGCACGCGTGAATCAGACCTGGATCGACGGGCGAAAGTATTTCGACCGCGCGGAAGACGCCGAAGCGCGCAAGAGCTTTGCCGCGCAACGCGAGGCGCTGGTGCAAAAAGCCGTCGCGGAGCGCGTGAAGGAACTCGAGAAGCCGAAGGAGGGCGAGAAAAAGGCCGACTCAAAAGAAGCAAAACCGCCGCCGGGAAGCGCGGACCGTGCCGACGAGTTTGCACCGCTGTATGGCGACGGGCACGGCAGGCACAGCTGCAGGGGAGAGGACCATGATTTGTAGGGCGTCTGTGTCAGACGCCGCGAGGCGGCGGGTTTGCGGCTTGAGGGTGGCGTTTCACAGAAACGCCCTACACACGATCCTTGTTGTTGCGTTCTCTTGTGCCAGTCGTGCCTCGGATGAAATTCCGGCGCCGCCGCAGTCGCGGCCGATCGCGCTGAAAGGCGCAACGATTCATCCCGTCAGCGGAGCAGATATCGCGTCGGGCACGATCGTTTTTGAGAAGGGAAAGATCACCACTGTCGACGCGGAGGTCCAAATTCCAGAAGGCGCCGAGGTCATTGATGTTACCGGAAAGCACGTTTACCCGGGCTTGATCAGCGCAAACACCGTTCTGGGATTAACCGAAATCGGTGCCGTGCGCGCGACAGTGGATGTGGCCGAGCCTGGCGCGATCAACCCCAACGTGCGCAGCGTTACGAGCATCAATCCCGACAGCGAAAACCTGCCGGTCGCGCGGAGCAACGGCATCCTGACCGCGCTGGCCGTGCCGGAAGGCGGACTCATCTCAGGGCAATCCGCCGTCTTGCGCATGGACGGCTGGACTCCGGAACAAATGACGGTGCGATCACCCGCCGCCATGCATTTGCGCTGGCCCGAGATGAGACTCGACCGCGACCCGCGCGCGCCCAAATCGTTGGAAGATCAGCAGAAGGAGATCGACAAGGCGCAAAAAACGATTCGCGATGCGTTTGCGATCGCGCGCTCTTACTGGCAGGCACGCAAGACTCCCGGACCGGATTTCAAGAGCGACTTGCGCTGGGAAGCGATGGTGCCGGTGTTCGACGGAAAGCTGCCGCTCTTTGTGCATGCCAGCAGCCTCGCGCAGATCGAAGCCGCGCTCGCCTGGGCACGGGAGGCGCAGCTCAAGATTGTACTTGTCGGCGGGAATGATGCGTGGCGTTTCGCCTCGCAGTTAAAGGAAACCGACACGCCTGTCGTGATCGCGCTTGCCACTGCGCTCCCATTGCGGCGCGATGATCCTTTCGACAGCGCTTTCGCGAACGCGGCCAAATTGCATGAAGCCGGTGTTCGCTTTTGCATCGCGCGGCGTGGTCGCGACTCCGAGGCGCCGCACGAACGAACCCTGCCCTATGAAGCGTCGATGGCCGCCGCCTTCGGTCTGCCGCGGGAAGAAGCGCTCAAGGCGGTCACGCTCTATCCGGCGCAAATCCTCGGCGTGAGCGATCAGCTTGGCTCGCTCGAAAATGGCAAATCGGCGACGCTGATCGTCACCACCGGCGATCCGCTCGACTTTCCCACTCAAATCGAGGCAGCGTATGTGGATGGGCGGAAGATCGATCTTTCGAATCGCCAAACCCGACTGCGGGATAAATATCGCGCGAAATACGAGCGAAAGTGATCCGTGGCTGAGAGCATCGCGCCCGCGAAGTAAGTTGAGGTATGCGGGTCTTGATCGCTGATGACCAGAAGAGCGTTGGAATCACGCTCGCTACGCTCGTCACGAGCTGTGGGCATGAAGTGGTTGAAGTGGTCAGCTCCGGGCTCGACGCCATCCAGGCCTACACCCGGCATCGGCCGGACGTAGTCTTAATGGATTATTCGATGCCGCGCCTGAACGGTGCCACCGCCTGCCGTCACATTCTGTCCAAAGATCCAAACGCGCGCGTCATCCTGGTGACCGGCGGAGCTCTCAGAAAAGAGATTACCGCTGCCGGAGCTATCGCGGTCCTGACCAAACCTGTGCAACTGGAGCGGCTCTATGAAGCCCTCTACCGCGCGGCCGCGCCTGCGAAACCAACTCAAGATCGCCAGGATTAGCGGCGGGCGGGGCGCAGGGTAGGGACGCCGCGCTGCGGCGTCCGAAGCGCTCACAACTCGGATGTTGCGTTCGGCACCCTATCGTTCTGCCATGCTGCTCGGACGGCGCAGCGCGCCGTCCCTACCGCCGCCGCCCATCAAAACCAACGCGGCCAAAAGGACCACGCGCAGTTCAGTCTCGCCTCGCGCCCACGGTTTACCTATCACCTTGGCCCAAGAATAATTCCGGAGACGCAAATGAATACCACCTCTATCTCTCGCCGTCGTTTCGCGCAATTGTTAGGCGCGGGAGCCGCGGTCGCAGTCGTCAAACCCGCACTGACCATCGCTCGTGAGGCAACAGCACGCCCGGTGACGGCAGCGGTCGTGCGTTTGAGTTCGAACGAAAATCCCTACGGGCCGTCGCCCAGGGCACTCAACGCGATCACCGATGCCTTCAGCCTCGCCTGCCGTTATCCCGATGAGCATGCCGACCTCCTCGTCGCGGCGCTCGCCAGGAGCGAAGGTGTGAAACCTGATCAGATCCTCCTCGGCGCCGGCTCGGGCGAGATTCTGAAAATATGCGCGACTGCATTTACGGGCCGGAGTCAGCAGCCAGGAGGCGGCACGCTCGTGGTCGCAGATCCGACCTTCGAGGCAATCATCGCCCACGCGAGCCGTTGCGGCGCCGAGGTGGTGAAAGTTCCACTCACCAGCAGTTTCGGCCATGACCTTTCGGGAATGGCGGCAGCCGCAAAGGGCGGACTCGTTTATATCTGCAACCCGAACAATCCCACCGCCAGCATCACGCCGAAAAATGAAATCCGCGACTTCATTGCCAAGGCTCCGCGCGAGACCATGATTCTCGCTGACGAAGCCTATCATCATTACGTCGAGAGCCCGGATTACGAGAGTGTGATCCCGCTGATCAAGGATCATCCGAATCTGATTGTGGCGCGCACGTTTTCAAAGATCTACGGCATGGCTGGGATGCGTTGCGGCTTTTGCATTGCGCAGCCGCAAACCATCGAGCAAATGCGCCCGCAGCAACTCTCAGACAGCGTCAACATCAGCGCGCTAGTAGCCGCGATCGCCAGCCTCCACGACCCAGACCAGCTCACAAATGGCCGTCGTCTGAACCGCGAAGCACGCACGTTCGTGACGCGCGAGCTGCAGAGCGCGGGCTACGAACAGATTCCGTCCCATGCCAACTTTGTGATGGTGAACGTGAAACGCCCCGTGGTTCCGCTGATTGCCGCAATGAAGCAGCGCAACGTGCAGGTGGGCCGCCTCTTTCCCGCACTCCCGAACCACATGCGTGTCACGATCGGCAAGAAGTCGGAGATGGAACGGTTCCTCTCCGCGTTTCGGGAAGTGCTCGGGTGATCCGGTTTTTAGACAGGATTAACAAGATTAACAGGATTCGGAGGAGTTCGGATTGCCTCTCTACCATCCAGTCAATCCTGTAGATCCTGTCTAATTCTTCTTCACACGCTCCAGCACTTTCATGGCGGCATTGTGCCCGGGAATGCCGCTGACCGCGCCGCCACGTTGCGCGCTGGAGCCGCAAAGGAAGACATTCTCGAAGTCGGTCTCTACGCCCCAGGTGCCAGCCTGCTCTTTGTTCTCCGCGTAGGGAAACGTGGGCGCGTCCTGGAAAATGTTTCCATGGTAGAGGCCGAGCGCGTCCTCGATATCGACAGGGCTCTTGCTCTCGAGGCAGAGAGTGCCATCGCGCGCGACGGCGAGACCATCTTCCAGCGGTTCCTCCAGCCACTGGTCCATGCTCCTGATGAAACGCCGTTGGGCTTCATCACGCATCGCTTTGTTGTCGCGCGAAAACAGGCTCCAGGGCGTGTCGATGCCGAAAAGCGTCATGGTGTGAAAGCCTTGCGCGCGCAGTTCCGGCGCGAGAATGCTGTCGTCCGTAAGCGTGTGGCAATAGACCTCGCCCGGCGGCTTGTCCGGTAATTGCCCACGCGACGCCTGTTCGAAGCTGAGATTCATCTGTTCGTAGCCTTCATCGCTGTGGAAGGTCCCGCAGAACGCCTCCGGCGCGGGATAACGCCTCGCCTTCAGCTGTGGCAAACGACGTAAAAGCATGTTGATCTTGAAGACAGAACCTTCATCCGTCGGGCGCGGCTGGTAGGGTTTGCCCAGGAACTTCGCAAGGATGTTGCGTCCGAAGTTCACCAGAAGAAAACGCGCCTGGATCGTCTGCCGTTTTCCGTCGGTCTCCAGTTCCACAGCTGAGCCTTTTGCGGTCACATCGATCGACTGCAGGTTCATGCGGGTGAGGATTTCTGCGCCACTTTTCCGCGCCGCTTGTTCCAGCTCCCTCGCGACCGCACCCATTCCGCCGACCGGCACTTTCCACTCGCCTGTTTTATTCCCGATCAGGTGGTAAAGGAAACAGGCATTCTGCACCAGTGATGGATCGTGCGGGTGCGTGAAGATGCCGATCTTCGCAT
>JBHENA010000109.1:7931-8632 GCA_046262275.1 Chthoniobacterales bacterium
TCGCATCTGTCAGCACGAGTCCCCGCACAAGGTCGTTCTGCAGATAGCGCTCGATCGCGCGACCGAGCGGCTCTTCCGCAAGGCTGCGCCACGCCTCTTTTGCGAGATCGTCAGCATCAAAGCGCCGTCGGAATTCCGACTTCCCCACAAGCGGCTCCACCATGCTGTCCCACGAATGTTCGGCAAAGACGCGTGCCAACGCATAGAAGCGCTTCATCTGCTCGTACTCGGTCTCGTTCCCAGTCAACTCGAACATCGAGCGGCGGCTCACCTCTTCGTCGATGTTACTCAAGAGCAACCCGGCATGGTGGCCATTCTTTACGTAGGGCGTGAACGATCCTGTCGCCCGGCGCCTCAGCTCCAGGTTCAGCCCGAGATCGCGAATGATTTTCTCCGGGAACAAGCTGACCAGATAGGAGTAACGCGAAAGCCGCGCATCATAATCGGGAAAGACCTTCTGCGAAGTGGTCGCGCCGCCGATGTAGTCGTTCTTCTCCAGGAGAAGGACACTCAAACCGGCGCGCCCCAGGTAAGTCGCCGCGACCAGACCGTTATGGCCGGCGCCGAGGATGACCACATCGTATTTAGGTTTCATTTGGATTCTGTGATCACGTCAGCGCGCCTTGAGCTGCTGGCGCCGTATCTTGAGAGAACTCGAGATCGTCGGTCATCGCCCGATCATAACCGGCAAGCGCCGGGTG
>JBHENA010000109.1:8719-9110 GCA_046262275.1 Chthoniobacterales bacterium
ACGTAGCCGCCGCCCTGCGAAAGAGTACCTGTTTAGCCTTCGGTCAACGCTGAACCAAAGACGCCTGGCATTCCACCCCTGTTGTCATCCCGAGCCAGCGGAGACGGCGAGAGCCTGCACTGAGCGAAGTCGAATGTGGACCTTCCACTCGTTATTCGGCGACACCCGGCAGCATTAGCATGATTTCCAGAGCGGATGTGAGATCCACATTCGACTTCGCTCAGTGCAGGCTCTCGGCGCGCTTCGCCAGCCTCGGGATGACAAACCAGAGCACGTTAAATTAAACGGATACCTGTCCTGCGCGCGGCGCGGGAAACCGCGATTTCAGCAGCCATGTTCTCTCCCGCGCTACAATCGCCGCGGCTTGATCCTCGACGGACCGTGCCTCTAC
>JBHENA010000110.1:0-5730 GCA_046262275.1 Chthoniobacterales bacterium
TTTTGCTCGGCTGCTATCAGGCGCTTTGTCGGCAGATCGGCGCCGGCACGGTCCAGATGTATCCGCAGACCGAGATGCTCGATCTCGTCCTGGTCGATGGTCACGCCAAAGGAATTATTTCACGTAGTCTCGTCACAGGTCAGATACAGGCATTCGCCGCGGACGCGGTCGTGCTCGCGACGGGTGGATACGGAAACGTCTTCTATCTCTCCACGAACGCGCGCGGCTCCAATGTGACCGCAACCTATCGCGCCTATAAAAAAGGCGCGCTCTTCGCGAATCCTTGCTTTACCCAGATTCATCCGACCTGCATTCCAGTCACCGGACAGCATCAATCGAAGCTGACCTTGATGTCGGAATCGCTCCGCAACGACGGGCGCGTCTGGGTTCCCAAGCGGCAAGGCGACAAACGGCCGGCTTCCGAAATTCCGGAAGCGGAACGCGATTACTATTTGGAACGCAAATACCCGAGCTACGGCAATCTTGCGCCACGCGACATCTCATCGCGCAGTGCGAAGGAAGTCTGCGATGAAGGCCGCGGCGTCGGGGAAAGCGGGCGCGGTGTTTACCTTGATTTCAAGGAAGCGATCGCGCGCCTGGGCGAGGAGACGATTCGGGAACGCTACGGGAACCTGTTCGACATTTACGACAAGATCACCGGGGAAAATGCCTGCCAGCAGCCGATGCGCATCTATCCGGCGGTCCATTATACGATGGGCGGCCTCTGGGTTGACTACAACTTGATGAGCAACGTGCCCGGCTTGCACGTCGTCGGCGAAGCGAATTTTTCCGACCACGGCGCGAACAGGCTCGGCGCAAGCGCGCTCATGCAGGGGCTGGCGGACGGTTATTTCGTGCTGCCGTATACGTTGCCGGGGTATCTTGCCGGGCAGATCGGCAAACGCCCCTCGACCGACCATCCGGAATTCCGCAAGGCAGCGGCAGATGTGACCGCGCGCACCAAGAAGATGCTGGATGTAAATGGCACCCGCTCGATCGATTCGTTCCATCGCGAGCTGGGTCTGCTGCTATGGGACAAGTGCGGCATGGCCCGAAATGCCGCCGGCTTGCGCGAGGCTCTCGGCCGCATTCCGGAATTACGAGAGGAGTTCTGGCGCGATGTGCGCGTTCCCGGATCGGGCGACGAATTCAATCAGACGCTCGAGCGCGGCGGGCGCGTGGCCGACTTCCTGGAATTCGCGGAGCTGATGTGCACTGACGCCCTGGAGCGGGATGAATCCTGCGGGGGACATTTCCGCGAGGAACATCAAACGCCCGACGGCGAAGCGCTGCGCGATGACGAAAACTTCGCGGCAGTCTTCGCGTGGGAGTTCCAGGGCAACGGCCAGATCGCGCCGCCAAAATTGCATCGCGAGCCGCTGGCGTTTGAAACCGTGGAGCTGGCGCAACGGAGCTACAAGTGAGCGCGGCTTCGTCCTTCCCCCATTGTCATCCGGAGCGCAGTGGAGCGCAGCGAAACGCAGTCGAAGGATCTCTGACTATTGGTCTTTGCAAGGCTGCGGAGGAATGGTCTGAGATCCTTCGACTCCGCTGCGCTCCGCTCAAGATGACAAAAAACGCGGAGCGGAATCGCCGATGAATTTCAAGCTTCGCGTCTGGCGACAGAAGAACGCCCAAGCCAATGGCAAGCTGATGGACTACGAGGCGGCGAATATTTCCCCGAACACCTCCTTCCTCGAAATGCTCGACATTGTGAATGAGCGCCTCGTGCAGACAGGCGACGATCCGATCGCCTTCGACTCCGATTGCCGGGAGGGAATCTGCGGCACGTGTTCGCTGACGATTGATGGAGAAGCGCACGGTCCCGAGCATCCCGGAGCCGCTTGCCAGCTTTACATGCGGCGTTTCCAGGACGGCGCCACGATTGTGGTCGAGCCGTTTCGCGCAAAGCCGTTTGGTTTCATCAAAGACCTGGTGGTCGAGCGCGGCGCACTGGATCGGATCGTGCAGGCAGGCGGTTTCGTTGCCGCGCGTGCCGGATCAGCGCCGGAGGCGAACTCGATTCCGGTGCCGAAGCATGATGCCGACCTCGCCATGGAAGCGGCGGCGTGCATCGGTTGCGGCGCCTGTGCGGCTGCTTGCCCAAACGCCTCCGCGATGCTGTTTACTTCCGCGAAAGTTTCGCATCTCGCCTTGCTGCCGCAGGGCGATCCCGAACGGACCGATCGCGTGCTGAATATGGTGCGGCAGATGGATGCGGAAGGATTTGGAAACTGCACCAACCCCTACGAGGGCGAAGCGGTCTGTCCCGCCGAGATCAGCGCCAGCTTCATCGCAAAACTGAATCGCGAATACACCCTGGCAACGTTGCGCCAGAAAGTCGGCGCGTAGGTTTACAACGTTTCAGAGGCGTGGGTCCACAGCTCTGGATCGAGCTCCGCCTTCGCACGCGCTGCCAGCGCCTCCGCATCGGCCGCATCGCGCAGAACTGCGAACATAGTCGAGCCGGAGCCAGAGAGCATCGCCACCACTACTTCGGATTGAGCCAGGAGCCACAATTTCACTCGCGCGAGGAAGACATGCTTCTCGAAGACGGGCCGCTCCAGGTCGTTAACAAAGGTGGTCCCGCCAAACTCCTGCGCACCATATGACACACCGGGCAGTTCCTTTGCATCTTTCCACCGCGCGTAAGCCCACGCTGTCGGCACACCGAAGCGTGGCTTTACCAGTAAGAGCCGGAGTCGCTGACCCAAGGCACAAGGAGTTACCAGTTCTCCTCGTCCACGGCAGATCGCTGCCGACGGCGAGAGGAAAAAAGGCACATCCGACCCGATCTGGGCCGCGAGTTGAGTAAGCTCGTCTTTCTCGATCCGCGTTCCGCACAGCCGCTGTAGCCCAAGCAAAGTAGATGCGGCATCGCTACTGCCGCCACCGAGCCCCGCGCCATGAGGAATGTTCTTTTGCAAATCGATCTTCAACCCCATTCGTGTCCCGGTGGTTTTCAGGAATAGCCGCGCTGCTCGCACGACCAGGTTGTCATCTCCGGTTGGCACGGTCGTATCATCGCAAACAAGGGTGATCTCTCCCTTCGCTCCCTCTTCCGAAATCGTGAGGCGATCGGAAAGCGAGATGGGCGCCATTAGCGTTTCAATTTCGTGAAAGCCATCCGCACGACGTGCACGGATAGTGAAGGAAAGATTGATCTTCGCCGGCGCGTCGAGCTGGATATGGTTCACTCTCCTCACGGTCGCCGCAGCATACAGGATGAATTCTGACGACAGGATCAAAAAACCCGGCGACCGCCTGATCATTGCGCTTGATCTGCCTGACGCAGCCGCCGCGCTGACTCTTGCGCGCGACCTGGCAACCGAGGTCGGCTTCTTCAAGATCGGGCTTCAACTATACACTGCAGCCGGTCCCGAGGTCGTCCGTGCGGTGGCGGGAACTGGCGCAAAGATTTTCCTCGATCTCAAACTCCACGACATTCCGAACACGGTGGGGAAAGCCGTCGCTGCTGCGGGCGACTTGGGCATCGCAATGCTTACGATCCATCTGAGCGGCGGCCGGCGAATGATTGAAGCGGCGGTCCAGGCTTGCCCACAGCAACTACTGCTGCTCGGCGTCACGGTCCTCACCAGCTCGGATGAAGCGACCTTGCGTGAGACCGGCGTGGCGGCGTCAACGGTGCAGGAACAGGTTCTTCGCCTCGCGAAACTTGGCTGCGCTGCCGGAGTCGGTGGACTAATCGCGAGTCCTCGAGAAGTGGCGGCGTTACGCAGCTGTCTCGGAGAGAAGATCACGATCATCACGCCCGGCGTCCGCCCGAGCTGGTCCGCCCCCGAGGACCAGAAACGATTCACCACTCCGCGGGAAGCGGTCGAGAGTGGCGCGGATTATTTAGTGATCGGGCGTCCCGTTACCGCGCATGCGAACCCGCGCGAAGCAGTGCAGCGAATTATCGGCGAGATTGCGCGCTAAAGGTTCTTCCCGGACTCTCGTCCTGCACGAGCTGCACGTCTACCGCGAGCGGGAACTCCGCTCCGCCGCGATGAACATGGCAATCGACGAAGCTCTGTTCAAATATGCGACCGCACCGTCGCTCCGCTTCTACGGGTGGAAACGGCCCTCCCTCTCCTTCGGTTATTTCGGTGCTTATGCCGATGTAGCTGCCGAAGAAAGCGGGCGTGATTTGGTTCGCCGCTGGACGGGCGGCGGCATCGTTCTGCATGGCGAAGATCTCACCTATTCGATAATCCTCCCGTTCCAGCAGGAAATGCAACCGCAGCCGTCACGAGTCGTTTACAACGAAGTTCATGGCGCGATTCAACGCGCGCTCTCCGGGATAATGGACGTCGCACTTGCGACGCAAGATGCGCCGAAGATCTCGGATCTTTGCTTCGCGAACCCGGTCCGCTCTGATGTGCTTCTGGCCGGACGGAAGATCGCGGGCGCGGCGCAACGCCGGACACGCGCAGGGCTGCTGCATCAGGGCAGCATTCAATGCGATGCGCTGCTTCCCTCCTTCGAGAACCGCTTTGCTTCCGCGCTCTGCCCTCACTTCGAACCCCGGGTTTTTTCGGAAGAGTTGCTTGAGCGCGCACAGCTTCTTGCGACACAGAAGTACGAAACGGTTGAGTGGCTGCGACAGCGTTGAGGAGTTGATTCTCCCGGGTGGCGGGCGATGTAACAAATCGATCAACTCCAATGAACATCCTGTCCGAGGAACAAGCCGCCGCCCGTCAGCTCGTGCTGCCCAGAGATGGATTGGTGGAGGGATTAACTCCTGAGTTCATCGCCGAGCTGCAAAGCGCTGGCGCATTCGTGGAGTATAACCAGCAAATCATCGTCCCTGCGGGGGAGTTCATCGAGTTCCTCTCCTGTATCGTGGCGGGTCGCGTGAAGATCTCGCGCTTGGACGCCGACTACAGGAAAGCCCAGGTTGGGACGCTGGCAGCGGGTCAATGGTTTGGGGAGACGAGCCTCTTCCTCCGAACACGCTCGAGCGCAGAGTTTTTCGCGGACAAGGAAGTGGTGATCTGGACAATACCCCCGGATCAGCTTCGCGATATGTTCTTCCGCAAGCCGCGCGCAGTTCAGCTTCTTTACAATATCGGAACGCTCCTGGCGCGGAGGGTCACGGCCAGGAATCAAGAGCGCAATGCGACCGCGTTGTAATGCTCCGCGCAGAGCGCTGTTGTTTTGACTTTGGAAGGCGTACTCCTATTCTGCGCATGTGGAAATTTTCGCACGCTCCACGGCCGCGACCGCTCCCTCGGCAGGGCCTCTGGCACAAGTCGCGCAGACTGTGCAAGTGCATCTGGATGAAGTAGAAGGCCGCATCGCGCAGCAAGCCGCCGCGTTCGATCCAGCAATTGAAGGCTATGTCTCGTATGCGATCGGCGGACAAGGCAAACGGCTGCGTCCGCTCGTCGCACTGTTAAGCGGCGGCGCGACGGGCGCGATCACTTCCGCGCATCTGGATCTCGCGGTCATTCTGGAACTGATCCACGTGGCGACGCTCGTTCACGACGACATTATGGACGAAGCCGAGCGACGGCGCGGGCAACCGACACTTAACGCGCGCTGGGGAAACTCTCTCAGCGTCTTGTTAGGCGATTGTCTCTTCGCCCAGGCCTTAAATCTTTCAACCCACTTCGAAAACGCGGAGATCAGCCGCTCGATCGCGCAGGCTGCGCGAGAGGTCTGCTCGGGAGAAATGATACAGACGCAACGGCGGTTCGACCTCCATCTGCCGATCGCGGACTACCG
>JBHENA010000110.1:5740-8957 GCA_046262275.1 Chthoniobacterales bacterium
CGCAGTTTTGAACGAGGTCGAGGCGGCGACTGTTCGGTCGCTGAAGGATTTCGGCATGAAAATCGGAACCGCTTACCAGATTTACGATGACTGCCTCGACATCGCTGGGAATGAATGCGTCATCGGCAAAACCCTCGGCACCGATCTGCGCAAGGGAAAGTTAACCCTGCCAGTTTTGATGCTGCTGCAGTCGGCTCGTCCGCTCGAGCGTGAGCAATATTGCCAAATGATCGTCGACGGACAGGTGGACAGAATGACGGAGGTGCTGAAGACGGAACTGGTGAGCGCCCCGCTCAGCGAGTCCATCACAGCTGGACAAAATCTGATCCGCGAGGCAGAGGCGGAGCTCCGTCTTCTGCCGCCAGGCAGGTACGCGGACGCGATGACGCAACTCGGCGAGGCGCTGCACGACTTGCTCGATCAGTTGCGGGATTGAGGCGCCGGAGTGGGAGCGGCGCTGGTGCCGCAAAAAACATGAACCAAGGCGTTCCGGGGCCCAAGACCACTCCCACTTTAAAGATTCGTGAGATGCCGCAGGACGATCGTCCGCGGGAAAAATTGCTGCAGCGCGGCGCGAACGCACTGACTCATCCTGAATTAATCGCGCTTCTGCTCGGCACCGGATTGCCCGGAGCCAACGCAGTTCAGGTGGCTGCGAAACTCCTCGAGCGCTACGGATCTCTGGCGGGACTGAGCCGTTGCACTGTGGACGAGATCAAAACCATCCCCGGCATCGGGCCGGCCAAGGCGCTGCACCTGGTGGCAGCATTCGAGCTGGAAAAACGGCTCGCGCACGAAACCTACTCGCAGGAGAAGATCGACACTCCGGAGCTGGTCTATCAACTGCTCGCACCTGAGATGCGCGGGCTGCACAAGGAATCGCTGCGCGTCATCCTGCTCGACACGCGTTATCGCCTGCTTCGGATCCAGGAGGTTTCCCTTGGAAGCGTGAATGAAAGCATCGCGCATCCGCGGGATGTATTTCGCCCGGCGGTAATTTCGTCAGCCTACGCTGTGGTCGTGGCGCACAATCATCCCTCCGGAGATCCTTCGCCCAGTCAATCAGACCACAGCCTGACCAGGCGCTTAGCGGAAGCGTCGGAGCTGCTGCAAATCAAGCTGCTCGATCACATCATCATCGGCGCACCTGCGGAAGGACGCTCACCCTACTTCAGCTTTAAAGAAGCGGGCGTGCTATGAGTGTGCATCCGACAGCGCTTGTTGAGCCGGGCGCGTCCGTCGGCGCTGATGTAGAGATTGGCCCTTATGCCGTCGTCGGTTCAGAGGTGGTGCTGGGCGACGGATCAGTCATTCAATCTCATGTCGTGATCGAGGGGGCGGTGCGGATTGGCACAAAGAACCTGATCGGCCACGGGTCGATCATTGGCGGGCCACCACAGGATCTGGGGTACGAGCCGGAGACGCAAAGCCGCCTGGAGATCGGAGACGGCAATATCATTCGGGAGCATTGCACGATTCATCGCGGCACGGCCGAAGGGAGCGCGACTTTGCTCGGGGACCGGAATTTTCTGATGGCCGGCGTGCATGTGGGCCACAACTGCAAAATCGGGAATGAAGTCGTCATCGCAAACAATTGCCTGCTCGCCGGCTATGTGCAGATCGATGATCAGGCGTTCATCGGTGGCGGGACAACCTTTCACCAGCACACGCATGTGGGACGGCTGGTGATGGCGCAGGGGAGTTCCGCATTCGGTAAGGACATCCCGCCATTCCTCCTGGCCGCGGAACGAAATTTCGTTTTCGGCGTCAACGTTCTGGGACTGCGGCGCTCCGGCTTTTCAGAAGCGGACCGCGATGAGATCAAACGCGCCTTCAAGCTACTTTATAAAAGCGGGCTCAATACCCGGCAGTGTTTGGAAAGAGCCGGTCACGGCGACTTCACCGCGCTCGGACGCGAGTTTTTCGCCTTTGTCGCAGAAGCCCGCACGCGGGGAATTGTCGCCTGTCGGCACGCGAGTGACGCCTAGCGAAGTGAAGCGTCGTCAGCCATGCTGAGCAGCGCGAGCATACGCCCGGTCCGCCCTTTTTCGGCACGGTAGGAGTAATAGCTTTCGGGCTGGCAGGCCGTGCAGATACCCGCGTCGTACACTTGGCAAACTCCGCGCTCCCTGCATTGTCGCACGATTTCCGCTGCGAAATCTGTTTCGTAATGCGGCGGGCGAATGCACGGACTCACTTGAACAACCAGATCTCGCGACTCCGAAGCGAAGCGCTGCGCCAGCAGATCGATCGCTACGCCAGCAATGCCCAGCTCCGTCCCTTTCCTGCCGGAATGCACCAGCGCAAACGCGCGGCGGATTGGATCGACGATGTAGACAGCGGCGCAATCCGCGACGTAGATCCCGAGGAGAACGCCAGGTTGATTTGAAACGAAACCATCGCAGGCCGCGAAGACGCGGTCATTCTGCACGGGCGCGTCAATCACCGCCACTTCGCGCCCGTGAACCTGTTCGGCAGTTATGAACGGCAGCTGTCCTACTCCCAAGAGTCGGCGCGCGTCGCCATGAACGGCGTCGAGTCGCCTCAGAGCTTCCGCCTTATCGCTAGCCACCTCGATGCCCGGGAGGCGCCCAACAAATCCGTGCTGGCAATTTGAGATCGCGGAGAGGGCAGAAAAACGCTCGATCGGCAACTGATCACGAGCCATAGGGATGCTCGCTAAGCGCACCGCAGAATCCCGGATCAACTCACTTCGACGTGTCCCGGCGGCGGGTTTCTCTCGTCGTTGTGGTGGTGGTAGTGGTCTGCGTTCGCTGCTTTCGAAGGTCCTCTTTGGCCGTGATCTTCTCCGTTCTTGTCTGCCGGCCCTTGAGCGGATCCACGAACGTGACGTGATACTCCGTGTCGGCCGCAGTGACGCGATCGAACTCCGCCTGCGCCGAGGTGTAGGAAAAGAGGGCCTGCAGCCGGGTCGATTGCGCGCGAGTGACTTCCACGCGCGCGTTGAGCACCTCCAGCTGCGTTCCCGCGCCAGCCCCGAGGCGTGCGCTCGCCAGGCGCAAAGCTTCGTCTGCCTGCGCGACGTTTTCGGATTGGCTGCGGATCAGCTCAGCGCCCTCCTGCAAATTCGAATACGCTTGCTGTACTTCCAGCTCCACCTGACGCACCGCATCATCATAGTTGATCTGTGCCGTCTCAAGCGTGGCGCGCGCCTGCTTCACTCTTCCTGCTGTCTCAAATCCATCAAAAATCGCCC
>JBHENA010000111.1:0-3391 GCA_046262275.1 Chthoniobacterales bacterium
CCCAGCGAGCGCCGCGACGAGCCTTTTGAGATAAACGGGCTGGCTCCCATGCTGAGCATGTCGCCGCAGGCGCGCAGATAATTTTTGCGCGAAGTTCCTTCGTCAGGCCGCGATGAGGAGGAAGTAAATGAGAGATGAAGCTGGCGAAGGTTTGGCCGCGTCAGCCGTTCGTTGGCTTGGGATTAGCGACCATCCTGGGAATTTTGGTCGCGGAAGCCTGGCCGTTCCCGGTCGCCGGGATAGCGATCGCGCTGAGTCTGGCAGCGACCGCGTTGTTTCGCGGAAGATCGCTCCTCACCTATTGCTTCGTCGCCGCGAGTTTCTTTTACCTGCACAGTTCGCGCCAGACCATTTCGCCTGGCTTGCGTCTGGCGCAGGAACTCGGTCCTGAGCCGGTAGCGATTGCTGTCTGCGGAATCGTGATCAGCGAGCCAAAAGTCTCCGCGCGAGGCATGGCGACCTTCCACTTACGGCTGAAGTGGACTGAACGCGATGGGCAACGGCATTCCTCCGGCGCGACAATCCTGGCGCGCTGGCGCGGCGATGTTCGTTACGGCGATGAGCTTCAGCTTTTCGGTGTGGCCGAACCTGTGGAAGGTCCGCGCAATCCGGGCGAGTTCGATATGCGCCGCTATCTCGCGCGGCGAGACATTCGCCATACGCTCGTCGTTCGCTATCCGGAGAACGGAAGGGTTCTGGCCCGGGACCGGGGAAGTGCGATCATGCGTGCGGCGCAGTCTTCGCGGAATTGGATGCAGGCAGCGCTCGCCCGTGGCTTGGAAGATTCACCGGATCTGAGCGGGCTCATCAGCGCGATGGTGCTCGGCGTGCGTGAGGAAACACCGGACGAAATCGAAGAACAATTTCAGCAAACCGGAACGCTGCACCTCTTCGCCGTCTCCGGGTTGAATGTCGCCATCATCGCGCAACTGCTCTGGATCCTGGCGAGTGCAGTGCGCATTCCCAGGCGGTGGGCGATCGCCCTTATCATTCCGGCGCTATTTTTCTACGCCTCCGTCACCGGCCTGAACACCTCCAGCGTGCGCGCAGCGCTCATGGCAGCGGTGCTCCTGGGCGGGTTCTTCGTCGATCGAAAGGTGCTGGCGGCGAACAGCGTCGCGGCCGCGGGGGTGCTGATTCTTTGTTTCGACACGAACCAGTTTTTCTCGATCGGCTTTCAACTCTCCTTCGCGGTAGTAATCGCGATCATCCTCTCCGCTGAGGGAATATTTCAGCTGCTCGTGCGCTGGTGCAGGCCCGATCCATTCTTGCCCAACAGTCTGCTCAGCCCGATGCAGAGACTCGGACAAGGCACGTGGCGCATGATCGCGCGGGGCTTGTCCGTTTCTCTGGCAGCCTGGATCGGATCGCTGCCGCTGATTCTGCCGTATTTCTATCTCGTCACGCCCGTGTCGCTCCTCGCAAACCTTGTCGTCGTCCCGTTGGCGTTCTTCGTTCTCGCGGTTGGTTTGCTGTCGCTGCTTGTGATGCCAATTGCACCCGCGCTCGCGATCGTTTTGAACAACGCGAACTGGAGTCTCGCAGCGGCCATTCTCGCATCGGTTGAATTATTCACACGCGCACCTGCGGGGCACTTCTATGTGGAACTGCCACACCGCCGCACCCGCGCGAGGGTCGAAATCACCGCCCTCGATTTCGGGGCTGGCGCTGCGTTGCATCTGCGCACGCGCCGGCGGGATTGGCTGTTCGATTGTGGCAGCGAAAGTCGCTTCCGCCGCATCGGACGGAGCTATCTGCGTTCCCGGGGCGTGAACCGTCTGCAAGGCTTGATTCTGACTCACGGCGATTCCGCTCACCTGGGTGCCGCTCCCATGGTCCTGCGCGCCTTCAAGCCCAGGGAAATTGTCGACACCGCAGTTCCTGATCGTTCGAGCGCACATCGGCGGTTGAGCGCGTATTTGCAAGAGCACAGCATTCCGCGCCAGCTCTGCGCTGCGCCGGAAGAACTCCAGTTATCGCGAGAAGTTCGAGCGCGGATCCTTTTTCCTCCGGCCGAATACAAGGCATCGAACGCGGACGATCAGGCGCTCGTGACTCAGCTTGTAGTGAGTGACCGCTGGCGCGTGCTTCTCATGTCCGATAGCGGGGAAGAGACGGAGCAGCTTCTTGTCGCCAGCGGTGAAAATTTGCAGAGCGAGATGCTGATCAAAGGTCAGCACCACTCGGGGGTTTCCGGATCGGCGCAGTTTATCGAGCGCGTCCAGCCGCAGCTAATTGTCGCCTCCTCGGCGGATTTTCCGGAGAACGAGCGGATCAACGCCGAGTGGGCCGCTGATCTCGCCGCACGAGGAATAAAGCTCTTCCGTCAGGACCAAACAGGAGCCGTCACGCTGCGTTTCTTCCGCGACCGCTGGGAAGCAGTTCCCTATTTGCCGGCGGAGACTTTCCGCAGCACCAGCCGGTGAATCTCCCGACCACTCCCGCGGAAACGCGTTTCGAAAGTGCTCGGCGGCAACTGGGCTGCTTCGCTTTCACTTATCGCACCTAGATCTGAAACGAGGTCTGCCACGCGCAGGATTTGTGTGAAGTAATGCGCGTCGTCTGTGGCAATCCGGAGCCGGCCGTGGCCTTTCAAGGCTCGGGATGCACAACGAAGGAATGTCTCCGTTACGACACGGCGATTTTGGTGGCGGCGTTTCGGCCACGGATCGGAAAACAGCAGATGAAATACATCCACGGAAGCGGATGGCAGAAGCTCCTCCACCGCAGAAGAAATTTCGCAGCGAAGAACTCGCGCGTTCCTCAACTCGCGGCGCGCGATTTTCTTGCAGGCGCTGCGCACCCGCCCCACGAGCCGCTCAACTCCAAGAAAATTCCGTTCCGGATGTTCGGCAGCCAATTGGCTGAGGAACAAGCCGTCCCCGCAACCGAGGTCCACCTCGAGTGGTGCTGAGCGGCCAAAAAGCGCTGCCAGATCGAGAGCATGCCCGTCACTCAACGGCGCGACTTCAACCGACGCAGCGGAAGGTGATAAGAAGCGGCTGCCTCGCATGTTGGTCGAAAGTGCCGCCGGAGCCTTAATATTCAAACGGGCGACAATACCGGAATTTTGGGCGCAACTGGCATAGTTGCGATAAGTTTCGCCTCAATGCTCTACTGTTGGATGGCCAAAGCTCTTTTGCTCGTTCTCCTGACGGCGTGCGCATTGCCTGCCACGCGAGCAACTGCCCAGGAGAGAAATCCTGGTCCAACGAAAACGGCGGTGTTCGCCGGCGGCTGCTTCTGGTGCATGCAACCACCATTCGACCGCACGAAGGGGGTAGTGAAGACAATTGTAGGCTACACCGGCGGGAAGGAATCGGACGCGAACTACAGCGCCGTTTCCGGCCACAGGACCGAACACCGCGAAGCGATCCAGGTCACGTATGAT
>JBHENA010000111.1:3446-4236 GCA_046262275.1 Chthoniobacterales bacterium
CCGGCAAATTCCAAAAGCCGATCGTGACAGAGATTCTGCCCGCCGCGCCTTTTTATCCCGCGGAGGAATATCACCAGAAGTATTACTTGAAGAACCCTGCCGAGTACGAGGCGTATCACGTCGGCTCCGGGCGCGCCGCTTTTCTGGACAAAATCTGGGCGAAAAGCGCACCGTAGATTTGTGGCTCGTCCGGTTGCAATCGCGCGATTGATCGGAGTGGCGCGATGCCGGGAAAAGATTCGCCAAGCGGCCAGGTAGCTTATACTGCATGGACGATGAAGGATCTTCCGAAAGGTTTGCTCGAGGAAGCCGTCCAAAAGCTTGCGGCGGAATTCGCACCGGAAGCGATTTACCTGTTCGGGTCGCACGCGTGGGGCAATCCAACGAACGACAGCGACGTTGATTTTTTCGTTATTGTGTCGGACAGCTCTGAGAAGCCGGTTCAACGCGCTCAGCGCGCGCACGGCGTCTTGAGCAATTTACCGGCACCGAAAGACGTAGTCGTCTTTACCCGAGCCGAGGTGGATCGGGTAAAGCACCTTCGAGCATCGCTATCTCACCAGATACTTCGGTACGGACAGAAGCTGTATGGATGATGTCCAGGCGCGTCTTACGCGCGAGTGGCTGGTGAAGGCGCGGAACGACCTGAAAAACGCCCGCATCGTCTCTGCGGTAGCTGATGGCCCGCTGGACACCGCGATCTATCACTGCCAGCAAGCCGCAGAAAAGGCAGTGAAGGCTTATCTCACTTTCCAGGACGAGCCATTTGAGAAAACGCACGACATTGTCC
>JBHENA010000111.1:4246-8945 GCA_046262275.1 Chthoniobacterales bacterium
TTCTTACGCCCTTGGCTTGGCGATTTCGTTATCCGTCCGAAGCTCCAGATGATGACCCTAGCTACGCGCAGTTTGACGCAGCGCTTCAGGACGCTCAATCAATCTACGACTTTGTCCTGACGCTACTGCCGCCGGAGACCTATCCTTGAGTTCGCCGGGAGAATCGCGCGAATCTCGGGATCTCCTTGCACCGCTGAAACAGCATTTCGGCTACGATGCGTTTCGACCGTTGCAGGAAGAAATCATCCGCGATGCGCTGGCAGGCCGGGATGTGTTTGCGTTGATGCCGACGGGCGGCGGCAAATCGCTCTGTTTCCAATTGCCGGCGCTGCTACGGGATGGGCTTACCATCGTTGTCTCGCCGCTGATCTCGCTGATGAAGGATCAAGTGGATGCGCTCCGGGCCAGTGGGGCGGCTGCGACGTTCCTGAACTCCACTTTGGATGCAGCAGAAGCGCGCGCGCGATGGCGCGGGTTACACAATTGCGAGTACCGCCTGCTCTATGTCGCGCCGGAGCGGCTCATGTTGGAGGGCTTTCTGGAGAAGGCCGTGAACTGGAACATCGCGCAGATCGCGATCGACGAGGCCCATTGCATCAGCGAATGGGGGCACGATTTTCGGCCGGAATATCGCGAGCTGAAGAAGCTCCGCGCGGACTTGCCGGATGTGCCGATCATGGCGCTCACCGCCACAGCGACCGAGCGTGTGCGCGACGACATCCTCAAGCAACTGAAGCTGCGCGAGCCGCGCTGCTACGTCGCGAGTTTCGACCGGCCGAACCTGACCTATCGCGTGGTGCCAAAATCAACGCCTTATGAGCAACTGGTCACGTTCCTGCAGGCGCGGCCGCATGAGAGCGGGATCGTTTATTGCGCGAGCAGAAAAACAGCCGACTCGCTGGCGCGCAAACTGAACGAGGATCGAATTCCGGCGAAGCCATACCACGCTGGCCTGGAAGGCGACGAACGCGCGCGCCATCAGGAGATGTTCTTGCGCGACGATGTGCGCGTAATCACGGCGACGATCGCGTTCGGGATGGGGATCAACAAATCGAATGTGCGCTTCGTGGTGCATCACGATTTGCCGAAGAACATCGAGAGCTATTATCAGGAGACGGGACGCGCCGGGCGCGACGGTTTGCCGAGCGAATGCGTGCTGCTCTTCAGCGCAAGCGATGTGGTGAAGCAGACCCGCTTCATCGACGAAAAGAGCGAGAGCGAAGCGCGAATCGCGCGGGAGCAATTGCGGCAGATGGTACAGTACGCGGAGACGCGGGAATGCCGGCGCACGACTTTGCTTCGCTATTTTGGCGAAGAACGGCCGGACGAGCCCTGCAATGGGTGCGACAATTGTCTCACTCCGCGCGAGACGTTCGACGGCACGATCGCGGCGCAGAAGTTTCTCTCCTGCGTGCACCGCATTTACTCGAAGAGTGGCTTCGGCTTCGGGCTCAACCACATCGTGGAGGTGCTCAGCGGCGCAGACACGGAAGCGATCCGGCAGCGGGGACATGATCAGCTGTCGACTTACGGTATTGGCGGCGACCTGAAGCGCGACGCATGGCAGGCCATCGGGCGCGAGCTGGTGCGGCTGGGGCTGGTCGAGTTCGCGCCGGGCCGCTTCGCCACTATGCAAGTGACTGAAGCGGGCCTGGCTGCGCTGCGGCAGCGAAAGCCGATCACGCTGACGAAGCAGATTGAAGTGCCGACGAGCACGAGAACGAAAGATCGGGCCGGGAATATCGAATGCGACGAGGCGCTCTTCGAGCGTCTGCGGGCAGTACGTCGCAAGCTTGCTGACGAACGCAACGTTCCGGCTTACGTGATCTTTTCGGACGTCGCGCTGCGGGAAATGGCGCGCGCGTATCCGGCTACGCCGGCCGAATTCAGACGGGTTCCCGGGGTAGGGGAGCAAAAGCTCAGGGACTTCGCGGAATCATTCCTTAGTGCGATTTCAGCGCACCTGGAGAGGAACCCGCGGCAGACGTTTGCCGCCGTGGTCACCCCGGTGGCGCGTCGTGCGTCGACGTTGAACGACAGTGCTTCTGAAACGCTGGCGCGCTTTCGGCGCGGCGAATCGATCGATGAAATCGCGCGTGCGCGCGGCTTTGTGCGCAGCACCATCTGCACACATCTTGCGGCGGCCGTGGAAGCAGGCGCGCCGCTCGCCCTGGAGCAGTTCTTCACCCCGAGACAACGAGCCGAGATCGCGGCTGCTTTCGAAAGAGTGGGAGAGCGCAATTTCGCCGGAGCGCGCGAGGTGCTCGGTGGGAAATACGACGGCAGTGAGCTGCGGATTTTCTGGCTGCTCGCGCGGCGCTAATCGTCGAGCGGCCAAACCCACCGAGGTTGCGACCCCCCCGTTCTCTGCAAAACATCTGGCCATCTCTTTCGGCGGCTGATAAGCACCACATCGTATGAACAGAAACATCTTCTACATCATCGGAGTGATCGTCGTAATCGTTGTCGTCCTGAAAGTGCTCGGCCTCTGGTAAGCGGCTGTTTCCAGTGATCGGGCTGGCTGCCGAACGCAATCTTTGAGCCCGCGCCCTCGGCGGGATGAAATGCAACCAGCGGCAACGGAACCAATCGCCGCCACGACTGCGATTCTTGCTGGAGGACTCGACTGATGCAGAACAACGACCCAACTAATCCGCCTAACGAGTATCCAGACATCGTCGGAGCAAAGCCGATAAATCCGCTGGCCGCCGCATTTCGCCCCTACATACCCGCCGCCACTCGCATGCGGGAGCTGACCCCGCTGCCTTTGATCGTTGGCACTCTGCTGGGGATGATCTTTGGCGCGTCGTCGCTTTATCTGGTTTTGAAGGTCGGGCTGACGGTAAGCGCCTCCATTCCAGTGGCCGTCATTTCCATCACCCTCTTCCGGCTCTACTCGAAAATGGGGGGACGCGACGCAACGATTCTGGAAAACAACATCGTCCAGACGGCGGGTTCGGCCGGGGAATCGATTGCTTTTGGTGTCGGCGTCACAATGCCGGCGATCATGATTCTTGGTTTCGATCTCGAAATTACGCGGGTGATGCTGGTAGCCACGCTTGGAGGGCTCCTTGGAATCTTGATGATGATTCCACTGCGCCGGGCTCTTATCGTCGAGCAGCACGGCCTCTTGAAATATCCGGAGGGGACGGCTTGCGCGGCGGTGCTCAAAGCTGCGGCAGCAAAAAGCCCCGATGCGATCGGAATTCAGGAGAAGATCGAGGCTGCGGACGAAGAGGCGACGAGCGGCGGCAAAACCATCTTCACCGGGTTCGGCATCGGTTTGCTCTACCAGACCGCCATGGGAGCGTTCAAAGCCTGGAAAGACACGCCGGAGAAAGTGTTCGGCGAGCCCTTTAAAGCCGGCTCTGTGGCGATCGAAGCCTCCCCTGCCTTGCTGGGCGTCGGCTACATCATTGGGCCGCGGATCGCGTCCATCATGTGCGCGGGTGGCGTGCTCGCCTATCTGGTCCTGATTCCCGCGATTAAATTTTTCGGCGAGAAAGTCTCAGGGATTGTCCCGCCCGGCACGATGCCGATTGGTGAAATGGGGCCAAACGATATCCGCGGTGCTTACGTGCTCTACATTGGCGCTGGAGCCGTCGCGGCTGGGGGCATCATCAGTTTGTTCCGCTCCCTTCCCACGATCTGGCACGGATTAAAGGGAGGCCTGCGCGATCTCCGCGGCAGCCACGCTGAATCCGAGCGTGCTCCACGCACGGACCGGGATCTTTCGATGAAGATCGTCATCTGCGGTTGTTTGGCATTGATCGGGATCATCATGCTCGTGCCGCAGCTGGGGCTGCAATGGAATCTGCTCGGCGCATTCCTGATCGTCGCCTTCGGCTTCCTCTTCGTGACTGTCTCGTCGCGCCTGACCGGTGAGATCGGTTCCACTTCAAATCCGATTTCGGGAATGACGGTGGCGACGTTGCTCCTGACCTGCCTCGTGTTCCTCTTCGCCGGCTGGACCGGACCCAACTATTTTGTCACGGCACTTTCCATCGGAGGCATCGTCTGTATCGCCTCATCGAACGGGGGAACAACCTCGCAGGATCTGAAGACCGGGTTCCTTGTCGGCGCAACGCCGCGACTGCAGCAGATCGCTATTCTCATTGGGGCGCTGGCTTCGGCCCTCGTGCTCGGTCCGATTCTGCTCATCCTGAACAACGCTTCCACGGTTTACGTTCCCGCCAGCAGTCTCAGCCGCACGATCCCGGCGGAGTTGCGGGCGGATCCTGCGCAACTCGGACCGTCGGAGAAGTTGAAAGGTCCGCAAGCCGCTGACGATCGAAACACGTATCGCGTCTGGTACCACAGCCCCGCCTCGGGCGGGTCGGCCCAGCGTTTTCTCGTTAACGAAAAGGGCGAGCCCGTTTACCTGGTCGATCCCGGAATCAACGGAACCTTTCAGACACGCCCCGATGGAAGTGCGGTCGATAAGTTCGATGCGCCGAAAGCGACGCTGATGTCGTACATCATCAAAGGGATTCTGAGCCGTGAACTGCCGTGGGGTCTTGTCTTGCTTGGGGTGATGATCGCGATTGTGCTGGAGATGAGCGGCATCCCATCGCTCGCCTTTGCCGTTGGCGTCTATCTTCCGCTCTCCTCCTCGAGTCCGATTTTTGTCGGCGGAATGATCCGGTGGCTGGTGGATCGCTATCTGCGCCGGACGAAATTACGCGCCAAAAATCTTAGC
>JBHENA010000112.1:0-8594 GCA_046262275.1 Chthoniobacterales bacterium
AATCCAAGCTGCGCTGCTTCTTGCGCGCGCACGTGCGTTAAGGCAATCGCCAGGGCATCGGCGGCATCAGGCCCCGGAGTCTCCGTCAATCCAAGCAGCGCGCGCACCATAAACGCGACCTGTCCTTTGTCCGCGCCACCGCGGCCCACCGTGGCCTGTTTTATTCGGGTCGGCGGATATTCAAAGATCGGCAGGCCGCGTTCAGCTGCGGCGAGCATGGCCGCACCGCGTGCAGTGCCGAGCAGGATCGCAGTCTTGTAACTCTGCACGTAAATGACCGACTCCATCGCGCAACAGTCCGGCTCGTGTTCGTGGATCAACTTGGCCAGCTGCTCGCGAATCGCCACCAGACAGGACGACGAACGAAGCGTGGGTTTGTTTTCGATTACGCCAAAGTAGAGCGCGCGGTGTTTGGCATTGGCTGACGCTTCGATAATCGCCACGCCGCTCGAGCGCAGCGAGGCATCGATGGCCAATACTCGCATCGGCCAAGCTGACACGCCCGATTGCGCGTTCAAGGCGTGGCGCAGCTATTTCTTTCTTCCCCCCGCGGCGTGCAGGCGATTACTCTGGCCGAAAAGCGTGAACGGCGCGCATCATCGGACGAGGCAAGCGGCTCAAATCGCAAATGTCTAAACTGTTCCGCGTCGCGCTCTCACCCTTCGTCGCATTCGCCCGGCTGCTCGGAACGATTGGGCGTGCAGTTTTCGGCACCTTAACATGGCAACCACCGCATTGGTGGCGGCGAGTTGCATTATTCGTTTTGACCCGGAGCCGTTCGCATCCGCGCTCTGCGATTAGCGCTGCGATCTGCGTGGTAATCTTCCTAGCGGGCTCGATTTGGACGTGGCGCTGGTATGAGCGGCAACCGAAGCCACACAAGGTTTCTGCCTTCGTCGCGCCGATCCCTGTGACACCGCTGGACAAGGAACTGAAATTTCCACCTCTGGTAGTCGAGTTTTCAGAGCCAGCCGCGCGGCTCGAAGATCTCAACAAACCGGCGCCCGCACATGTGCGACTCGAGCCCGCACAGACTGGAACATGGAAATGGGTGAGCGATCGTAAGCTGGTGTTTGAGCCGGGTCAAGATTGGCCCGCGGCGCAGAAGTTCCGCATTAAATTCGACAAGAAATTCTTCCCGTCGCACGTTCGCATGGAACGGCTCCAGTACGAGACCGCGACACCGGCGTTTGGCGCCACCATAAAAAGCGTGGAGCTCTCGGAAGACGCGAAGCAACCGGGCATACAGCGGATGATCGCGGCGGTGGAGTTCACCCATGGGATCGTGCCTGCCGAGCTCGAAAAGCGAACGGCCTTTGACGTGCTGGGCGGCTCGAGTGTCTTTGCGCCCGACGATCCGGCGCCGCACTTCACAGTCGTTTACGGTCTGCACAACCGGCAGGCTTTCGTGCGCAGCTCTCCGGTGCTGTTGCCGGCGCGCGAAGACTGGCTGCGCGTGACAATTGAGAAGGGCCTCCGCACGGCAAAGGGCGAGGCCGAACTTCAGGACGCGATTGCGCAAAAGGTCTTCGTCCCTGGGCGAGACACGGCTTTCCAAATCAAGTCCGTCGACGGCAGCATCGTCCGCACCAAGACGGGCGAACCCGAACAGATCCTGAACGTCGAAACCAGCGGCGATATTAACACGAACGAGCTGGCGAAAGCGCTCCACATTTTTCTTCTCCCAAAGCGCGAAGTCCCCAGGGACGAAAGCGCCACTGCGAATTCACCTGAGGAGGAAAGCTCCGAAGAGTCAACGAATGACCGCAGCGCGACCAACGAAGAGGAAGAAGCGTCCGACGGTGACGAAGAAGCGAAAGAAAACAGAGACAAAACCGCCGAGAGCAAATGGGCTAACGCGGATGAAGTGACCGACGACATCGTGCAAACGGCGACCGCCGTAAAATTCAGCGCCATTCCTACCGACAAGGAGCAGGCCCGCGATCACCATTTCAAATTCAAGCTCGAAGGCGACGGGCAGCTTTACGTCCGCATCAATAAAGGCGTCAAAGCGTGGAGCGGTTACGAGCTGGCGCAAAATTTCACCAGCCTCGTGACGGCGCCGGAGCTGCCGCAGGAGGTCGATATCCAAGGCGACGGCAGCCTCCTGGCCTTGAGTGGCGAACGTAAACTGTCGATCAAGTCGCGCGGCGTGCCGGTGATTAAGTTTGAGATCGACCGCGTTTTGTCCACTCAGATTAACCATCTCGTCAGCCAGACGGAAGGCGAATTCCAGGCACCGGAGTTCAAGAGCCGTTCCTTCGATCAGGATAACATCTCGCGTATCGCGCGCGAGGATCAGCCGATCGCGCTCGAGAACAAATGGAAAGCCAACTACTCGGCGTTCGATTTCGCCAGTTATCTGCAAAAGCCGGCGGATGGCGGAAGCGAGCGCGGTCTCTTCTTCCTGCAGGCGAGCGGGTGGGACCCGGCGACGAAGAAGTACATCAAAGGCGCATCAGCCAGCCGCTTCATTCTCGTCACCGATCTCGGGCTGATCTTGAAGAAGAACGTCGATGGCACCAGCGACGTTTTCGTTGCCTCGATTAAAACGGGGCGCCCGGTCGCCGGTGTGGCCGTGGAGCTGCTCGGGCGCAACGGGATTGCAGTCGGTGCGGGGCAAACTTCTCCCGAAGGTCGGGTGAGCTTCGCTTCCGTGACGAAAAACGAGCACGAGAAAAAGCCAGTTGCCTACGTCGCGCACCTCGGAGACGACGTGAGCTTCATTCCCTACGCGCGCGATGATCGCCTGCTAAACTTCTCGCGTTTTGACGTTGATGGCGTGACGGAGGTGCTCGCGGAAAACCTCGACGCTTTCGTTTTTACCGAGCGCGGCGTTTACCGGCCCGGCGACGAAATGCATGTCGGCCTGGTCGTGAAGCAACGGAATTGGCAGGGCCGCCTGAGCGGACTTCCGGTGGAGACGGAGGTAATCGATGCGCGCGATCTGAAGGTCCAGACGAAAAAGCTCGCGCTTCCGAGCAGCGGCTTCGCCGAATTCAATTACCAGACCGCCTACGAATCACCCAGCGGGGAATACACGATTAATGTCTATCTGGTGAAGAACGAGAAGCGCTCCACGCTGCTCGGCTCCACGACCGTAAACGTGAAGGAGTTTCTGCCCGATCGGATGAAGATCGAGACACGACTCTCGAAAAGCTCCGAACACGGCTGGGTCGACCCGAAGGAGATGCGCGCCTCGGTGCTGCTTGCGAATCTTTACGGCACGCCCGCGAGCAACCGGCGTCTGAAGAGCCGGGTTAAACTCGCGCCCGCTGGATTTTCCTTTCCGGAGTTTCGCGACTACAGCTTTTACGATTCTCTTCTAGAGGAGAAAAAGGACCGGCACGAAGAGTCGGTTGACCTCGGCGAACAGATCACAGACAGGGATGGGCGGGCGGAGGTGGATTTGCAGCTCGAACGTTTCGCTGACGCGACCTACGCGATGCAGTTTTTCGCTGAAGCGTTCGAGGGCGAAGGCGGGCGAAGCATCACGGGACAAGCCTCCACTCTCGTCTCCGCGCTGCCCTACGTCGTCGGCTACAAGCCGGACGGCGACCTCGGCTACATCAATGCCGACACACCGCGCGCCGTCGAGCTGATCGCGGTGGATCGGCAGCTGACGCGGATCGCCCTGGAAAATGTGACGCTGGACGTGATCGCGCAGGAATACGTCTCCGTCGTGACAAAGAAGGAGAACGGCAGCTACGCTTACCAATCGGTGCTGAAGGAGCGCGTCGCCAAAACGGAAACCGTAGACGTCGGTCTGGAAGGGTTCCGCTATCAGCTTCCTACTGCGGAGCCGGGCGACTACGTTATTCAGTTGCGCGGCGAGGGAGATCGGAAGCTGAGCAAAATCCGCTACTCTGTCGTCGGTCGCGGGGCCGCGAAGCGCGCGCTCGACAAGAATTCCGAGCTTCAGGTGAAGCTCGACCGCGCGCAATACAACACCGGCGATGAAATCGCAGTGAGCATCACCGCGCCCTATGCGGGGAGCGGCTTGCTCACAATCGAGCGTGACAAGGTTTACGCGCAGCAGTGGTTCAAGACCGACGCCGCCAGCAGTGTGCAACGCATTCGCGTGCCGGAAGGCTTTGAAGGCAGCGGCTACGTGAATGTTGCGCTTCTCCGGCCGCTCGACTCGAAGGAAATCTTCACGAGCCCGCTCAGCTACGGCGTGGTCCCGTTCACCGCGAACATCGAGAAGCGGCGGCTGAAGGTCGAGTTGCAAACCTCGGATGTCGCGAAACCGGGCGAGTCGTTTCACATCGGTTTCAAGACGGATAGGGCCAGCAAAATCGCGGTTTACGCAGTCGATCAGGGCATCCTGCAGGTGAGCGATTACAAGCTGCCGGACCCGCTCTCGTTTTTCTTTCGTAAATGCGCGCTCGCGGTGGAGACGGCGCAAATCGTGGACCTCATCATGCCGGAGTTTTCCGTTCTGCGTTCGCTCTCCGCTTTTGGGGGCGATGGTGACGCGTCGAAGCAGTTGAATCCGTTCAAGCGTGTCACAGAAAAGCCGGTCGTGTTCTGGTCCGGCATTGTGGATGCGGGGCCTGACGCGCGCGAAGTGGTTTACGATGTGCCGGATTATTTCAGCGGCACCCTCACAGTGATGGCGGTGGCAGTGGCCGATGATGCGACCGGGGCGGCGGAAAGAAATGCGCTGATTCGCGGTCCATTTGTCATCACGCCGGGCGTGCCGGTGCTAGCGGCACCAGGAGATGAGTTTCAAGTCGGCGTCACGGTCGCGAATAACATCGAAGGCTCCGGTGAAAACGCGGAGGTGCAGATCGCAGCCGAAACATCCGAGCACCTGCGAATTTCAAAAAAGCTTCCGGAAACAATGCGCATCGCGGAAGGTCGCGAGCAAACCGTGGTGTTCTCGGTGCAGGCGAACGAGAAGCTCGGCTCCGGCACGATCACGTTTGTCGCCAGCGACGGCGGTCAGGAAACGCGGCTGCGTTCCACCATTAGCGTGCGCCCGCCGACGCCATTCATGACCCAGGTGCGGAGCGGCGTATTCGGGAGCGGGAGCACGGACGTGCCCGTGAGCCGACAGATGCACGAAGAGTTCCGCAAGCTGACTGCGTCGGTTTCCGCATTGCCGCTGGGTCTCGCGCACGGGCTCGACGTTTACCTGAAAGAATTTCCGCACGGCTGCAGCGAGCAGATCGCAAGCGCGGCCTTTTGCCGATTGCTCCTTGCGGACGAAGCCGACTTCGGCCTCAACCGCGCAGAAGTAAACGCCCAGATCGAAAAGGCATTCTCTGTCCTGCGCCGCCGGCAAAACGACAAAGGCGGTTTTGGTTATTGGGCGGTGGAGAAGAATACCGGCATCAGCTTCATGAGCGTCTATGCGATGCATTTCCTGACCGAGGCGAAGGCGGCCGGATTCGCGCCGCCCGCGGAGATGTTCGCGGGCGGGTTACGCAACCTGCGCGAACTGGTCGTGATGGAAGCGGAGACTCTGGAGGAGGCGCGCGTGCTCGCCTACGCGATTTATCTGCTCACCCGCGAAGGCGTCATCACGACCAACCACATCATCAATCTGCGCGATTATCTGGAGAAGAACTTCGAGAAGGAGTGGCAAACGGATCTGACCGGCGTTTATCTCGCCGGTGCGCTGCACCTCCTGCACAAGGAAGATGACGCCGGGAAACTGATCGCGCGCTACCGCATCGGTCAGCATGAACCTCGCCGCCGGAATGATTTCCACCAGCCGCTCGGCGTCGACGCACAATATCTGGCCGTGCTCGCGCGCGAGTTTCCCGCGCGTTTGAAAAAGATTTCGCCGGCCGAATTCGAAATCATCACCCGACCGATCGGTGACGGGCAGTTCAACACCCTCTCTGCCGCTTATGCGGTCGTGGCGTTGAAGGCCTACTCGCGTGCGATCGCCCCGCAGCTGCCGGAGTTGTCGATGCTCGAAATTGGAAAGGACAAAAAGGAGACGCGCTTGACGGCTGGCAAGAAACTGTTGCAACGCGCCGATTTCTCGGGGACCGCCCTTGCGCTCCGCTTCCGGAGCGCCGGAGCTTTGGGTCCGCTCGGGGCGTTTTATCAGGTTGTCGAAGCTGGATTCGATCGGCAGATCCAAAACCAGGCGCTGACTGATGGGCTGGAAGTCTTCCGCGAATTGCTCGACAAGGACGGGAAGCCAGTGGCGCGGACGCAATTGGGCGAGCCGATCACGGTTCGCTTGCGCGTGCGGAGCCTGCGCCCGGAACCGATCACCAACGTGGCGGTGATCGATCTGCTGCCGGGCGGCTTTGAGGTGGTGGAATCGTCGCTCCAGCCGGGAGCGTCAGCGATCAACGGTGTTGACCATGTCGAGGTGCGCGAAGACCGGGCTGTCTTTTACGCGAACGTGCCGGCACAAGCGCTCGAAATCAGTTATCAAATCAAGTCGTGCAATCGCGGCGACTTCGTCGTGCCTCCGGTATTTGCGGAAGCGATGTATGACCGCAACGTCAAGGCGCGTGGCATCGGTGGGAGGATCAGCGTGGTGGCAGGCGCCAAATGATGCGCATTCCCCGCGAGTTCGCCATAGTTCCGTTTACCGCGATCTTCGTTTTTTCATGCGCGCTGTTTTGGCTCGCTCTCCCGAAGCTACCATTGCTCGAAGAGATCGAATTCTCCTGCAGGGTACGCGATCGCGACGGTAATCTCCTCCACGTTGGACTGACGCCGGATCAAAAGTACCGAATCTGGAGTCCGCTTCGTGACATCTCACCAGCGCTGGTCGAGGCGACCGTTGCCTATGAAGATAGGCATTTCTGGCGCCACCCTGGGGTGAATCCGCTCGCCGTTTTACGTTCTGCCCTTACCCTGGCGCGTACCGGCCGCACGCATGCCGGCGCATCCACCATCACGATGCAATTGGCGCGACTGCGGTTCCGCCTGCGCACGCGCAGCTTCAGCGGAAAACTGCGGCAAATGTTAAAAGCCCTGGCGCTGGAGCGTCACTACACCAAGGCGGAGATTCTCGAAGCCTACCTAAATCTCGTTCCTTATGGTCGCAACATCGAAGGAATCGGTGCCGCGAGTGAAATCTACTTCGGCAAGAACGCGGTGCGCCTGAGCGAAGCCGAAGCGATCGCGCTTAGCGTAATTCCGCAAAGCCCCACCCGCCGCGCGCTCAAGGCCGGCGGTGAGAACGTTCTGCAAGTGGCCGCGCAGGAGCGATGGCAGGAACGCCGGGGACCACCGGCCCGGCCGGAGTTATCCAGGGTATTGTTCCGGGCGGAAGCGCTTCCTCGCGGCGTGAACCCGGCGCCGCACTTCGTTCGGCAGGTCCGGCGTCGCAGGGCTCGAGCTCGAGAGAGCGTAACGACGCTGGATCGTTCCGCGCAAGAAATCGTCGAGCGTCGCCTGATGCATTACATCGGGGAAAATCATTCCCGTGAAATCGCCAACGGCGCCGCGCTGCTGATTGACTTCCGTTCGATGGAAGTGCTGGCGCAGGTTGGCTCGGCTGCTTTTGCCAACGCCGCTATCCAGGGACAGGTCGATGGCACTCAGCAGCCCCGTTCTCCCGGGTCGACCCTGAAACCATTCCTCTACGCCCTGGCGATCGAGCAGGGGCTCATCCACCCGCTGACGATGTTGAAGGACGCGCCGCGGACTTTCGGCGAGTACAATCCGGAAAACTACGACCGTGAATTTCTCGGCCCAATCCGCGCCTCGGATGCGCTCGCCCGCAGCCGCAATGTGCCCGCGGTAGCGCTCGCGTCCGAGTTGGCGCACCCGAGTTTGTATCAATTCCTGCGTGGCGCCGATATCCCTCTGCCGCAGAACGAAGCCTTCTACGGTCTGTCACTTCCGCTCGGCGGTGCGGAAGTCGCGATGGAGGACCTGGTGCGGTTGTACGCGGCGCTCGCGAATGGCGGCCGGGTTGAACGTCTGCGTCGTGTGCTGAACGAGCCTAGAGCGCAGGCCCGAAAATTAATCAGTCCCGAGGCCGCGTTCCTCACCCTGGAGATGCTGGGACAGATTCCTCGGCCCGGAATGACGAGTATCGACGCCGATCCGAGCTCGCGCGTTTTCTGGAAAACGGGAACGTCACATGGGTTTCGCGATGCCTGGTCGATCGCTGTCTTCGATCGCTACGTGCTCGCAGTCTGGATCGGCAACTTCAATGGAAAACGCAACCACGCTTTTGTAGGGCGTACGGCGGCTGCGCCGCTTCTGTTTCAGATAATCGATAGTTTGCGCGCGAGCACGAAGGAACGCGGCGAGCCGCACCTCCCTCCACCAGGAGCGAACCTGAGGCGCATCGCACTCTGTCCCGTCTCCGGCAACGTGCCCGGAACATCGTGTCCGCACCGAACGGAGAGCTGGTTCATTCCTGGCGTTTCCCCAATCGCGACCTGCGATGTGCATCGCGAAGTCCTCGTGGACTCCGCGACCGGTTTGCGTGTCGCGCAGGACGACGGAACTCGCAACCTCCAGCGGGAAGTGTACGAATTCTGGCCATCGGATTTACTCGCGCTTTTTGAACAGGCTGGCGTTCCGCGGCGATTGCCGCCGCCGGCATTGCCTGCGAGACGGTGAACAAGGTGACGGAAGGGCGGCCGCACGTGGTCGACATG
>JBHENA010000112.1:8604-8890 GCA_046262275.1 Chthoniobacterales bacterium
AAGGACACGCGCCGCGGATCACCTCTCCGCCGATAAAATTGACGGTCTCGCATGGTTCAGCGAGGAATGCGAGCATGCCTCTCCGCGCCGAGACTGAGACTGGTGTGAGGCGAATTTATTGGTTCGCGGACAAATCGTTTTTGGGCGCATGCGATGTGAAGGAGGTTCTCTGTTGGAAAGCAGCTCCCGGCGCGTATGAACTCACCGCGATTGATGATCACGGCCGTTCCGGCTCGCGCGTTGTGACGTTGCAGTGATGCTGCAAGGTGTCGTGCCACGCAACAAC
>JBHENA010000113.1:0-8813 GCA_046262275.1 Chthoniobacterales bacterium
CGTCGGCAGCAGATTGAAGAACTGGAAGACGAGCCCGAGACGATGCCGCCGGTATTCTGTTAGCGCTGCGTCGTCAGCTTCATGCAAGGCGAGACCATCGACGTAAATTTCGCCATTGCTGGGAGCTTCCAGCCCGGCGAGGAGATGCATGAGCGTGCTCTTGCCACAACCGCTGGGTCCGCTCACCGCCACAAATTCGGTGCGCGCGATCTCGAGCGAAACACCGTCGACCGCATGCACTGAGCGCTCCCCAGTCTTATAGTGACGTGTGACGTTGCGGAGCGAGATCAAGCCTGCCATATCCGCCACGGGCCAGAATCGCGCAATTGACACGGACAATTTCGCGATCGTTGCGGAGAGCGCCGACCACCTCGTGGTGGACAAGCCTCCGTTTCTGCTCGTGCACCCCACGAAACCGAATGGCGCGCGCACGTTGTGGAGTGGATTGCGCCAGTTGCTGGCCTTCGAGCTCGCAAACGGCGGCCAGATCTCGATCGTGAATCGCCTGGATCGCGAAACGAGCGGACTAGTCCTGGTAGCAAAGACGGCAGCGGCCGCGCGGCACTTTGGCCTTTTGATGCAGCGACAAAGGATCGCGAAGGAATATCTCGCGATTGTGTGGGGCTGGCCGGAATGGGACCACAAAACCTTCGACGCTCCTCTGGCGCGCCAGGGAAAGCATGCGCCTTCCCCCATATACCTGAAGCACGCGATTCATCCGCAGGGTCTCCCCGCGAGAACTGAATTCCGCGTCGAGCGCCGGTTTCATCGCGACACCTCAGCGGGCACGGAGTTCAGCCTAATTCGCGCTATCCCACAGACGGGCCGAACGCACCAGATCCGCGTTCATCTGGCGGGGCTGGGCCATCCGGTTGTGGGTGACAAAATTTATGGACCTGACGAACAGCTTTACCTGCGCTTCATCGAGACTGGCTGGTCGGCTGAATTGGAACGCGCACTGCTGCTGCCACGACATGCTCTCCATTCGGCGACGCTCGCGATCGATTTACAAAATCGATGGGAGAGCCCCTTACCTTCAGATCTCGCGCAATTTGTCGCCAGCGGGTCGCCCTGAGCCGGCGTAGCGTAGTTCTTGTGAGGTCCTTCGCCGTCTCCGCGGCTCAGGATGACTGCGTTCGTGAGCGGCTAGTCATCCGTCTTCACCTGAACGTTGTCGAAGCGGATCATTTTGCCGCCGAAATTGTGCTCGGTCGCGAGCTTGAGTCCGCCGAAATCCTTGTACTTCTCCCACGTGCCGTGCATGAGAGTATCTGGTTTCGGAATGTAATCCCACGCTCGCAGCAGCTTCGTCTGCGGATCAATGTAGAGAACGTATTGATCGCTCGGTGTGAGCCCGACCTGGTCGAAACTGATGCGCAGGGTCTCGCACTGCACGCCTTCTGTTTCTTTGCTCCCTTCGTAGGTCAGCTTCACTCCCGGATCGAGAAGCTTGATCGGCGCAAGCAACCAGTAGGAGTCGTTTACCCAGCGCGCGTAGGCACCTTTCCCATCTTCATCGGGCGCGGGAGAGGCGAGGTTCACGGTCACTTCTTTGCCCTTCCACTTAACGTGGTCGGTGCCTGCCCCGAGATCCCAATGATGCTCGGCGGCTGCGATCTGCTTTCCGTCCTGCTCCACAATGAAGGTGAACCGCAGTTCCTTCACCTTCGACCAGTGCTCGCCACCGCTCGCTTTCCAAACTTCCTGGGCAAGTTTCTGTGCGGTTGTGTCCGGGTCTTCCGCGGCCAGGACGCTGCCCGCCACGACGAGTAATACGAGCGGAACCAGTTTCAGAATGAGCAGTCTCATGGCGTCATGCTGCCAGTCTCCTGCTGCATTGCAATCAAAGGACTCCTCAATATCGTAGCGCGCCCATGAGCTTTCCTCGCGTGCTGCTTGCCTTTTTGGCATTCGTCATTTCGTCGCCCCTTGCGCTTGCGGGCAATGAAGCGGTCAGCCGCCGCTTGCGACTGAATAAGCTGGAGGCGCCCACGTTCGAGATTGCAGCAGAAACTTCCTACCTCTGGGGTTCGCTCGCGAATCCGAACAGCTACGAAGTGGGAGCGCAATTCATCACGGCGCGCCTGCGCTGGGGCACGATTGAGACGGAGAGCTGGATGCGCGGTTACAACCAGGTCTACTTCCTCGCCATGGCGCAGCCCATTTTCCGCGGGCCGGAGAGCTTCTACTACGGTGTCTCGGCTGGTTTCCGTTATAACTTTGTCCAGCCCCACCGCCGTTGGATCCCGTACATCTCCGGCGGCGTTGGCCTCGGCTGGATCGATAGCCACTCGGATATTGCAGGCGCGCAGGGACAGGACTTTACCTTCAACATCGTTTCCACGGTCGGCGTTTCCTACCGCGTCAACGACAAGCTGAAACTCAGCGTCGGCGCATTATACGAGCATCTCTCAAACGGCGGACAAACCGACCCGAATCCAAGTCTGAACTTGTTTGGGCCACAAGTCGGGCTCACCTGCTCGTTTTAGCGAGGCTGCCGGTTTATGCCTCCACCGGACGAGAACATCCTGGTCGTTCGGCGCAGTCTCTTTGATGAGCTGGGGAGTTTCCATGGATTAAACTTCGAGCCGCAGAAGTATCTCTCGGTCTTGCTCGCGCGCGGAAACAATTTTTTCATGCCGCGCGCGCAGGCGGAGAGCGACCCGTCGTTCAAACAAATCATTCCTTACGCGCTGCTCGCGCATGGCGAGACGGTTCTCCATTACGTCCGCGGCAAAAAGGCAGGTGAGCAACGCCTTGTCGCGAAAGGCTCGATTGGCATCGGCGGGCATATGAACGACACCGACGAGTCGCTGTTCGCCTGGGATGAGACTGCTTATCGCGCCGGAGTCGAGCGCGAGGTTAATGAGGAGATCACCATCGGGACCAGCTTTGAAGATCGCGTTGTCGCCCTCTTGAACGACGACACCACGGAAGTAGGCCGCGTCCATCTCGGAGTCGTGCACGTGTTCCGGCTCGAGGAACCCAATGTCCGGAAGCGTGAAGCCATGATCACGAACCTGGCGTTCCTCACCAAAGAAGAGTTGCGGACGCGCCGCGACCAACTGGAAACCTGGTCGCAGATCTGCCTCGACGCGATCGACGCTTTGATCCACGCGCGGTAGAAGGTTTCTATGGGGAGGGAGCGACCTCCGGCGGAGGTGGCGGCGGCGCCGGAGCCGGGTTCCAAGTGAGGTTGAGGTAATCGATCTGCCACCAGCCCTTCGGCATCGAGACTCCTACATCGAGAAACGCCGGCAGCCCATTGGGGTAGTTGATTTGGGCACGGAAGGTTCCTTTCGGCTCGAAGAAACGGGACGTGAATGTCACGTCGCCCTGGAAATCGATCTCCCCGCTCGGCGTTCCAAGCTGTCGGAAGCGCGCGAAAAGAAGTTCCCGGAAGGAAGGCGGATAATGGATTCGCGCGTCGTCACCGAGCGATCGGTCCAGGAACTTACGATCCTGCTGAAAGGCCAGCCGCGTCACCGTTTCCCGACCAAACTCTCTTGCTCCGCTCTCGTTCTGCTTCTTCGAAGAGAAGAGCCACCACGTAATGCCGCCCAGAATCGCAAGGACAATGATCAGCAGGACGACTGCCTGGCCGCTCGTGTTCCGGTCGATGCGCAGCGCAGGCGGAGATTCCACGATCATCTGCGCTGAGTCAGGAGCCTTTCCGGCCGCCGCCCGCGACTTCTCCATTGCGGATGTAAACGCGGCGCGCCTGAAAGCCGGTATACATGCCGAATTTATTTCGGGAATTCACTTTGAAATCAACGGCATAGCCGGCAAATGGCTGGCCGTCGCGACCGGTGATGACAACCGGCTTTGGCTCCCCCAGCCACTCGACCTTCGCGCTGGCCGCGTCCAACAACTGCGTTTCAAGCCAGCGCATGATGATCTCGCGGTAGGCAATTGGGTAGACGCCATACTTCGCCTCGTCGGCTGGCGGCGGAGTGCTCGTCTGCGGCTGCATCATTGTCGCCGAGACGAAAAACCCGGCCGCGCAGAGCAGAATCGCAAAGCCTCTGATCACAGCCAAACGCTAACGAATTGCTCCACGAAGTCTAGCGACCGCTGACGCGATGGAAGATCGCTTCACGGTCTTTGATCGAGCGGAACAACGGTTTTGCCGACCGGCTCGCCGACATACTCGCTGAGCGGCCGGTATAAGCGATTGTCCTCCAGTTGCTCGAGGATGTGGGCGCACCAACCGGAGGTCCGTGCAATGGCAAAAACGGGCGTGAAGAGATCCGTCGGGATTCCTAACGAGTAGTAAACTGTGGCAGAGTAAAAATCCACGTTCGCGTTCAGGTTCTTCCGCTCCTTCATCAACTGCGCGATCCGTTCCGACATCCTGATCCACTTCGGGTCGCCCAGCTGGCGGCTCAGTTTCACCGCCATGCGCTGCAAATGCGGCGCGCGCGGGTCGAGCGTTTTATAAACGCGGTGCCCGATCCCCATGATCTTTTTCTTCTGCGCCAGCTGCTGGTCGATGTAAGCATCGACTTTGTCTTCGCTTCCGATCTCTTCCAACATCTGGATCACGCCTTCGTTCGCGCCACCGTGCAGCGGCCCTTTCAGAGTTCCGATCGCGGAAGTGATGGCGGAGTAAATGTCGCTCAAGGTTGAGATCGTGACCCGCGCGCTGAAGGTGGAAGCGTTCATCCCGTGATCCGCATGTAGAACGAATGCCACGTCCAGCGTATCGGCGGCTTCCTTTGTCGGCGGCTCATCGCACATCAGATAAAGAAAGTGCGCCGCCTCCCCGAGGTCGCCGCGCACCGGCGGCAACGCTTTGCCGCGCCGCGCGCGATGAAAGTAGGCCGCGATCACGCCGATCTTGGCCGTAATGCTGCGCGCCCGCTGCCGGTTCATTTCTGGCGTCGCTTCTTTCCCAATCTCCGGATCATAAAGCCCGAGCATGGAGATGGCTGTGCGGATCACGTCCATCGGCGCCGCGTCCTTGGGCGCGTTCTTCAGAAAATTCACGACGCCGTCGGGCAATTGCCGCAGAGCCCGCAATGTTTCCGCGCAGGCCGAGAGTTCGGCGCGATTCGGCAGCCGATTGTTCCAGAGAAGGTAAACCACCTCCTCGTAGCTGACCTTGCCCGCCAGCTCGTTGATATCGTAACCGCAGTAAATCAGCTGACCTTTGTCCCCGATGACATCACTTAGCCGCGTGGTGCTCGCGACGATGCCTTCGAGGCCTCTGCTTACAAGCGGCATGAATTCCTATGCTTGGCTGCCATTTGAGGGCGCGCCTTCGATTTCTAACTGGGTGATCATTGGAACATCGATCAGCCGATACGACGGCTGAGCCTTTGGATCTGGTGAAGTCACAATTGCGGTGCGGGTGCCGTGAAGAGCGATGAAGTCTGGATGCGGGACACGCACTGGCCTCCCGTCGGCCACATGAATAACGAATGGCTGAAACGGTGCAGCGTGCATCGCACTGCGAAGCTCCTCGATCTTCATAGCCACTCGACCTTACGAGACGGCTTTCATCCGCGCAATCAAGGTGTCGGCCATTGTCGCCGGAGTATCGGCTACCGCGATGCCTGCGGCCTTCAGCGCCTCGATCTTTCCGGCGGCGGTTCCCTTCCCTCCGGATACAATCGCGCCCGCGTGTCCCATCCGACGTCCCGGTGGCGCGGTCGCCCCGGCGATGAAGGCCGCTACCGGCTTCTCGCAATTTTCCTGGATCCATTCCGCCGCTTCTTCCTCCGCGGAGCCGCCGATTTCGCCGATCAAAATCATCGCGCTTGTTTCCGGATCGTCATTGAAAAGCTTCACCGCATCGAGGTGCGACATGCCATTGATCGGATCGCCGCCGATGCCGATGCACGTCGATTGTCCGTAGCCGCGCGAAGTCAGTTGCCAGACAGCTTCGTAGGTCAAAGTGCCGGAGCGCGAGATCACGCCCACGTTCCCCGCTTTGTGAATGTAGCCCGGCATGATCCCGATTTTGCATTCGCCGGGCGTGATGATGCCGGGACAATTCGGGCCAATCAGCCGGCTCTTCTTGCCGACCATCTGCGCCTTCACGCGCATCATATCCATCACGGGAATGCCTTCCGTGATGCAAACCACCAATTCCACACCAGCGTCGACTGCCTCCAGGGTTCCGTCAGCCGCGCCGGCAGCCGGCACGAAGATGACTGAGACATTGCATCCGGTTTCCTTGCGCGCCTCGGCCACGGTGTCGAAGACCGGCACCTTTTGATCGAACTTCTGTCCGCCCTTCCCGGGCGTGACGCCAGCCACAACGTTCGTGCCGTACTCCATGCATTGCCGGGCGTGAAAACCACCAGCGCTTCCGGTGATTCCCTGCACGCAAAGCCGTGTGTTTTTGCCGACCAGGACTGACATCTAGACTCTTGCCTTCTGCGCTTGCGGGATCACGTGCAGTCGCCCCTCTCCTCGCCTGGTTTCAGTTTGTGGATGATAACCTTGTTCCCGTCAGGATCCTGCACTACGGCCATGTGACAGCAGGGCGTTTCGAACGGTTCCGCCGCGAACCGGATGACCGCCACTTTCAACTTGCGGATGGCTTCGTCGAAATCCTCCACCTCCAGCGCGGCGGCTGTGCCTTGATCCGACGGCACCCACTCGGTGCCGAGTGAGGCAAGCGCGAGCGTCGTTTCGCCCGCCTCGTATTCGACCCATTTTCCTCCCATCATCTCGCCCGCCACTTCCAGATCGAGCACGCCTTCATAAAACGCGCGAGCGCGTTTCAAATCAGTCACGGGAATAGCAACGAAACCGACAGCCTTGACTTTCATTTCATGCCTCGCGCCGCTCGCACGGCCTTCTCCGCGGCATCGCCCAGATCATCCGCCGTGATCAGGGTGAGGCCGCTCTCTTTCAGCAACTGTTTGCCTTTCGCGACGTTTGTTCCTTCCAACCTGACGACGAGTGGCACGTTCAATTGCACCGCCTTCGCCGCGGCGATGATACCCTGCGCGATCACGTCGCACCTCGCGATCCCGCCGAAGATGTTGACCAGGATCGCCTGCACGCGTTTGTCACCGACCAGGATCTTGAAAGCTTCCGTCACCTGCTCCTCCGTCGCGCTCCCGCCCACGTCCAGGAAGTTTGCCGGGCTGCCGCCGTAGAATTTGATGATGTCCATCGTCGCCATCGCCAGACCGGCACCGTTGACGAGACAGGCAATGTTTCCGTCGAGACCGATGTAGTTCAGGTCGTGCTTTGAAGCCTCCACTTCTCGCGGATCTTCTTCGCCAATATCGCGCAGCGCAGCGACTTCCGGATGCCGATAGAGAGCGTTGTCGTCAAAGTTGAACTTCGCATCCAGCGCCAGCACCTCGCCCCCCTTCGTCACCACCAGCGGGTTCACCTCCACCATCGAGCAATCCAGCCCGATAAAGGTGCGATAGAGTCCATCGAACAGTTTCGATGCGGCTTTAATTTGCGACGAGTCAAACCGGAGCTGCTTCGCGAGTTTCCGCGTCTGATATGGCTGAATCCCGGCCAACGGATCGATCGGCTCGCGGATGATCTTTTCCGGCGACTTCTCCGCCACGGCCTCGATTTCGACGCCGCCCTCCGTGCTCGCCACGATGAGCGGCGCGGCCGTAGCGCGATCGAGCAGAATGGCAAAATAAATCTCGCGCGCGATTTCGACCGCCTGCGCGACCAGGACTGTGTTCACAACCTTGCCACCTGGCCCGCTCTGATGTGTGACCAGAGTTTGGCCAAGCATTTTCCAGGCAAGCTCGCGCGCTTCCTCCGGCGATTTGCACAAATGCACACCACCCTTAAAACCGTTCGCGAAGGTCCCCTTCCCGCGTCCGCCAGCGTGAATCTGCGCCTTCACTACCAGATCCCGCGTCCCCAGATCCTTGGCCGCGCGTTCCGCTTCGGCAGGACTCCCCGCCGCTTTGCCGGGAGGCGTCGCAACGCCGAACTTCTGGAGCAATTCTTTCGCTTGATATTCGTGAATGTTCATTGGCGAAACGTCAGCGGACACTAAGCCTTCCTATCGAGGGACCGGCAATCGTTTTTCTTCCAGCTTCGCCGCAATCCGCGCTTAACTTCTTTCTATGAAGCTCACCTACTACGGCCATGCCTGTTTTTCTGTCGAAGTCGCGGGCAAGACGCTCCTCTTCGATCCGTTCGTTACGCCCAATCCACTCGCCGAGAAGATCGACGCCGGAAAAATCGCGGCGGATTTCATTCTCGTCTCCCACGGTCACGGCGATCACGTCGCGGATGTGATCGATATCGCGGGGCGCACTCGCGCGACCGTCATCGCACCTTTCGAAGTCGGCGATTGGTTTGAGAAAAAGGGCGTCAAGAACGTGCAGGCGATGAACCACGGTGGGGCGGCCAAAACCTCTTTCGGCCGGGTCAAACTCACGGCCGCAGTCCACAGCAGCTCCATGCCGGATGGCAGCTACGGCGGGAATCCGTGCGGCTTCGTCGTCGAATCGAGCGGCGGCAACTTTTACTACTCCGGCGATACTGCTCTCACGATGGACATGAAGCTGATCGGTGAACAAAGCAGGCTCGAGTTCGCTGTCCTTCCGATTGGCGATTTCTTCACGATGGGAATCGAGGACGCGGCCCGCGCGGCGGATTTCCTGGGCGTAACGACGATCGTGGGTGTGCATTACGACACGTTCCCACCAATCAAGCTCGACCGCGCTGCTGCTCTTAGTGCCGCGCGCGCCGCCGGGAAAGAGCTGTTGCTGCCGAAGATTAGCGAAACGATCGAAGTCGCGGCGCGATGAAGCCGCCGTTGGTTTCAGCGGAGCCGCTCAATCCCTGCGCTGACGAGATTCGGCGTTGGG
>JBHENA010000114.1:0-8647 GCA_046262275.1 Chthoniobacterales bacterium
CGCGGAGATAGAATGTATCCTGCTCGTTCCGTGCAGGGTGATCTGCCGGAGTGTTGAGGGCGTCGAAGCAATACCATTCGGTTTCCACATCAGGCCCAGTGGCAAGCGCGAACCCCATACGCCGGAAAATCCCGATCGCCCGGTCCAGCATCTGGGTGAGGGGATGGAGCGCGCCGATCTCCACCGGTGTTCCGGGCAATGTGACGTCGATATTGGCGAGCGCGGCAGTTTCCTTCTGCGCGCGGAAGTCCGCCGCCTTCTTCTCGATCGCAGCGGCGAGCGCAGTCAGCGCGGAGTCGCGCAATTCTTCCAGCGGGTGAGTCATCTCACGATGGATGCATCTAAACTCGCTTGCGTTGTAGCGACGGCGCTCTGTCGCCGTTAAAAGCTTTCATTGCAACTTGCGCGTCTTACGCCGACAGAGCGGCGTCGCTACAACGCGGCTTCGCTACAACGTAGGCGCTTACGCTGCCTGCTGCTTCGCTTTGGTTTTCTCGTCCAGCGCGGCTCTTACTTTATCGACGATCGCACGAAACGCGCCCTCATCCGTAATTGCGAGATCGGAAAGAATCTTGCGATCCAGGCCGATCTTGGCCGCTTTTAAGCCTTCGGCGAAACGGCTGTAGGTGAGCCCCTGCGCGCGGACCGCAGCGTTCAGGCGCTGGATCCAGAGATAACGGAAAGTGCGCTTCCGCGTTTTACGATCGCGATAGGCCCAGTACTTGGCCTTCATGGTCGCGTCCTTCGCGTAACGGAAGAGTTTCGAGCGGCGGCCGCGGTAACCTTTGGCCTGATCGACGACGCGCTTGCGGCGCTCCCGGCTGGCCGGGGCGTTAGTTGCTCTTGGCATTTTGTTTTACCCCGAAGTTTTTTCGGGGCTCCTCTTCAGCGAGTCGTTGTTCTTGTTCGCTCCGCGCGACCTCACTCGCTGATAAAGTCCATTAAAGGAACCAGGAGCGCAGATGCTGTGGCGCTACGCAGCGCCGAGTCGGGGCAAGGTAGGCAAGCTGGAGGGTAGCGCAAGTCCGCCAATGGGCGCGCCACCGCCCACGACGCTAACCGTTCGATAGCGTCGAAATCGACACAAATGAACGGAGTTTCGAGGGGGCTGTGATTGTTCAGTGGCCGACGGCACATAGGCAGGAGGCGATGTAGCTGCGACGCCTCGTCGCAGGAAGTGAACGCGGCGCCCCCGCCGCGAAGCTCAGTGGTGCTTCCCTGTCGCTCTGGTCTTGCCGCAGACCTGGCGGCGAGGGCGCCGCCGACACTTCCTGCGACGAAGGCGTCGCAGCTACGCGAATCCCCGAACCCGGCCCACTCGTCGGTTTTAGGTCGTAGACTTCCCTAAACAGATACCAAGCTGAAAGCTCGCCAAGCTGGAGGCTTGGTAGCTTGTAGCCCGCCTGAGGCGGGTTGATGTCGCCGCCGCGACAGATACCCCCGGGATACCAAATACAAAAACAATCCCAACCCCGGCAGGGGTTGCAGCACACAAGCCCAGGCCGCTGCGCCCCCTGCCGGAGTCGGGAGACTCAAAGGCAACCGGTTCCGGTGGTATCCGGGCGCTACGCGCACTCAACCACCGGCTACAAGCTGGCAAGCCTCTGGCTTGCGCCGAGCCGCAAACCACGCAAGGCTAAACACATACTCAGCTTGCGGTTTCGGGAACAACAGGCTGGAAGCTCGCCGCGGGACGAATCCATCCCATTGGCGGACTTGCGACCTTTGGCTTGGCCGGCGATTCACAGTCTTCTAGAATCGCCCCGTGCATTGGCTCACCCGGCATCGCCTTCTTGTTCTGGCAGGGATTTGCCTTTTTTGGACCGGTCTGATTTTTCTCGGGCACCGGTTTCCAAACGCACCCTTTTTGTTCGCTCCGTGGTCGGGCGAGCAAAGCTTTGAAGACATGCTGCGCCGGGAGGGGCGAACCACGCCGCCGCGTGATGATTTCGTTTTTATCGGCATCGATCAAAGCTCGCTCGAGTTGACCGCGGTCGGCGAAGAAGACCTCCAAGGCAATCGCGCATTGCAGCTCTTGAAGGAACGCCCGTTTCCGTGGTCGCGCGAAGTTTGGGCGTTGCTGCTCGACCGGCTTTTCGCCGCCGGCACGCGTGTTGTGATCTTTGACCTGGTGTTCAATCCGCCGAATGACGGCGATCCGGTATTTCACGACGCGCTGGAGAGACATCGCGATCGCGTGGTGGTTGGCGCAAATTTCGATCAGGCGCAGCGAGTTATCATAGTGCCGAACGCCACGCTGATCCCATCTCCGCAGGAGCAGGATGTGCGGGTGGGGCTGGTGAACTTCTGGAGCGATCCGATCGACGGAAAGGTGCGGGAAGCGCGCTTTTCCATCTCCGAGCGCCAGCTGGCAGGGATGGGGCGCTATCCTGGTGAACCAATTCTCTATTCTCTCTCCGCCCGTGCGCTGGCAAAGCTTGGAGAGGCCGGCAAAATCCCGGACGATCTGCGGTCGCATGCGTTCCGCTTCGGCCCGGTGGATGCATATGCACCGCGTCCAGTTTGGGAGATTTTCGATCTGAAAAGTTGGCAAGCGAACTACGGCGGCGGCACGTTTTTCAAGGACAAGGTGGTGATGATCGGCGCGTCCGCACAGATCCTGCACGACGTTGTCAACGCGCCGCTGAGCCCCGCAATGCACGGCCCTGCGCTGCACTTGCATACGATGGCAGCGGCGATGGCGGGAGAATTTCTCCGCTCAACCGTGACGTCTACCGGCTATGGCCTGATCGCCGCTGCGGGCCTGCTTGCCTGGGCGGTGATCGCGTTCCTCCGGCGGCCACTCATCTCGCTGCTTGCTCTCGGCCTTCTCACGGCTGCTTACCTCATCACCGCGCGCGTTCTCTATGACACTCACGGTTTCTTCCTGCTCACCGTCCCGGTGTTGCTCGCGTTTCTTCTCAGCGGACTGAGTTCGCTTGGGCTGGAGTACGTGCTCGAGCGGCTCGAAAAGTTGCGCACGCGCCGCACCTTGGAGCGTTACGTCTCGAAGAACCTGGTGAAGGAGATTCTCGAGAATCCAGGCGGCTATTACAACTCACTACTCGGCTCGCGCAAGGCGGCGACAATGCTCTTCTCCGACATTGTCGGATTCACCACGCTCACGGAACGCGCTGATCCCGAGTCGCTCGTAAAGCAGCTGAATGAATACCTCACCCGGATGGTTGCAGTTGTTTTCGAGAACAACGGCACGCTGGACAAGTTCATCGGCGATGCCGTCATGGCGGTATGGGGAAATGTGAAAAGCCGCGGCGTGGCGGAAGATGCCAAAGCGGCCGCGCGCACCGCACTCGGGATGCGACGGGAACTGCAAAAGCTGAACGAAAAATGGCGCGCGGCGGATATGACCGAGCTGGGGATCGGCATTGGCATCAATCAAGGCGAGGTCCTGATGGGCAACATCGGTTCGGAAGAACGGATGGAAGCGACCGTGATCGGTGACGCTGTGAATTTGGCGTCGCGTCTGGAAGGGCTGACGCGGACTTACGGGGTCGACATTTTGGCAGGCGAATCGGCAAGCGATCTGATCCGCGATGAATTTCATCTCCGCACCGTGGCGCGCGTGCAGGTAAAAGGAAAAACGCAGCCGGTCGATATCAGCTCGCTGCTTGCGGCGCGCGACGAGCCGCTCGATGCAGAATTTCTGCGCTGGCTCGAAACCTATGAGGAAGCAATCCGGGAATTTCGGGCTCGCCGGTTCGAAAACGCGAAGCGGCTTCTCTCACGTTTCCTGGAGTTTTATCCGGAGGACAAGCTCGCCAAGATGTATCTCGAGCGGGCGCTTGAATACGAAGAACAGCCTCCAGACGAATCCTGGACCGGCGCCGAGGTCTTCACGAAAAAATAGCGAGGGCGAGTTTCCTCCGGCCTACTCGCCGGATAAATTCCAAACGTGGTCGGCGACATAAAAAAACATCTGGAGCTGACGCCTTTTGTTCCCTTCAGGGTTCGGACCGCTGATGGGCACGAGTATCCGGTTCCTACTGTGGACCATGTGTGGCTTCCGCCCGGAGGTGGACGTGTCGCGGTTTCGGACGACAATGGCTACATTGTCGTCATTCCGGCGCTGCTGATCAGCGGCATCATCCACGCGAACTCTTCGCATTAGGGCGATGGTCTCGATCGACGTGGTAGGCACGGCGCGCGTCTGCGTTTAGGAAAGTCTTCGACCTCGAACCAGGAGTGGGCGGGGTTCGGGATTCCCGTAGCTGCGACGCCTTCGTCGCAGGAAGTGCACGCGGCGCCCCCGCCGCGAAGCTGCTCAGGGTAAGCCGCCTGTCGCTCTCAATTGCGCTGCCGCAGACCTGGCGGCGAGGGCGCCGCCATCACTTCCTGCGACGAGGCGTCGCAGCTACATTGGCGCCCGCCTCGGTTCCACGGCGTCGATGGCTCGCGACGTCAGTGACTTGTCTTGGCTCGAGAGCTCTGCGCGAATCGCGGAGGACCAATCTGCCAGACGCGGGATCGTGCGGGATCAACTGCCCAGGCGATGACTTCGGCGCCTTGCGGCAACAGGTCTGCGCGGACTCTTACGTTGAAGCCGCGGTTTCGCAGACCCTTTCGCTCGAGACGCCGCGTGGTTCTGCCGGTCGGAGCTACCGCGAAGGGGACTGCCGGAACTTCGTCCGTGCGATAGGTGAACAGAACGAACGGCGCTGGCTGGCGGAATTCATCCACCGCCCAGCCGTTTAGCCTCAGCTTGTTGCGCTCGAACCGGCAGGTCTCGATGGAGCCGCTGCTCACATTTGGGTTTGCGTCCGGCACAAGCTTCGAGACGAGACTGCGTGGAACGGCGCTCGTCGCGATTAATCCGCAACGACGGAGCTCGCCATACTGGCGGAGCAGCCAATCACGGTCGGGATATAGTAATTCCAGCTGAGGATTGTCGGGAATGATTTCCTGGAAGGCGAGCGCGGCCTGTCCCTCAACCCGCAGGTTTTTCGTACGCTTCATTCCCTGCCAGCCGGAGTAGTAGGTGCTGAGGAAGAGAACCCAAACAACGGTGACGGTAATTATCGGCAGCGCGATTATGCCGCGCTGGTTTTGACCCGCGGTCGAGCCCCTCGTCGCATGGACAACTGTCGCAACTCCGACGAGAGCGATCGGAAAGTAAACTGAACTCGTGATGTAGTGGGAGCTTAAGGACGTTCTTGAATCAAAAGCGGTTCGCCCCAGTGCGGTCGCGCTCCCCGACAAGAGAGCAAAGGCGCCGAGCACCACGAATGGATACCTCGCGCGCCAGCTTTCGCTCCAGCCTCCCACCGGATAGCACGCGAGCTTGGCGAATAGAATCAAGAGACCGGCACCTGCAATCCACGCGTCGAAACCAAAATTGACCGCCACCGAAGCGCCGAGCCAGCAAAAGAAGTAATGGGCGAGCTGCCATGGCATGGCGAGCGCGGAGAGCAACGAGGGATGATGCGGCGGCCGATGATAATCCCAAAAGTAAGCTGCGAGCACGGCTGCTGCGGCCGCGACATAAAGCACGTAGCAAGGCCAGCGACTTTTATTCTCAGCCGCTCGACCAGGGGCGAAGGCGGGGAAAGCGAGCAGCCAGTTGCCCATTCCATTCGAGTTCGAAAACGTGCTCACGGAGCAAAGCAAAATGTTGAGCACGACTTTTTCCGGGAGCGATCGCCGCGACAGATTCACACGCAGTGAGACCAGCAAGAGGAGTGGCGGAATGATGTGAGTGAAGTTGATCCCCCAAAGCCAGGTCTCGTATTGGGTGGGTGAAAAAAGCAGAGAGTTAACAATGAGAAACGCAGTGACGCGCGCATGACGCTCGAGACGCGGGATGTTCCCGAGCAGCTTCCAGAGCAGCCATGAGATGAGGCATGCTGCCGCAAAGGTGAGAAGCATCTCCACGCGCAGGTCCCAGTGCGTGACGCGGGCCAGCGGCGCCCAGAGCAATCGCGCGAAGAAGAACCTGTGCTCGTTGTGTTGCGCGAAGAGATCGGCGGTGCTCAGGGCGCCGTCGTGAAACTTGATCCGGACGTTGGCCGTGTCCCATTCATCGCCCCAGGGGATATTCACCCAATTCAAAACGATCTGCGGCAACAGGAGAATCGCGGGGACCACGGCGATGAGAAGCCCGAGCCAAGGCGGCGGTGGATTGCGGTGCAAAATCTCACGCCACAGCTTCAGACGGCTCACCCGTTCCCCGCTCATCACCCAGCCATATAGCAGGTCGTCGCCCAGCCGCGCGAGAGTAGCGTAGGCGAGAACCGATGGGCGGTTGCCGCTGGCGAACTGCGACGCCCCGGCGTAGAAGAGGCCGCGTGACAGGCGAACCGCGGAACTTCCATTTCATCGGCATCTGCGGGACGGCGATGGGATCGGTCGCCGCCGCGTTGCGCGACCGCGGCTTTACCGTCACAGGATCCGACGAAAACGTTTACCCGCCGATGTCGAAGTTCCTCGAAAGTCGCGGCATCAGTTTAAATCGCAGCTACCGCGCCGAAAACATCCCCGGGAACGCGAACGTCATCGTGATCGGCAACGCGATGAAGCGCGGTAACCCGGAAGTGGAGGCAGTGCTAACGCGAAAACTTTATTACATGTCGCTGCCCGCCGTGCTGCGGCGCTTTTTTCTGCACGGCTGCCACAACCTAGTCGTCACCGGCACACACGGCAAAACCACGACCACCGCGCTGCTCGCCTGGGTCATGAAGGTGGCTGGATTCGACCCGAACTACGTCGTCGGAGGGATTCCGATCAATCTGGGGCAGGGGGCGCTCTTCAGTGACTCGAAGTATTTCGTAGTCGAAGGGGATGAATACGACACCGCCTTTTTCGATAAGCGCTCCAAGTTTATCCATTACCTGCCGGAGCTGGTGATCGTGAACAACATCGAGTTCGATCACGCCGATATCTTTCACGATCTGGAGCACGTTAAGCTGAGCTTTCGTCATCTGCTTCGGATCGTGCCGCAGAATGGAATGGTGCTGCTGAACGGCGATGACCCGAGCTGTCTCGATGTCGCGCAGGAGTGCTATGCGCCCTTGCTCGAGATTGGTTTCTCGGAGAATTGCGCGCAGCAAATTCGCGACGTGAGCTATTCGTCCGAAGGCTCCCGCTTTACGCTCGGCGAAGAGATTTTTGAGCTGCCGTTGATTGGCGAGTTCAACGTCCGCAATGCCGCGATGGCGGTCTCCGCGGCGCGCTTTTATGGGGCGTCGTTGGACCGGATTCGCGAGGCCTTGATCTCGTTCAAAGGCATTGCGCGGCGGCAGGAAGTGCGCGGGGAAGCGCGCGGCGTGAAGGTGATCGACGATTTTGGCCATCATCCCACTGCAATCGGCCAGACGCTCACCGCTCTGCGACACCGCTATCACGGGCACCGTCTTTGGGCCGTCTTTGAGCCGCGATCGAACACCACCCGCCGCGCGGTCTTTCAGCGGCAGTTGCCCGATGCGCTGAAATTGGCCGATGGCGTTTTCATCTCCCAGGTCGCGCGCCTCGAGCAAATACCCGAGGCGGAGCGCTTGAATCCCGAGGCGGTGGTGGAGGCAATTGCCGCTTCCGGCCGGCCGGCTTTTTATGAGCCGGATGCCGCGCACATCGTCGATCGTCTCGTGCCCTTATTGCAACCCAAGGACGTGGTGGCTGTCTTCAGCAACGGCGGCTTCGACGGGATTCACGAGAAGATTCTCTCGCGGCTGGGCGCCGCCTAGCCCCGGCAATTTCGCGCGAAGCGCCTTGGAGTGCGGCGCGTCCTCGCGCCGCTTTCTACCGACGTGGATCAGATGCGAACCCGCGAGCGGCCGTGTTGAAAGCGGCGCGAAGACGCGCCGCACTCAAAAGCAGGCTGCGCCTGCGAGAGAGGCGGCCCCGCGCTGGGCAGCCAGTCTTCACTCGATCTTGTTGATTGTCAGTTACCAGGATTGGGCCGAGGCGGCTTCAGGCCGCAGGGCAGGTTCTGGGAGGTAGCGCAAGCTTCCAGCTTGCATGGTATTGAAGCTGCAAGCTGGAAGCTTGCGCTACCTTAAAGGCGCCCGCTGTTGGAGCCGGCCAGCCCTCGAACCGCCAGTGGTGTAACTGCAACTGACAATCAACCAACACTACCGACCCTGAACACCCACGAACATCCATCGTTGACCCGGAGCCGCACGCCCGCTACATAAGAACCCGTGCTTCGCCTCTTGTGCCTTGCGGCATTGCTCGCCGCTGCTACCGGCTCCGCTTTGGCCCAGCTGCCGACGCCGGCACGTCCGCCCATTTCAGAGGGACGAGTTGCGAGCCCGCCGCCAGGAGCGCCGGACATGGTCCAGCTCCAATACCCGAACAGCGACGTGGCCGACATTCTGCGCCTTTACGAAACGCTGACCGGCAAGAAGCTGATTTTGGACAACTTCGTCCAGGGGAAGGTCAACATCTTCGTCGCCAAACCGATACCGCGCGAGGAAGCGATCGCGATCATCGAGATCAACCTGCTCATGAACGGCTATTCGCTGGTGCCGGCAGCGGGCGATCTTGTGAAGGTGATCGGCACCGGAAAAAACCCGCGCACGGCCGGTGTCCCGATCATCTCGGATGAGGCGCTCATTCCTCCCGGCGAGCACGTTATCAGTTTTCTTTTCAAGCTGCGCTTTGCCGATCCGACCGAGCTGCAACAGGTGCTGGG
>JBHENA010000115.1:0-8611 GCA_046262275.1 Chthoniobacterales bacterium
GACTAACCGTTTTATCGGGGTTTCTAGAGGTCGGGCTAACAAGAAACTCAATGTGATACCATTTGGCGGGCTCGACTACGATATTGGGTACCGCTGTCCAGCCACATGGCGCTCCTGGCGCCGATCTTCCGTAGATCCAGAAGGCATTGTCCTGGACCTTCATCATCGCCGCATAGGTATTCGTTTCCGTCCGGCCAATCCAGAATCCCCATTCGTCCCATCTGCCGCTGACCGGCTTGAAGTCGAACTGGGCTTTGAGCCAATTCCTCGGCTTCACGGCAAAGCCATCCCGTTTCAGGACCGGCAGATTCGTCTTCGATTGATTGACTAACAATCCGCTGGCCCGGCTCCAACCGAACCCGCGAACCACAAAAGGCGATGGATCGGTCAATGTAAAGGTATAGCTGGAACCCGGTGGCGTGTCGACGCTCATGTGATTGAGTCGGTTTCCCTCCATCCCGTCGACGATCACGTCTTTCAGCACGTAGTGGTCGGGCCAGTCTTGCGCGAGGTCGTCAAAGCTTGTCTGCAGCGCGTCGACGTAATCCCGCTTCCACGCCGCAGTAAATGCGGGAGCGGTGAATTGAGGTTGCGCGATCCACGCCTCTAAAAAGGACCTGCCCGCAGGCGATCCAGTCCGGCGGGCCGCGGCCATTTCAGTGTAAAATGAATAATTCCTAAAGGCGGGGTAGAAGGAGGAATGTTTCGAGACGGAGCCACGCGCCATCGACGATGAAATCAAGCCAAGTGGGTAGTCTCCGTCCGCGCTGCTCGGCCCGAAAGACCACTTACGAAAGCTGGGCTCTGGCATAGGCTTGGCTGGGGTGGCCATTAACCCAAAGACAATTGTGCGTTGACGGTTAACAGTCGACGGCGTGTTGATGAAATGGACGACGAGCGAGGTTTGACCGCCATTGCGCGTTATCTCCAACTCCGCCTTGGCCGGGTCGACGATCCAGTCTTTGTCATTGTCAGCGAACCAGCAAATGCCGCGCTCAGGTCCACCGAGCCAAATATAGGGTACAAATGGTCCGATCGATTCGTTGCGCTGGATAGCCGACGAGTTCCACACGACTCCAGTGCCTGCTGGCACTCGGCCGACCGGGTTTTTGCGGATCCCGTCTGTCACAGCATGCATAAGCAAGCCGCGGGCGTCATTGGTCATCGCCGCATTCTGGAGAGGAATTACGAGTGAGAGATCGGAAATCGGAGTTGTGGTCGGATCGACATTAAGGGTCACTTTCATCATGCCGTCGTACTCATACTGGACGTTGGTCGAGCCATTGACGGAACCCGCATTCCACCTGGTCGACGCGATTACTTCGTGGTCCGCTTTTCTCGAGTAAATGATGCCCGTACCGGTCGCCGTAGAAGTGGCGCCTGCCACTGTTACCTTAAGTTCCATTGGTGCCGCCAGCAGCGGAGTGCCTTGACTCGTCACTTGATCCCATAGGCCGCTGGCGCCCGTTTTATAGCTGCGAAGGAGGCAATTCACGGTGCCCTGCGCAAGGTCAACCGTAAGCGGAGTAAAGGGGGGCACGACGACGGGGTTCGTGCCGAACGAATTGTTTTGCCAGGGCGGAGTCTTGTGCTTGAACGTGCGCACCACCTGCGTCCCCGCACCTGTCGCGGGGTTGCTTAGCGCCAGCGTCACATCATAGTCTCCATCGGTCAGAGCGGGGATTGACATCTCAGCAGCGCTGAGTGTGAAGGGGAACTTTCCCGATTGGCTGGCTAGCGGACTGGCCACGGCGCCATGCTTTTGCAGCGTCACCGTCCAGTTCGTGAAAGCCAGCGTGGGGGTCGCCGCGTAAAAGCGAAGCCGATTCTCGGTCGGGAAATAGCCATACCGAAATTCTGGGCCCGCCGATTTCGTCAGCAACACGTTGTCGATGTGAAGCGAGGCTGGCGAAATGATGCCAGGCCAGATCGAGAGCTGACCAATCGCGCTCGTTGTGTCGATGTCGAAGTAAACCTTATTCAGCGTTCCCTTGCGTCCGATCGAATCCGTCACGGTGATCGCGTAGCTGCGATCGGAGCTCGACGGTGGCCTGACGGCGATACTTACATGATACCACTGTCCGGCAATGAGCGGCACGTTCGGGACAGGGATGTACGTGCTGGGCAAGCCAGGCGCCGTCTTTCCGCGCACCTGAAGAGAGCCGTCGCGAAGAAAGAGACTCACTGCCTTGGCAGAGCTGTTTTGCAGATAAAATCCCCACTTGCCGTAATCACCGCTATCCGGGCGCACATCGAACTGCAAAAAAGTGCTTTCGTCAGCACTCGCCGCCCAGGCACGAACCAAACTGGGGCCTTTGCCCAGGCCGAGATCATTGAGCCACCCGCTGACACGGCTTGTGCCAAACGTCGAGGAGGCGAATGGTGAACCACCGTTCACCGCGAGTGAGTAACTGGACCCGCCTGCGACGTCGGTCGCACTCGCAATGAGGGGGTTCACACGCTCGCCTTCCATGCCGTCGAGCACGACCGTTTCTCCACGGAGGGACACGGCCGCAGTGCAAACAGCGACGAGCCACACCCGCGATCGTGCAAGCGCTCGGTGCCCATGCCGATGCCGCAGAACAAACAGTCTGCTAAAGCTCGCGAGCGCAGTCATACCTGCAGCAGAAAGCTGAGCGGGCACGGCCCTTTCGTTTCCGTCCAGCTCGCGCCTGGCAATCGGGATTTCAACGGTGTTCATTCGTGGTGCGACAATGCCGCCAGCATCGACCGCGAAATAAGATCAGCCCGACGCGGCGAAGGCGAGCTTTGTTTCAAACGTAAAAGCGAATGGCCCGAAGGGGTTGACCGCAGCGGTGAGCTGCATGGCGTGGTCGGCGCACTATTGGGAGCGGCGGCCGCGGCTGCCACGCTGGCACCGGCCAATGATTCGACGCCGCATCTCGCCGGCTGGCGCAATCTGCACGACTTGCTGATCGCATTCTTGAGCTCTGGAGGTTCACCGCTTGACGGACATCGGTTTCACCCTCGTGAAGAAAGCGGCGTGAGGACTCGCCGCACTCCGAAAGCGCTTCGCGCAATGCTAGACCGTATCCCGGAAGAATTCTTCGATCGCACTCACCACGTAGAGCTGCGCTTCCCGGGTGAGTTCCGGATAAATCGGCAGCGCGAGCGTTTCCCGCGCCGCGCGTTCGGTTTCGGGCAGGTCTCCTTCACTGTAGCCGAGGTAGGCGAAACACTGCTGCTGGTGCAAGCCAAGCGGATAATAAATCGCAGTCTCGACCTCTCTTCCGGCAAGAAATTCCTTCAACGCGTCACGTCTCTTCGTTCTGATCACGAACTGATGATAGATGTGGTGGTTCGCAAGTCCGCGCTTTCGGTAGGGCTCGATCGGCAAAGTGAGATGCTCGGTCAGGCCGCGGCGCTCGAATTCCTCACCGTAGAAATCCGCCACTGCCCGCCTGCCTGCCGACCATTGTTGAAGATACGGCAGCTTCACATTCAGGACAGCTGCCTGAACTTCATCCAACCGGAAGTTGCCGCCGATGAAATGATGAAAATAACGCGGCTCCATCCCGTGCTGGCGGCAGGCACGCAGCTTCGTGGCTAATTCTTCGTCCCGACAAAGAACCAGCCCCGCGTCTCCGGCTGCTCCGAGGTTCTTTGTCGGATAAAAACTCAAGCAGCCCGCTGCGCCCATCGTGCCGGCGACGGCTGACCCGCCTTGACCGCGCGGATATTCTGCGCCGATCGCCTGCGCCGCGTCCTCGATCACGACTAAGCGGTGACGGTCTGCGATCTCGAGAATCGCGTCCATTTCGCAACACAACCCGAACAAATGCACCGGGACAATCGCGCGCACGATCCGCCCCGCTCCGTCCAGCAGTCGCCCATCCGTTTGGAGGCGGCAGTTTTCCGCCAGGTAACGTTCAATTGCGGGAGGTGAGATGTTGTACGTGGCAGGGTCAATATCGATGAAGACGGGCGTCGCCCCGACGCGCGCTACGCAGGCGCCAGTTGCGAAAAAACTGTAAGCAGCCGTCAGAACCGCGTCGCCGGGACCAATCTCGAGCGCCATCAGGAGGGCAAGCAATGCATCTGTGCCGGAAGAAACGCCGATCGCGTGGGGCGCAGCGCAGTAGCGGCAGATGGCGGCTTCCAATTCCTCCACCTGGGGACCCAGAATGAAACGCTGGGTCGAGAAAATTTGGTCGAGCTGTGCGCGGAGCGGTGCAGCGAGAACACGGTACTGCTCGCTCAAATCCAGCAGAGGCACCCGCATCGCGCGAAGCATGGCAGCTTCGATTGCGCCTTCAATCGGAAGTTTGGCGGCTGGTGCCGCGCGTTGACCGCAAGAGGTCAGTAAGTTAGCATCGCTGCATGTCCCTGATCCGCGGACTCTTTTGGATCGCATTGTTCGTCTTTTTCACATTCTGCTTCGTCGTGCTTTTTGAGTACGGCACCGCGGAGTTTTCCACCGGATTCAAGAAGGAGTTCGAAAAGGCCAAAACCTTCCTGGTCCAGGCGAGCAAGCCCGCGAAGGCCGGCGACAAGAAGAAGTAACGGCCCGTCGCGAGCGTTACTCTACGAACTCCAGCTCGACGCGCCGATCGAGGTAGCCGCGGCTTTGCGCCTCACCGAGGAATCTGGCAATCGCCGCGCGACCGGCTTCGCCGTAATCGCGCGTGTAATCGTTCACATACATCCCAATAAACCTGCTCGCGAGTCCGGTATCCATGTCCCGCGCGTAAGGCATCGAATGCTGAACCGCTTGCTCATGGTGCGCGAGGCCATAATCGATGCTCTCGCGCATGATCTGAAGCAAATCGCGCCGAATCGGCCGCGGAATATCTTTGCGCAGAACATTGCCGCCGAGCGGAAGCGGCAATCCCGTTTCTCGCTTCCACCATTCGCCCAGGTCCAGGACTTTAACGAACCCAGCGCGTTCGTAGGTCAATTGCCCTTCGTGAATGATCAACCCGACGTCCGCGCGCCCGCTCTGCACGAGATCGAAGATTTCATCGAAAGGAACCACCACGGACCGGAATGGCCCGCCGAGGAAGAGTTGCAGCGCAAGGTAAGCGCTCGTCATTTTTCCAGGAACGGCGATCGTCTGTTCGTGCAAATTGCCGAGGTGCCGGTCCTTCGGTGCCACGACTAAAGGGCCGTAACCGTCTCCCATGCTCGCGCCGCACGGCAGCAATGCGTAGCGGTCGCTAACGTAGGCGTAGGCGTGAATCGAGATCGCCGAGATGTGCAGCTCGCCGCGTATGGCGCGCTCGTTCAGCGTCTGGATGTCCTCGAGCCGGTGCTCGAAGCGGTAGCCACGGAGATCGATCTTGTTCTCCGCCATCGCATAAAACATAAAGGCATCGTCGGGATCGGGGGAATGTCCGAGCGTGTAAACCCGCGAAGGAGAAGACATGCGAGCGAGGCTAAGCGGATCACTTGCGCTCGGCAACGGCCGCTCTTCAGCGTTGTAGTGATGCCGCTCTGTCGGCGTAAAGCGCGTGGCCTGCTGGCACGGGTCTTTACGGCGACAGAGCGCCGTCGCTACAAGAAGAAGAGACGGTGAGTGCAAGTTTGCGCCACGGCTTGGTATCCGATAGCCTGCGTTCGATGGCAAAATCCGCTCTCGGCAAAGGTCTCGGCGCACTCATTGGTGCGCGGCCCGATCCCGCACTGGACGTGCAGACGGCGACGGAGCCGGGAGAAAAGGTCCAGCAGATCAACCTTTCGTCGCTTGTGCCGAGCCCACTGCAGCCGCGGAAGGAGTTCCCTGCGGACGCCTTGCAGGAGCTGATGGAATCGATCCGGCAGCACGGGATTATCCAGCCTCTGATCGTGCGGATGGTGGATGGAAGGCATGAGTTGGTTGCCGGCGAACGGCGATGGCGCGCCGCGCGAGAAGTGGGCTTGATGCAAGTACCCGTCATCGTGCGCGAGGCGACCGATCTCGATGTGCTGGAGCTTTCGTTGATCGAAAACCTGCAGCGCACGGATCTGAATCCGATCGAGGAAGCGCTCGCCTATGCCCGCTTGGCGGGAGAATTCGGCATGCGCCAGGAAGACATCGCGCACAAGGTGGGCCGTAGTCGCGCCGCGGTCGCGAACTCGATGCGCTTGCTGGATTTACACCAGCAGGTGCAGGCGTGGTTGACGCAGGGATTGCTTTCGGTCGGGCACGCGAAGGTGCTGCTCGGATTAAAAGCGCAGGAAGAGCAACTCGCCGTGGCTGAAACGATTCTCCGGCGGAGCGCGACCGTGCGCGACGCCGAGCGGCTGGTCGCACGTCAGTTGGGTGCCGCGCGCCGGAAACGTCAGCGCGTGAACGCGACAGTCACCTCCGCGGCGATCGAGGACTTACAAAACCGGTTGCAGCAACATCTCGGGACGCGCGTGGTGTTTCATCACGGAGATAAACGCGGCCGGATCGAAATCGAGTATTACGGCAACGATGATCTGCAGCGCGTGCTTGGCGCCATCGGATTGCCCGCCAGCGACAGCTGACGGTTCCGGCGCCCAAGCATGAGAGCGCGGGTCCTGTTTCTTTTAGCTCTCGCGCTTAGTGGATGTGATCGGGGGCGCAGGAGCGAAACGCCGACGCTGTGGAAAGATTTCTCCGGCGCGAACGCGCTTCGGCACGTGCAGCAATTGGTGAACTGCGGGCCGCGTCCGCCAGGCAGCGAGGCCATCGAGCAGGCGCGCATGTACATCACGGCGGAACTGGAGGCTTTTGGCTGGCGCGTGGAACGGCAGTCGTTTGATGAGGAGACGCCGCGGGGGAGAGTCACGTTTGTCAATTTGCTCGCCACGTTTCCGGGGAAGGAACCGGCCGCGAAATCGCCACCTTCGTTTCTGCTCTGCTCCCATTACGACACCAAGGTGTATGACACCGCGCCGTTCGTGGGAGCGAACGACGGAGGATCGAGCAACGGTCTTCTGCTGGAAATGGCGCGCCTCCTGGCGCAGCGGCCAGAGTTGGCCGGCAAGGTGCAACTGGTCTTCTTCGATGGCGAGGAAGCTTACGTGAGTTTCAGCGACACGGATGGATTCTACGGCAGCCGTCACTTCGCGAAGCAGCTCACCGCCGCGAACCGCGTGAAGCAATTCCGGGGTGGTATTCTTTTCGACATGGTGGGAGACCGCGAGCTGACAATCACGCTTCCGCCGGATTCCCCGGCTGAGCTGGCGCGCGATATCTTTGCCGCGGCCGAGGCGCTCAAGGTGCGGCAGCATTTCACCTACGCAGACAATCCGATCTCAGATGATCACACGCCATTGAATGCAGCCGGCATTCCGACGATCGATTTGATCGACTTCGACTTTCCAGCCTGGCATACGCCGGAGGATACAATGGATAAAATCAGCGCCGAAAGTCTGGAGATTGTCGGATCCGTCGCTGCACGTTACCTGGAGGTGGCGCTGAAGTGAGGCGCAGGCTCCTGTTCTTTATCGTTGCCTGCATTGGCGGTGCGATTGCCGGCGAGGCGGTTTACCGTTCAGCGGCGTGCAGAGGCGGGATCGCACGGCTGACGGCCCGGCTTCAAGGTGCGACGGGCGAAGCCTTTTTAATTTCGGGCCGCTTAGCCAATCTCTCTCGCGACGAGCCCATCGTGCCTGAAGAGCTGGAGCGCGAACTGGCGTCCCTCCGAAATCAATTTGGGAACGAAGAGCAGTTTCAGAAGGTGCTGCTCTCATCCGGATTGAAGGAAAAGTTGCTCCGGGAAGAACTTTCCCAGCATCTGCGGGACAGAGGATGGATCGAGAAGCAGATCGCCCCGCAGCTGGCCGTCACGGAGGAGGAGTGCCGTGAGTTCTATGAAGCGAATCGAGCGAAGTTCGCGCAGCCGCCGCGATATCGTGCAAGTCATATTTTCCTGGCAGCGCCTGACGGCACCGCGCCGGAGGTGATCGCGGCGAAACAGAGCGCCATCCAGGGACTCTCGGTCCGAATTCTTGCCGGCGAAACTTTGCCGGCGCTCGCCGCGGAAGCGTCCGAAGACGAGGCCACGAAGTTCAATGGAGGCGATCTTGGAATCTTCGCCGCTGTGCGAATGGCCCCGGAATTCGTAGCCGAAGTCGAAAAATTAGGCCTGGGCACAATCAGCCCGCCGATCCGATCGCATCTTGGGTTTCACATCGTCGAACTGACGGGTGCAACACCCGCGCATGAGATGACCTTCGAAGAGACGCGGCCGGAGATTGCCGTCCATCTGGCGAACAAAAAGCGCGAGACAGCTGTGGAGACGCTCCTACGGCGGCTGAAGAGCACACGAGAAGCGGCGCTCGATTGACGCCGCGCTGGTGGAAAAATACGCGATGCTCCCGCGCGATCACCCGCGGCTCAGCGCGCCACCTCGAAGGCCTTTTGCGGCGCGGAAATTCCCGAGCACAACCAGCCCGACTGCCACCGCGAGCGAACCCAACGAAACCAGACCCGCAGGACGGCGTTGGGGCAGGCTGGTGTAATTGAATTCCAGCACGTGCTCCCCTGCCGGTACGTCGCAAGAAACGATCGCCGGTTTCCCCGCAGCCGCGAGTTCTGCCGGCCGGCCATCGACTGTGGCGTTCCAGCCGGGAAACCAGAACTGGTGCAGCGATACCTTCCCTTCTTCACGCATCGAAATCGTCGCCTGATATTGATTGA
>JBHENA010000116.1:0-281 GCA_046262275.1 Chthoniobacterales bacterium
GATGCAGAAGTTGCGCGTGAGCTCGATGGACATGCAGCGGGCCGCAGTATGCGGGCGCGCCTGAGGGAGGTCAATGGAACCGGTCCTGCGGCAGCAGTCGTGAACGTCATTGTTCTGTGCTGCGGCACGCGCTATGAGTGGGTGCGATGCCCAGGCTGATGATCACCGCCGGAAGCGCCACCGTGGCGCACGAGCTGGCGGAAGAATTCATCACGATTGGGCGTTCGCCGGAAAACCTGATCCATCTCGACGATCCCTCTGTTTCCAGCCGTCACGCGCAA
>JBHENA010000116.1:291-8592 GCA_046262275.1 Chthoniobacterales bacterium
ACTACACCTCGCGGGTGAAACCTATGAGCTGCGCGATCTGGATTCGACCAATGGGACCCGCGTCAATGGCGAAGTGATCACGAGCATCGTGCTGCGTGTCGGCGACCGGATCCGGTTCGGCAGAGTGGAAGCCTGCTACGAATGCGAAATGCCGGCCGCTCAGCCGCTGCCGGCTTCAGTCGCGGCCGCAGCGCACCCGGCGGAAGTGAGCGCACGGCCGGCCGACTTCGCAAATGCGTCCCCATTTCCGAAACGGAACAAAGAAAAAGATGCGCTGCGCACCGCGGTCTACGCTGCCGCCGCGATTGCAGTTCTGGCGTTCCTCGCCAGCATGATCGCGCTCGCGCAAATGCATCCGCCGCCTTTGCCGTGAGCTGTAGCGGCGGTCCAGGACTGCGGCACAAACGTGAATGGTCCGCGCGGTCGGCGCTCAAAGAGACGCGCTAGAGATGCCTGTCGCGCAACTCCTGTGGCGAAACTCCTGTTTCGCGAAGCGCCCTTAATCCCAGAGCCGCCGCCTCCCGCTTGGCCAGACGCCGGCCAGTCGAGTCGGTGACCAGCGGCGTGTGATAAAACGCAGGCGTCGCCAGACCAAGGCTGCGGTAAATCAACAGTTGCCGGAAAGTTGAGAGCAAGAGGTCGGCACCGCGGACAACCTCAGTGATCTGCATCGCCGCATCGTCGACCACCACGGCAAGCTGATACGCGGGCACGTCATCTTTCCGCCAGACCACGAAATCGCCGAAGTCATTGCCACTCACCGCGCTTTGCTTTCCGAGACGGCCATCTTCAAAATGCACCTGCTCGTCCTGAGGCACACGGAAGCGCCAGTGCACGCCACCGGGATGCGAAGCGACCGCAATATGACCACGCGCTGGGCGGCATGTTCCAGGATAGTTAGGCTCATCGCCTTCATGATGCGGCGCGCCAGCCGCATTCAGGACGTCGCGTCGGGAACAAACGCACGGATAGATGAGCCCACGTGCGCGCAATTCTTCCCACGCCGAAAGATAGAATTCCCGCCGCTCGCTCTGCACATAGGGCGCGTGCGGCCCGCCGACGTCAGGTCCCTCATCCCAGCGCAATCCGAACCACCGGAGATCCTCCTCGACCGCAGCACAAAATTCCGGGCGGCAGCGGTCCGGATCGAGATCTTCGATCCGCAGCACAAGCTTGCCGTTCCGTGCCCGGCTGCGCTCTTGCGCGCGGCAGAATGTGATCGCGTGCCCGGCGTGGAGATAGCCGGTCGGGGAAGGTGCAATGCGGCCACGGTAAGGAGTCTTTGTCATTCCGAGCGGAGCGAAGCGGAGTCGAGGAATCTCTCGCTATTTCTTGGAACGATATGAGATGTCTCGACTTCGCCGACATGACAAAAGACTCGCCCAAGCGCCTCCTCTGGGACATTGATTCTACCCTCATCAGCACCGGCGGCGCGGGTTCCAAGGCGCTCAAGCGCGTCGTGCGGCAACGTTACGGAGTGCGGGATGACTTTCAGGACATCGAGATTGCCGGCCGCACGGACGCTGCGATCGCCGCGAGCATCCTGTGCAAATACGGAGTCGAACCGACAACTGAGGCCGTCTCCCAGTTTCTGGATGAATACATCGCATTCCTGGCCGAACTGCTGCCGCAGTTGAACGGTCATGTCATGCCTGGAATTTCCGAGATCCTGGAGCGGATGCGCGCGCACCCCGACCGTGTACTTGGATTGCTGACAGGCAATCTCAAGCGCGGCGCCAAGCTGAAGCTGCAACGCTATGGCCTCTGGGATTATTTCGAGCTTGGCGCCTTTGCCGACGACGATGCCGACCGGAACCAGCTCGGGGCGTTTGCCCGCGCGCGGGCCAAAGAGAAACACACACACATGTTCGAGGGGCCGCAGATTGATGTAATCGGCGATACCGGACACGATATTGCCTGCGGGAAAGCCTTCGGCGCCAGGACGATCGCGGTTGCAACCGGCTCATGGACGCGCCAACGGCTGGCGCAACATGAGCCGGATTTTCTCTTCGACGACCTCTCGCAGGTTGAGGACGTGATCGCGACGCTCGGCTGGTGAGCGATTGACGAGCGCGCGGGGAGTGACATCTTCCACGAACTTCGTGATACCCATGCCTCAAACTGAACGACCCAACGTCCTGCCGCTTGAGGGCGAAATCGATCTCCACGTTTCCGCAGGCGTGGCGGATTCTTTGCAGACGATGCTGCAGTCGAAACCGAAACGGCTCGTCGTCGATCTCTCGCGCGTCAGCTACATCGACAGCTCTGGCCTGGCGGTATTGATCGAAGCAATGCAGAACATGGCTGGCTACGGCGGGAAATTTTCGCTCGCGGGTTTGCAGGAATCTGTCCGCCCCGTTTTCGAAATCGCGCGTCTCGATCAGGTATTCCGGATTTATCCAGACGTAGACGCCGCCCTGGCTGAAACGTAAGAGCAGACAGGCGGTTGAGGCTATCCGCCCGCGCGCGCCTGGAGGAGGATCTCCAGGGTTCTCGCGACGTTTATCGAGATATCGAAGCGGGCCGCGAGATCGAGTAGCTTTGGCCGCGCTTCCTCGCGCCGCCGCTCATCCGACCAGAGCCGCAACGCAGAGCCGAGCGCTTCGATATTGGCCGGATCTTCGATCACGCTCCCGTGGATGCCGTTGTCGACTACTTCCGAAAAGCCATTGCAGCGCGTGGTAATGACCGGCACACCGGCCGCGACGGCTTCCAAACAAGCGTTCGAGAAAGGATCGTAGATCGTGGGCAGGATGAAGATGTCCGCGGCGGCGAAAAGCATCGGCAGATCAGAGACGACACCGAGAAACTGCGCGGCTTGCGATGGATAATTCGCCTGACTGCCGCGGCCTGCCACGAGGAGCCGCAGATGTGAATTCGCACACCAGTCAACTGCATCGATCGCAAAACGCAGTCCCTTGCGTTCCCAACCGGAGCCGGCAAAGAGCACTGCGATTTCACTCGAGCTGAGCCCAAATGCAGCTCGGCTGGCAGCACGTTTCTCGGCAGAGGGACGGAACAACGCCGCCGGCACGCCGTTCGGCACATGCTCGATCCGGTCCGCGGGGTAACCGTAGAAGTCGGTGATCTCTTGCTTCACCATCCTGGAATTGGCAATCACGCGGCCAGCGCCGCCCTGGCTGAAGATCGTTTCTTCGAGCCGCAGAATCGCCTGATGCTTCGGGTTGAGCGCGACTCTCAGATTCTGGAGCCCGCCGCCGAACTGGGCTCGGCGCTGTAGCCATGCGGCGTGCACTCCATCGCCGGCGCGAAAGACATCACAGCGCCAGATCCTTTCCAGACTCATCAGAACGTCGCACGCTAACTTGGGCCGCAGTTGTTCCACTTCGTCGGCAAATCGCGGGGGAGTCTTACCGCGCACAAACGTGATCGGGCCGAACGGCCAGGCAGCCGCCGGCCAATCTTCGGTTGTGACAAGCTGCGCGCGATGTCCCGCGGCACAGACGCCCTGCGCGAGGCGCTGAAGATAGGTTTCAGCGCCTCCGCTGCTAGAATAGCCGCGCCGGAGGAATGCGACGGTGAGTTGATCGGTGGCCATGAAATGAACGCACGGTGACCCTTCCCGGTCTTTACTTGCCGGCGAACGCCACAATACTTCTTAGCGAATGACCGGCGAGACCTTAAATGCACCGCCGCCAGTCGCAGCCGCGCCCAAAGCGCCGCTGCTTCCGCGGCATTTACTTTACTCCATCTTCGCCCGGATCGGCGGCTCCGGTTTGGACACAGATGCATTTGAAGCTTTGCGGGCTTCGCACCGTGGCGGTTTCCTCGGCAGAGCGATCGCCTATGATAACCGGCAAAAGGAAATTCCCGCTTCGCTCATTTACTCCCTGCGCTGGCATCCGGTGCGACTGATTTCGTTTCTGGAGCGGCCCTACTACTACGGCGCGAAGAAGAAGTATCTGGATTGGATCGCTTCGCGGCAGCTTGCGACTGGGTGTTATGATCTGTTTCACAGTTGGTCGGGTGATTGTCTGGAATCCCTTCGGGTGGCGCACCAACGCCGTATCCCATCGCTGGTGGAGATTCCCACCTGGCATCGCGACCGCGGCAAGACGGGCCGTAACCTGGCGGCCGCCGCCTTAAATCAAAGCTGGAAGAAGAACCTGCTCATCGAGCGCGAGCGTTTCCTCGAAGAGTATAGCCTGGCAGACCTCCTCGTAGTCCTCTCGGAACGAGCGGCTGACACCTTCCGGGTGCAGGGATTTCCCGAGGAGAAGCTTTTCTATCTCCCGCGCGGCGTCGATGTGGAGCGGTTCCGGCCGGGCCCGCCGCCGCCTCTGTTTCGCGCGATTTTTTCCGGCGCGTTGATTGAGCGCAAAGGCATCCATCATCTGCTGGAGGCATGGTATCGGTTGAACCTGAAAGATGCTGAGCTTTGGCTGGTCGGCTCCGTGCATGAGGAGGCAAAGCCGCACCTGGCGCGCTTTCAACGAGACAGTATCCGGGTGGTCGGCTTTGTGCAGGACCTGGAGAATTACTTGAGCCAGGGAAGCATCCATGTCTTTCCGTCCACTTGCGAAGGCAGCGCAAAAGTCACGTATGAAGCGGCCGCATGCGGACTGCCGCAGGTCACCACCCGCGAGGCAGGCGATGTGGTGGTGGATGGCGTGGAAGGAATTGTGATTCCGCCGGGGAATGTCGACGCCCTGGCGGAGGCAATTCTGCATTTCTACAAACATCCGGAGATTGTCGCCCGGATGCGCCCGGCCGCGCGCGCCCGCGTGGTGGAGAACTTCACCTGGGATCATTTCCGCGCGCGGCTGCTCACCGGTTACGAGCGCGCGATGCAGATGAAACGCTAGGGCGATCCCATAGGTCCTATACGACCTATCCGCCGTGTATGACCTAGCGGTGAAGATTCTTCTCATTCAGCTGAAACGCATCGGCGACCTGGTTCTGACCACGCCCGCCATCGCCGCATTGCGGGAAAAATTTCCGCGGGCGGATATTTCGCTCATCGTCTCCTCCGGGACCCGTGAGCTCTTGTCTGCGATCCGCGGAGTGGACCACACCTTCATCGCGCGCGGGAGGATCGCGGACGCGGCGGATTGGTTCACTCTGGCGCGTCGCAAATACGATTACTCGATCGACTTCACCCGGAATGATCGCTCCGCCTTTCTGACGCTGCTTTCCCGCGCGAAGAAGCGCGTCACCTCCGATTTTGCCCGGGTGCAATCACGAGTTCGCTCGCTCAGCTACAACGAGCTGGTGAAGTGCCCGATCCGCTTTTTGCACACGGTTGATTATCATCTGGCGCTGCTCGAGCCCCTCGGCATCCGCGGCGCGGCGCAAAAACTTCAGCTTCATCTGCCAGCCTGGTGTCGCGAAGAGGCCGCACGTGTCCTGAAGCGGGAGAACGTGCGTGGCGACTTTCTCCTGCTGCATCCAGGCTCGGCACGCCTCGAAAAATTTTGGGAGCCAGAGCGCTGGAGCGCGCTGATGGATTTTGCGGCCGAGCAGCAAATGCCCTGTGTCATGACGGGCGGCAATTCGGCCCTGGAAAAGACACATCTCGCGGAGATCAGGCGGCGCTCCCGCAGCCCTGTCGTGGATCTTTCCGGGAAGCTCGATCTGCTCACGCTCGCGGCGCTCATTGAGCGCGCGCGACTCCTTACGACCGTGGACTCGGCCCCGATGCACTTGGCGGCCGCGACGCAGACCCCGCAGGTTGTGCTCTTCGGCCCCACCAACCCGTTGCATTGGCGGCCGCGCTTCAGTCCCGCCATCATACTGCAGGCCGGGGAGGCCGCTCCGTTGAGCGAATTTTCGGCGAAACAGAAGCCAGTGGCGATGAACCGAATCTCGACTGAGCAGGTGATTGATGCTATGAAAGCGCTGCTCTTAGCGCCGAGCGGCGTCTCCGCATGAAGCTCATCAAGCCACCGAAAGTTAAGCGCCCATTCTGGCAGACGTTAAAGGCCGGCTACGTGCCGTATCGGCGCCTTTTCGCCTACGTGAAGCCCTACAAGGTCCGGTTCGGCATTGGCCTCGGCTTCGGCTTCGGCTACGCCGCGATCAATTCCATGCTGCCGCTCGTTCTCGGCCACGTCATGAACCTCGTGTTCGCCGGCGGGCCCATGTCCTTCAATCCGCGGCAATTGATGCGCGATACGAGCGTGCTGAACTCCGGCCCGAGCATGAACTCGGTCATGGTTTGGCTCTGCCTCGCCATTCCTGGGGTGATGCTTGGGCGAAGCCTTTGCTCGTTTTGCAGCGGCTACTTCATGTCGTGGGTCGCGGCCAAAGTGCTCACCGACATCCGCAACCAGCTCTTCCGGAAGATGCTCTCCCATTCAATGGATTTTTTTAACCGGACGCGCTCCGGCTTCCTCATGTCCCGCATCACGAACGACACGCGAATGATGCAAATGGCCCTGTCGCAAATCACCAGCGATCTCTTCAAACAGCCGATCGCCATCCTCGGCGGCGTGGCCGTGCTGCTCTACCTCGACTGGCGCTTCACGATCGTGACACTCATCCTCTTCCCGGCGTGCATTATCCCGATCACCATTCTCTCCCGCCGCGCGCGTAAAGCGACAATGCACGAACAGGAAGACATGGGACAGATGGTAGTGACGATGCAGGAAAGCTTCGCCGGGATCCGCGTCATCAAATCCTTCGGGCGTGAAGATTATCAGGTGAAGAGCTTCGAGCGCAGCAATCGACTCCAGTTTGAGAACATGCTGCGCATCATCAAGGCCATGGAAAGCGTAGGGCCGATGGTGGAGACGATCGCCGCGATTGGCGTGGGACTCGCGCTGATCTACGTTTACTTCCGGCAGGTAAGTGCCGGGCATTTTATCGCGCTTAACGCCGGCATTTTTCTGCTTTACGAGCCGATCAAGACGCTCAGCCGCATGCAGGTGGTGATGGAACGAGCGATTCAGGCGACGACGGTGATCTTCTCGATCCTGGATTCGAAGCCGAGCATCGAGGATGCGCCCGATGCGATTGAACTGCCGCCATCGCGCGGACGGATCGAACTCGAGAATGTCACCTTCAACTACAAAGGTGGCATCACGAACGCGGTCCAGGATCTGAACCTCGCGATCGAACCGGGGAAGACTTACGCGCTCGTCGGCGCGAGCGGCGCCGGCAAAAGCACGCTTCTCTCCCTGCTCTTACGTCTCTACGATCCGAGCTCCGGCGCCATTCGCATCGACGGACACGATCTCCGGAGCATCACGCAGAAATCGCTGCGCTCACAGATCGGGCTTGTTAGCCAGGAGACGTTCCTCTTCCACGACACAATCTTCAAAAACATCCAATTCGGCCGGTTCGAAGCCACCGAGGAAGAGGTGTATGCAGCCGCACGAACCGCATTTGCCCATGACTTCATCCTGGCGCAGCCGCAGGGCTATAACACGATCGTGGGCGACAAAGGGTGCCTGCTCTCCGGAGGCCAACAGCAGCGGCTCGCCATCGCCCGTGCTCTGCTCAAGAACGCGCCCATCCTGCTGCTCGACGAAGCGACTTCCGCGCTCGATTCCGAGTCGGAGAAGCAAATTCAGATCGCGCTCGAGACCCTCGCCGCCGGACGCACCGTCATCGCGATCGCGCACCGGCTTTCGACCATTCTCTCGGCCGACCAGATCGTGGTGATGGAAGAGGGCCGCATCAAGGAAGTCGGCAGCCATGCGGAGCTTCTCGCGCAATCGGGGTATTACCGGCGTCTCTACGACATGCAGTTCAACCGCGAGCGCGAGGAAGAGCCAGCCCCTGCAGAGGAACCGTTTCTCGTCGAAGAACTCGTTTAAGTTCCAGCCGGCCTGTCCTCACCTGGCAAGGTGCGGGACCGCCGCTGCGGTCGCCACCGTGATGGACCTCAAGCGATTCAGCCGCCAACGATGTTCTTCTTCATCCAGCACCGGCTCAAGCTCTCCCATCGTCGGCGCCTCCGGCAGTCGCACCCAGGAACGGCAGCCTCCGTAGCGCTGAAGCTCAGGAAAAATCCATGCCGGCGAAAACCGAAACACACGCACCGCTGCCAGGTGCAGCGCGTGTGAGTCGCCGTACTCGAATCGCTCCTGCACCACTTCGCGCGTCAGGATGTGAAACGGCTCCAGCGTTATCGCCGCCTCCCAGGAAGTGACGAGGCAGCAAAATTCCACGCGTGCGAAGAACTGAATCTCGATTTCGCCGGCGCGCTCCGCCGGGAGTTCGCGATCCGCTCGGCGCGTCTTCCTCACCTGCTCGTGGAAAAAAGTGGGAAAAAGGAAGAACTCCGCATGTTGAAAGCGAAAGCCCGACCGCCCCTCCGCGATCCCGCCCTTGCGC
>JBHENA010000117.1:0-8583 GCA_046262275.1 Chthoniobacterales bacterium
GTTCACGTACTGCCCGCCTCGCATCGTATCCGCGAAGTGCACGCGCCAACTGTCACGATCATCCACGTTCGCGAGCGCGGCCGCGATTCCGCCTTCCGCCATCACAGTGTGTGCTTTACCAAGCAACGACTTGCAGACGAGGCCTGCGGAGACACCGGCTGCCGAAGCTTCGATCGCGGCCCGCAACCCGGCCCCACCGGCCCCAATGACGAGGACGTCATGCTGGATCGTTTCGTACTCAGCCATCGCTCAATCGCGGTACATGCGGTGATCGCCAATGTCGATACTGACGGCGATGTCACCTTCCAGGTAAAAGCGCTCGCAGGTCCTCCTCGACCCAGACCGAGTAGATCGTGCGGCCGAGTCTGGCGGACAGTTTCCTAATCTTGTGCGTGCGCAGTCGCGGATCGAATGGGTTCCCCTTAAAGATGTTGAACGCCTTCTTTGCCGCAGCTTTTTGCGAAGGGTTGAGTCGTGCGAGCGCCTTTCGAAACGAAGGAGTCGCCGCGAAGCGATACTTCACCGTTGCTCAAGTTCCTGCAGCGCATCATCAAGCTCGATCAACTCGCCACGAGCAGCTTCGGCAAGACTTTGACGGAGTGATTCCGGGATACCATTCGATTGGCTCAGTTTCTCCAACAACCAACGGCGCTCCTCTTCTGGAAGCTCGTCGATCTGCTGCAAGATTTCGGCCGCACTCATGAGACGAACCTGACGCGCGGCGGGTAATTATTCAAGCCCATCAGATTAGCCGCAGGTCGTGCCAGATGCCCATCGAACACATCCGGACATAGAGATCGGCGAAGCCAACCCAGAAAAGGCTAAGCCAGGCCCAGAGCATGTGGCGTCGATTCAAGCAGCTCACACATCTGTAGGCGGGAAACGTAGGTGAGCGCGAGAGTTGATCGCGAAAACCGCCGATCAAGTGCCGGAGCGCATGGCAACCAAAGGTGAAGCCGGCGAGGAGAACGACGTTAATCGCGAGCACGATTGTGCCGAGACCGACGCCGAAACCATCCGCGAACCACATCGCTTTCCACACGTCGATTGTCAGGACGATGATGAAGAGAATGGCGAGATAAAGAAAGTAACGGTGCACGTTCTGCACGATCAAAGGGAAGGAACCTTCCCCGCGGTAATTCTTGCGCGGCTCGCCCACGGTGCAGGCGGGCGGATCGGCCCACATCGCTTTGTAATACGCGCCCCGGTAATAATAACACGTGAGACGCAATCCACCGGGCGCCCATAGAATCAAAAGCGCCGGCGAAAAGAGGAGCCAGCCCGGCCACCAGAGCGGCTTCGGGCCGAACCAACTATGGGGCGATGCGCCGAAGAGTTCCGGCGAATAAAATGGGGAGAGATACGGGCCGAAGTGGTAGTGCGTTCCCTGAAACGCCGCCCAGGTGGAATAGATGATGAACGCGGCGAAACCGAGGAAAATCAGGAGCGGCTGCGCCCACCACGCGTCCTTGCGCATCGTTTGGCCAAAGGACCGCCGGGGTAGGCTAGCTTCTGCGGAATTCATCGGAGCTGGAGGATAGCCCGCATTCAATAATGAGCTTCCATTCGCTTATCAACACAATCCCCTGAAAGTCGCCGCCAGTACTTTCCCTTAGAGTTCTCTGCACGAAAGTGGCGTCGCAACGCTCTCCAGCGATTTGCGCTCTGCCGCGACTCCGAGCCAAACCTCGATCGCTGCCGCAAACACCATCAAACCCGCGCCGATCAAGTATGCAATCGAAAGCCCCTCGCGCGAGCCGGTCCCGATGATCCAGCCGAACAGGATTGGCGCACCGACTCCGCCAGCCAAAGTTCCGATTCCATAAAAGAGCGCGATCGCCATCGCCCGAATCTCCAGCGGAAAAATTTCGCTTACGGTGAGATATGCAGAGCTCGCCGCCGCCGACGCGACAAAGAAAATCAGCGTCCAGGCGAGCGTCTGCGTCTGCGCCGTCAGAATCCCGGCATGAAACAACCAGGCACTCAGCGCGAGCAGAAGGCCTGATGCCGCATACGTCCCGCTGATCATTTTCTTGCGCCCGACGGTGTCGAAGAAGTGGCCGATCACGAAGGGGCCGAGCACGTTCCCGGCAGCAAACGGCAAAAGGTAGCCGCCCACGCGTTCGGCGGGGACACCATAGAAACGCATCAGCACCAGCCCGTAGGTGAAAAAGATCGCGTTGTAGAAAAAAGCCTGCGCCAGCATCAGCACGAATCCCAGCAGCGAACGGCGGCGATGTTCGTGCACGATCGTGTTCCAAATCTCACGCCAGGGCGTGTGCGTGCGCGTCCGTATCCGCCTCGGCGGCGCGTCGTGCGCAGCCAGCAGTTCCGGATCGATTGTGATCGTCCGCTCAACTTCATCCACGATCTTTTCGGCTTCCTCGTTACGTCCGTGAATCATGAGCCAGCGTGGGCTTTCCGGGATCCAACGACGAAAAAAGATCACGACCAATCCAAGGAACGCGCCAATCCCAAAAGCGAGGCGCCAGCCAAGGTCGACAGGCAGCCAGCGTGGATCGAGCAGAAGGACGGTTGCGACCGCTCCGAGCGCCGCCCCGACCCAATACGATCCGTTGATCATCAAGGCCACTCGCCCACGGAAGCGCGCCGGAATCAGCTCGTCGATTGCCGAATTGATGGCCGCATATTCTCCGCCGATGCCCGCGCCGGTCAGCGCGCGGAAAACGGCGTAGCTCGCGAAGTTCCAGGAAAATGCCGACAAGGCCGTGGCAGCGAGGTAGACCGCGACGGTAATGAAAAATAATTTCTTTCTGCCGAATCGGTCCGTGCCGTAGCCGAAAAGAAGCGCGCCGAGCACCGCGCCGGCGAGGTAGCAGGTCGCGCTTGCTCCCACCTGAGCGTCGCTCAATCCCAGGGTCTCGCGACGGGTGAGGATGCCGCCGAGTGACCCGGCGAGAGTGACTTCAAGGCCGTCCAAAATCCAGGTCGCTCCTAACGCAACGACAATGAGCCAGTGCCATCGGCTCCACGGCAACCGGTCGAGCCGCCCCGGCACCTGCGATTCGATCCATTCGCCTGTGGGCATCTGCCCGTCAGCTTGCGCGGCGCGAATTCCAGCGCAACGACTGATACGGTTGTAGCCGCTTCCCTGTGGGAAGCGCGGGAGAAGACTTGCCAAGTTTTCGCCGCGCCAACGGCTTTGGAGTGCGCTGCGTCTGCGCAGCGCTTTTTACTGGCGTGGCTCTCACGTCTGTTGAGCGCGTGAGGAAAGCGGCGCGAGTACGCGCCGCACTCCAAAAGAACTCGCATCGAGTTTTGCCCCAGCGCATCTGGGACGCTAAACAAAGACGAGAACGGCGGCTACAATGCCACCTGCGTCGGCGCGAGAATCGCGTCGCGCATTCCGTGCAAAAGTTTTTTGTCCGCAGGGACAATCGTCGCCAGCGCGCCGCGCAAGGTCACTCGATTGGCCTCCACAAAGTAATAGGGGCAGAGCCGCACGCGTCCGCGCATCGTCTTCGGCTCCGGCGAATCGCCCTCCCAATAGGGTTGCTCGACCAGGCGCGCCCGATGGAAGCGCTGCATGATCCGCGGCGTCGTGTCGAACCTCTCCAGCGCCTCTTCAATGAGCCGTTGCCATTCCGTGGCGGGAAGATCCTGACCGACCGAAACCCCGCGGCTGCCCCAACTCAGCGGCGAAAAACCGCTCACCTTCAGCAGGAGGTCGCGTTCCTTCTGGCTCAGCTTCCCGGCCTCGCGCCAATCATGAATCTCAAGGCGTGGAATGACTGCATGCTGCGGCAGTGGCGCGGGATCGAGCAGCCAGGTGTAAGGGATCACCTCCTGTAGTGTCGTGAAATATTTGTCCCCTAACTCTCGCCGCCAAAACTCTCGCAACGGCCGCATCCAGAAGAGCGCGAACCACATTTTTTCTTCCAGGTACGGTTTGAAGGGCGGTGTCACTCGCACTGTGCCTTCTGCCGCCGCCGCCATCAGCTCAGGCGCGCGCGGGAGATTCGGCAGGTCGAACAATTCGAAGAAGCGATAGACATCACGGTTTGCCGCCGTCGTGTAGGTTTCGGCCGCCGCAACGTGCCACTCGCGAGCGGGGTCTCGCGCGTTCAACTGTGCCACGATCCAGAGCATCTCCGGCCGATACGTGCTGGATTCCTCCGAGATCACGATGTCGCCGCCGTCGGGCAGGACGCTGCGAAATCCCTCGATCATTCCTTCGCCGCCGCCGATCACATCAGCGCCGAGACTGGCGTATGTTTGGTTCAGCCACGCGGTCAGACCGATCCCTCCCGGCACAGAATCAATCTCCGCGATCACGTAGCCCTCCTCCGTCAAAATGAGGTCGGGCCGAATCACGGCTGGCAATTCATCGCGAAACTGTTTCTGTCGCGAGAACTCGACCAGCTCGGCGGGTTTGCCCGCATCAAGATAGCGCGCTACCCACGGCGGCTGTTTGCCTTTGATGCTCTGCTGGTAAAGCTGATTGCAGGCGCGCTGGAAAACGAAGAGCTGATGCCCGAGCCGCTCCAGATCTTTCGCGAGAGCCTTGTCGATCGGGAACGGCTCTGGCGACAGAAGCCAATCCTTCTCGGCGAAAAGTCCTTCGGGCGGAAACGCCTCCCGGATTGCGGAGAGGCGATCAGCATTCACGGGCATGAGAACGGCGCCGCCTTAGCGTCCCGCAGCGATTCGTTTCAGGGCCAGCTTCACCAGCTCCTCGGCGCTCTCGAGTTGCGGCTCCTTCTCTTGCAAGTCACGCACCGTCCTGTGCGCGTCGACCTGCTTGTATCCCAGCGCGATCAGCGCCAGCACCGCCTCGTTGGCCTGCCCTTCTTCGGGCGTTGGCGCATGCGCCGCGCTCGCGGCTTCCCAGGCCGCGGCCACGCCGAGCTTGTCTTTTAGCTCGAGCACGATGCGCTCCGCGGTTTTTTTCCCGAGGCCGCTGATCTTCGAGAGCGACGTGACATCGTTGTTCACGACGGCGCTTTTAAAATTGCCCACGCTCATTCCGCTGAGAACGGCGAGCGCCAGTTTCGGCCCGATCCCGCTTACGTTGTTGACCAGGAGCCGGAAGAGATCGCGTTCCGCCGCGCTCATGAAGCCGTAGAGAACGTGCGCATCTTCGCGCACGTGCAGGTGGGTGAGGATGTGCACCGGCTGGCCGATCAGCGGGAGTCGATCGTAGCTCGAAAGCGGAATCAGAACTTCGTAACCGACGCCGCCCACTTCGACGATCGCCTGCGTGGGCAAAGCTGCGGCAAGCCTGCCATCGAGAAAGGTGATCACGTTCTGAATCGGTAACAGAGCGGTCGCAAACCGCAAACGCGGGTAACTGCAGTTGTAGCGACGGCGCTGTGTCGCCGTTTCCAGGCGCAAACTGCAGGAACTGCGCGGCGCCTCGACAGAGCGAGGCGGCTACAGGAGGCGCTACTTCGGCTTGAGCAGCAAGGTTAGATCGACCCACCTGCCGGTGGTGGTATTAATCCCCTGCGCCGTGTAACTCTTCCATCCCTCGGGAAGCTGCGGATACATTGCCGTTACCATCGCCGTTGGCAGCACCACAAACCGAGCCCCCGGCTTCTCCATGAACGGAACGAGGAGATCGTCATCCAGATCAGTCAGCCAGCCATCGACGTGCTTCCGAAAGTACCAGATCAGGCTCGGCTCTTTGTAATCGATCGCGCCGAATTCCATTTCGCGCCTGAGATCGCCACGCGCTTTTTCCACGAGCTGAATGGCGGGAGAGAATCTCCTCGCAACAGGCGTCGCCAGGACCGCGAGAAGAGCAGCGGAGCCGCCGACCAATGCCGCGCGGCGCAGGAAGCGTTCCGTGTTCGGCAATCCCTCCATCGCTTTCGCGAAGAGGAGCGCGAGGAGCGGGAACGCCGGGAGCGTATAGTGCGGCAGCTTCGTTTTTATCAGGGTGAACATGACGAAGAAGATCGCGATTCCCACGACCAGGTAGTTATCCAGTGGATCGCGCCGTCGCCAGAGCGTCCGCGTCAGCCACGGCAGCTTGAACGACCAAGGGAAGAACGAGAGAAAAACGAGCGCAAAGTAGAACGGCAGGGTGCTCAGATAACTCCAGACGGAATTCGCCCCGTGACCTTCCATCGCCACGACCGAGCGCTCCAAAACGTGGCGGCCGATGCCGATATCGAAGAATTCTCCGTTCGTGCGCGCAAGCGCGGGAATTCCCCAGAGCGCCACGATCGAGAGAGTACAAAGCCCGCCGGTAAAGAAGAGAAACCTCCGGTTCAACTGCGCATCGGCGAGAAACAGCCTCGTGGCCGCCACCGTAAGAAGCGGCATCCAGCCGATCGGTCCTTTGGCCAGAAAAGCCAGCGCGAGCGCGATATAAAAGATCCACCACCAGCAAACCTTTGGCCGTGCAGCTTGCGCATTCGATGTTCGATGTTCTCCCGTCCGCAAGCGATCGCGCAGCAATTCATACCCAGCCCAGTGCGCTGCTGTCATAAAGAGCACCAGCCACATGTCGGCAACGGCCGCCTTCCCGTGCACAAAGGTCTGCGCGCAGAGCGTGAAGATGATGGCCGCCCACCACCCAAGCCGTTCGCTCCCGAGCCGCCTTCCCCATGCGAGCAAGAGCAACGCCGTCAAGGAGGCGGCGATCGTTGAGGGAAAACGCGCCGCAAAATCATTCTCGCCGAAGAGCCGGTAACTGACCGTCTGGCACCAATAGGTGAGCGGCGGTTTGTCGAACCGGTAGCGATTGTTGAAGTAGGGGATTACATAATCCCCGCGTTCCAGCATCTCCCTGGAGGCCTCCGCAAAGCGCGGCTCATCCCGGTCGATCAACGGCAGCGTCCACGTGCCGGCGACGTGGAAAAGCAGACACGCGCCGAAGAGGAAGGCGAAATTGCGGATTGCACGTTGCAATCGCCGACTCAAAGATGGCCGCGGTTGAAACACAAACGGGATTTTTTGCGGTGAGCACGCGCGCGGGATCACGCTGGCGATATGTCTGGATCTTTCTCGCCGCGCTCCTCCTGATCGCGTCGTTCTATTTCGACGCGGCTGTGCAAAGCTGGATGCTGACGCACCAAACCGCGGGAGCGAAAGCGTTCATGCAGTTTGTCAGCCGGTGGGGCGACTGGCCTTCACATATTATTGCCGGACTCATTGGCGGCGGGATCGCATACGCTGCCAAAAGTCGCGCCTGGCTGGCAATCTTTGCCGCGATGCTTCTGGCGTGCGCGAGCGCCGGAGTTGTTAATCGCATAATTAAGATTTCTGCCGGACGGTCGCGTCCCGCAGTCGAAGTCGACGCCGGCTGGAAAAGCTTTCGATTTAGCTCGAACTACAACGCCTTTCCCTCCGGGCATACCGCTGCCTCCAGCGGATTCTTCGCCGCGCTCTTCTTCGCGCGGCGCCGGATTGCCCTCGCGCTTCTGGCTATCCCTCTGCTGATCGCAGCATCGCGTTTATATCTGAACGCGCATCATCTCTCGGACGTCGTTTGCGCCGCGATCCTTGGGGTTCTTTGCGGCTGGATGGCATGGCGCTTCGTAGCTGCCAGGACTGGTCGTGCGGCGGATGAGGCTCAGAACGGGAGCGCCTAAGCTTTTCATGCTAGTTCGATGAAACCGGCGCGGTAGCCTGCTTCGTCGCCGCTGTTGGAACACTGCGAATGAACCGATCTAAATGTTGGAAAGCCTGTTTTGTTGGGCTACTGCTCATATCCGCGTGCCGCCATGCGGCTATCAGCGAAGAGGAAGCCCGGAGAGCTGCACAGGATAGGTTCAGGAAAGTTTGTGCTGATTTCCATTACGAGCCGAGCATGTTTACAGGACCGGTCCGAACTGGAATCGGCGGCTGCGGGTTTGCATACGAATGGAAGGATAGATCTTTCGATAGCGACTTCGGTGTTCTCATAACTGTTAGCGAAAGCGGAATCACTAACGTGAGCTTTCTTGGCCATATCCCGGGGGTAAGTTATCAAAGGTAACTTTCCGCTTTCGGCTCGCACCCTCAGCTGATGGGCTCCCGGGGGGGCACGCACGTCCCGCGCGAGGAGCCAATCTCGCCTCAGAACGGCAACGCCTGAGCTTTTCGCGCCAGTTCGATGAAACCGGCGCGGTATCCTGCTTCGTCGCGGCCTTTGCCTTCCTGCGCCCAATCGAGGACGGCGCTCAAAGTGCCGTTGCCCTTATGAGGTGAGCCCCGCAGGATCATGCCGAATTCGGCCACGGCGGCCGCGAATTTGAAATCGGGGGAGGCCTGGCCGAACCCTGCATCGTTCTCCACCAGAGCGCGCTCGGTCAGTTCGCTCTTGTCGCCATCCGGCTGCTTGTGCCGCAGCTTTACGGTCAGCAGCTCTCCCGATGCCTTGGGATCGGCAGGCGTAGGAGCGGTCGGTCCGGCCGTTGACGTCTGATATTTCAACGTGTCGACCGGCGGCACACCGGCGGCGGGGTCGGTCGCTCTTCCGGCAGGCACGACTTCATATAACGCCGTGATTGTGTGGCCGGCGCCGATCTCACCCGCGTCGACTTTGTCGTTATTGAAATCTTCCTTGCGCAGCATCCGCTTTTCGTAACCGAGCAGTCGGTAGGAAGCGACGCGCGCCGGGTTGAACTCGAC
>JBHENA010000118.1:0-8284 GCA_046262275.1 Chthoniobacterales bacterium
CAATTCGTGCGCTACTGGCTCCATTGCGCGCACCTGCAAGTGGACGGCCAGAAAATGGCAAAGTCGTTAGGCAATTTTTATACGCTGCGCGACGTGCTCGCGAGAGGCTACAGCGGGCGTGAAGTTCGTTACGCGCTCATGCGTGTCCACTACCGCGCGCAGTTGAACTTTACCTGGGAAGGAATGGAGGAGGCGCGCCAGGCAGTGGCGAGAATTGATGACTGGCTGCGCCGGCTGCGGGAACGTAGCGCAAGTTTTCAACTTGCAGACGGAGGAGAAGAGCAAGTTGAAAACTTGCGTTACCTCGAAGCGCTCGATGACGATCTCAACATCTCCGCCGGGCTCGGCTTCTTGTTCGACACGATTCGCGAAACCAATCGTGCGCTCGACCACGGAACGCTCACTCCCGCGGCGGCGCGAGCCTGGCTGAGCTGGTGGGAACGTATCGACACCGTGCTCGCATTGAGCGGAGACGACACAGCGGTGTCGGCCGAAGTAGCGGCGCTCGCGGAGCAGCGCAGAGAGGCCAGGCTTGCCAAAGAATGGCGAAAAAGTGATGAATTGCGCGATCAGCTCGCGGCCCTCGGCTGGGAAGCGCGTGACACCAAAGACGGCCAGACGATCACACGACGCGCCGGAGTTTAAAGATGTTCTCGCCGGATGAATACCTCACGCTCGAGCACACCGCACATCCCATGCTCTTCGAGAACCAGAAGTATGTCTGGGACGCACTCAAGCAGATCTCCAGCTACCTTCAGTTCCGTTTAAAGCCGGCCGTGCTCGGTCAGCTCGTTGGAAAACCGTTTATCAGCAACGCCGTCTTTGTGGGAAGCGGCACGGTTGTCGAGCAGGGGGCGGTGCTGAAAGGCCCCGCCTGGATCGGTGAGAATTGCCACATCCGCAGCGGCTGTTATGTGCGCGAGAATGTGATCGCGGGCGATGGAGTTGTGCTTGGGAACTCCTGCGAATTCAAGAACTGCATCCTCTTCGATGAAGCCCAGGTGCCGCACTTTAATTACGTGGGCGACTCCGTGCTCGGTTATCGGGCGCATCTCGGGGCGGGCGTGATTCTTTCCAATGTGAAACTCGATCATCGCGAGATTCACGTCGCGGGCGCGGACGGCAACATAGCGACCGGTCTGAAGAAGTTCGGCGCGATTGTGGGCGATCGCACCGAGATCGGCTGCAACGCCGTCATCAATCCCGGAACCGTGCTGGGGCGCGATTGTATTATCTATCCAGGCGCGAATTTCCACGGCGTGTTGCCGAGCTCGAGCATTCTGAAGGTCCTGCAGAACGTACAGGTCTCACCGCGGCGCGAGGCGCCGGCGGATGAGTGAGCGGATGGGCGGGGATTCGAACCCCGGGTGCCTTTCGGCACACACGCTTTCCAGGCGTGCACAATAGACCGCTCTGTCACCCATCCTCCTGGAACTCCTGCTTCTACTCCTGATCCTCCTTCCGTTCGCCGATTAGAATACGATCAGGACTAGGAGTAAGAGAATCAAAGTTGGAGTCGACGGAACAACTCGTCGAGCGGCAGTTGTAGCGCGATGTAAAATTCACCGAACTCGCCGTACTCCGCACTCACTGGATCGAAGCGCATTTGGTAGACGATCGATTTGATCTGGAACGTGTCGCGCGCGAAGAGCGTCACGCCCCACTCCGCATCGTCGAGACCTGAAGAACCGGTGATCAGTTGTTTTACCTTCCCGCTATATTGCCGACCGAGAGCGCCGTGGCCGAGCATCAGCTTGCGCCGCTCTTCGAACGGCAACGTATACCAATTACGCTGCTCGCCCCGGCGCTTGCTCATATTATAGAAACAGACGATCGGCCAATCCGGCAGGGTCGGGTAAACGCGCTCCTGCCGGTAGTGCTTCATGCGCTCGTCGAATGTGCTCATCGCCTGCTCGAATTCGGCCGATCCTGATTGTAGTTTCTGCTCGTGCTGAAGGACTGCGGCATAATCTTCCCGCGTTGTGCGGTATTCGCTTTCCTCGGTAAGAGATAAATAGCTGTAGACCGGCACGAGCACGTCCGGTCCGAGGGCGAGAGCAAGCTGCTTCTCGATCCGGTTTGCCGCGTGCAGATCCGGCGTGATCAGCATGAAGGCGAGATCCGCCTTGGGGGTGACGACGCTCAGCGTGAGTAACTGCGTGTCGTGCAAGGCGCGGACTTCCTGCACAAGCGAGGCAAGACGCGTCTTCGCCTCACGTTGTTCGTCGGCTGTAAGTAATTCCCACTGCCCAAACTCGATCCGGTAGAACAGGTGGAGGCAATGCCAGCCTTGTTCCGGAATGAGCGCACCTTCGTTTTGCGTCATGCGGCGGCAAGTGTGGGGCGCAGAAAGAAGTGGCGCAAGTTTTCAACCTGCCTTCTACCGGCTGCGCAAGTTGCAGACTCGCGCCACACGGTCAGCGCGCAGCGGGCGCCGCGCTGGGCAGATGCTTCATGCAATATTCCTCGCCGTCGCGCGAGACGCGAAATTCCACGTTGGGCTCACTCAACTCCGTCGCCCCGCAGCTCGCGCAACGATGGAGCGGCTCCGCATCCCGGCGCGAGTGCACTTCAAAGCGTTTCCGCCGCGCGGAGACTTCTTTGCGATGACGCACCTGATGGAAAATCTCAGGGCCGAAAAAGATGAAGTAGTTCGCGAGCGCGGCGACCACCGCCATTTTGTAGGAAATCGGGCCGGTGACAAATCCGAGGATGACGAAGGCGGCCGTAATCCAGGCCAGCCACTTGATCTTCATCGGCAGGATAAAAAAGACGTAGATTACTTCGTCCGGGTAGAACCAGGCGAAGGCAAAGAAGAGCGAGGCGGCCAGCATCGCATTGGAGAATTGCGCGCCAAAAAGGAAGGCAGCGACCGTGGTCCCAATCATGCCGACAAGAAAGTAGAGCGTGAGCCGAAATGCTCCCCAGGCGCGTTCGAGACCTTCGCCGATGAACCAGAGGAACCAGAGCGCAAGGAGGAGCCAGAGCGGCTGCATCGTCTCCGGCTGGCCGATTCCGCGCGGAATGAAGATGTAGGTCACGAGCCGCCACACTTGACCACGGCGAATCCGGGCAGGGTCGAGTTCGAGGATCGAGAGAAACTCCTGGTTTAGAAACGTGAGCACATAAACGAGCGCGGTAAATGCGACCACGAGGCGAATCAATCCGGGAATGGCGATGAAGCCGATCCGGCGTTCGAGTTTATCCAGCAGCGTCATTGCTTAATCATCGTAAGCGCCGCCTGTGGCGGCGGTCTGCGACCGCGGAACGCGCCGATTCCACTTCTCCCTTCGTTGACGCCCTCTGACCCGCCACCTAGGCTCGTGCCCCATGAGCGACGTCGCTGAAAAAACCACGCCGCTCTACGAAGAGCATCGCCGCGCAGGCGCGAAGATCATTCCGTTCGGCGGCTGGTTAATGCCGGTGCAATACACCAGCATCAGCGACGAGCACCAGGCGGTGCGAAACAACCTTGGGGTCTTCGACATTTCACATATGGGGCAGCTCACCGCCGCAGGGTCTGGAGCGGGGGAATGGCTGAACCGGATGCTCACAAATAACATCGACAAGCTCGAGGTTGGTGGGGGCCAATACACATTTTTGTTGAACGAGCAGGGCGGCATCATTGACGACCTGATCGTCTACCGGACCGGGACCGATGAATTCCTCCTCGTCGTAAATGCCTCGCGAACGGAGGAAGACTACGCCTGGCTGCAGAAGCATTTGCCAGCGGAAGTTCGCTTGGACAATCGCAGCGCACATTATGCGGGGCTGGCGATTCAGGGCCCGAAGGTTGTCGAGTTATTTCAGCACCTGCTGGGCTCCGACGTTGTGCTCCCCGCTCGCAATCAACTTCGGGAGTTCCATCACAATGGAGTGGAACTAGCCGTCGCGCGGACGGGCTACACCGGAGAAGACGGCGTCGAGGTTTTCTTCCCCGCCGAGCACGCCGTCTTGGTCTGGAATACGGTGCTCGAAAAAGGAAAATCGCTGGGAATCAGACCGTGCGGTCTCGGCGCGCGCGACACACTCCGCCTCGAGATGTGTTACCCGCTGAACGGCTCGGACCTGACGCCTGAGCATAACCCAATCGAAGCTGGTCTCGGATTTTTCGTGGACCTGACAAAGCCAGACTTCATCGGGCGCGACGTTTTGAAGCAAGTGAAGGAAAGCGGCACCGCGCGCAAGCTGGCCGCGTTCAGAATGAACGGCAAAGGCCCCCCGCCGCGTCCGCATTATCCGGTCTGGATCAACGCCCAGCGCATCGGCGAAGTCGCCAGCGGCACGCTTTCGCCGAGCTTGAATCAAGGAATCGGGATGGCCTATGTGCCAGCGCAAAACGCCAAACCAGGCGGCGAGTTGGAGATCGAGATTCGCGGCCAGAAATTTCCTGCTGTCATCGAAAAGAAACCGCTCTACAAAAAGCCATGAACGTTCCCGACGATCTTTATTACACCGAGTCACACGAATGGGTCCGCGTGGAAGGTGGGAATGCGCGCGTCGGCATCACCGATCATGCGCAAGCGGAGCTGACCGATGTCGTTTATGTGGAACTGCCCAAAGTCGGAACTCAGGCGGAAGCGCGCAGTCAAGTCGCGGTGGTCGAGTCGGTAAAAGCCGCCAGCGACATTTACGCCCCAATAAAAGGCGAGGTGGTGGAGGTAAACGAAGCCCTTTCCAGCAATCCGGCTTTGGTGAACACCGATCCTTTCGGAGAAGGTTGGATTTTCGTCTTGAAAATGAGCGCGCCTGATGACGTGAAGCAGCTAAAAGACGCCGCCGGCTACAAGCAGGCGATTAGTTAGGCGATATTCCCTTGCGCCTGCTACGGCGCTTAACGAGCCGTTGCGAAACGGGCGGTTGCTCTTCGAGCCGTCGCCGGACTTAGCAGTTCGGCTACGCAGCGCACGACTTCCTCGACCCGCACCGGATTCGCCAGGAAACTGTAACCGTTCAGAACGCCGCCCGAAAGCGCTCCACCATCCGAGGAGCCATTCATACTCAGGAAGACCACCGGCGTGTCTTTAAAAGAACCATCCGCCTGGAGCTGGCGCGCGATCAATCCAGCATCCGAGCATCCGGTCATGACGTCGAAAAGGATAAGGTCAGGCTGAAACCAGCGTGCCGCCTTCAGCGCCATCCGGCTGTCACGCTCTACTTTGATGAGGTATTTGCCCGTCTTTTCCAGCGCGGCTCGTACCGTTGCCGTGACTCGCGGCTCATAGTCGACCAGTAAAATTCGCTTCAAAAAAGTCATCGGAATCGTCGTTATAGAAATTATAAGCATCGCCTGTGCCACACGCTTCCAGCAACCGCCGACTACCTGTCCCCCACGGTTCGGGGAAAGCTCCACCTAGGCGAAGAAGCCCAGATTCGGCTTTGCGAAACGACCGATATTCGGCAGCACCGTCGGCAGATCCGACGCGCTGACGCCGAACCAGGTGGCAAGCGTAGCCGCCATCTCGTCGACGGAGGTCGTTGGAATCCAGCGGCCTTGGCCCGTATCGTCCGGGCCGTTCACCGCCAGAGTGGGAAAGGTGCCGAACAACCTGCCGCCGCGCACGGCGCCGCCAAGCACGAACTGATGACTCCCCCAGCCATGGTCGGAACCGGAGCCGCTGGTCGGAAAGGTGCGCCCGAAATCGGAGGCGGTGAAGGTGGTTACCTGCTCGGCGAGCGCGAGCTCGCTGGTTGCTTTGTAAAACGAGCCGAGCCCCTGGCTCAATTCGCCGAGCAGATTAGCCTGCGCCCGGAGTTGGCCGCCATGCGTGTCGTATCCCTGCACCGCGACGAAGAAAATCTGCCGGCGCATGTTCAGTTGGCGGCGGACGGCGATCAGATTCGCCACCATGTTCAACTGTCGCCCGAGACCCGTAGGCGGAAATGCGGTTTGAAGCTTCGGCGCGGCGCCGAGCGCGGCGCTGAGCAGTTCCTTGTCGGCAATCGCGCGTTGCACGGTGTCAGCGTAGGCCTGCTCAAACAAATTGTGGTGCGGCAGCGCGAGCAGCTCCCGGAACGCCTGGTAACGCACACTCGCGTTAGCACTGCCATCGAATCCCTGCAGCGCGATCGGCCCAGTGGGCGAAATTTGGTAGGGAACCACCTTATTCCCGACTTCAAACGTGTTTGTGCCGGCAATGGAAATCGCGAGCGAAATCTTCGACTCCGCATTCAGCGACTGCAGCAAATCCCCCGCGCGTCCACCCCAGCCGGTGCGCACCATTTGATCGGCTACGGATGTTTGCCACTGCACCGACTGATCGGCGTGCGAAAAGAGCTGGCGCGGGACGGCCGCACTTTTCGAGAGGAACTGCGCGCGCGTGATCGGCGCCGCGAGCGTGCCGACGTTCGCAACGATCCCGAGCTTTCCCTCGTTAAAGAGCGACTGCATTTCCGGAATCTTGGGGTGGAAGGCAAACTCGCGCCCGTCACCCTTCTGGAGTTTCAGCGGCAGAAGTGAGGCGCGTGGGAGCGCGAGCGCGCCGCGGGCGGTGGAATACGAGGCGTAACTGCTCGCATCATAGGGGATCAGCATGTTGTTGGCGTCGTTCCCGCCGAAGAGAAACAGGCATACGAGCGCCTTGTAATCACCCTTGTCCGTAGGAGTCGCTGCGCTCAATTTGCGCAAATCGAAAATCGTGTTCACCACCCCGGCGGTTCCGAGCGCAGCGCACGCTGCCTGCCGAATGAAACTGCGTCGGGTTGGTGAATGCATCGCTATTTCTCCACCGCGAATTCAGGCGATATGACGATCAGGTAAATCGCCGTCTTCGCTCTCTCTTTCCGCTCCGTCTCGGGAATCTTCGTGATCGCATCGATCAGAATTCTGCGCATCTCTGCGGACATCGAACTGCACAGCAGCAGCCGATCGAGATGCGCCACGAGCTGCTCGGGATTTGCGGCCAGCGCCTCTTCTTTGCTGAAATCCAGCGTCATTCGGTTCGGCGGCGGCCCGATGTGCTCGAAGATCGCGTCGCGCAGAAAATTCGCGCTCGTGATTGCCGTCGTCTCGGTCGTGATCTGGAGTTCGGGACTGCTGAGGCCTTTCTCTGCAATCGCACCCGGCGCCTGGTAATCGGGAGAAAAGAAGTTAAAGACGGTGGGCGATCGCAGCGGTGCCTGACCGAGCGGTTCCGGCCGGGCGATGAAGAACCTCCCGCTCGGAGTCGAGGCATGGAACGCGCGCAGCAAAGCGGTGAGCCGCAAGACCGGCTCCCGCACATGACCGGCGCTCTCCGTTCTCTTCGCCTCTCCGCGCGCGTCGTAGTCAGTGAGAATGGCGCGGATCACCGCCGCCAGATCCCCGCGCACGCCACGGCCGTTGTTATTGAAGACTGAAGCAACCCGGTAAATATAGCCGGGGCTCGGGTTGCTCGTCACCAGGCGTTGAATCAAATGCCGGCAGAAAAACGGTCCCACGTTCGGGTGCTTGAAAATTGTATCCAGTGCCTGCTTCAGGTCCTGCTCCGGGGTTTGATTCGCCGGCAGCACCACCCCGTCGAGAATGGTTTTGGCGGACCTGTCATGGTGTTCCGGAACGCTCATCATGGGACGCCGGTAATCGGGCGGCACTCCGCGCCAGCGCCGTTTCCCAGGCTGCGCGAAGTGCCAACCGGTAAACGCAGCTGCCAACCCTATCACCGCGCGCTGATCGTAAGTTGGGATCGGAAAACCGTTGGCATCGAGCTGAAGACTTCCGTCCAGGTTCAACCGGTGAAGCCCGATCGAAAACAACTGCATGATCTCGCGCGCATAGTTCTCATTTGGTCGCCTGCCCGTCTTCGGATCGCCTTTATCATTATGGAGCATGTTGAGGTACGCCCCCATCGCCGGGTTCAGCGTGACCTCCTCGAGAAGTTGCCGGCAATTGGCAAAAGCGTTGCGCACCAGCACGTCGGAATACGTTGCGATCGCGAACGGCCGCCCGTTAAACACATCCGTCCTCACCGAGACGACAAAAATTTCGCTGAGCGCAAACGCGACGCGCGGCAATCGCGCAGCTCCACCACGCGTCGACTGCCTGGATTTTTGCCGGCGCGCCCCCCAACGTTTCGACGAATTTGACATGCGACGTGGCCGGAATTCGCATCTGCTCCTGGAGAAAAGCCTCCACTCCGACCTCTTGCACATGCGCGATCAGTTCCTCCGTTGGGCCGAAGGTGGACTGAGAGAGCAGCCGGGCTGCGTCGGCCGCGCTTGGACTTCCCGCCGGCAGCGGCGGAGCCGGCGTCGGGAGCGGTGCCGTCTGCGCACCGCGGAATGACTTGAATGCGCCGCTTAGTTC
>JBHENA010000119.1:0-8173 GCA_046262275.1 Chthoniobacterales bacterium
ACTATGCGCAAGTGGCTGCGAAGCTCGGTTGGCAGCGGTTGAAACAGCCGCAACTGCCGGAGCGATTCCACCACGACAGCGCGGCGATCTCCCTCGGGCTTCAGAGCGAGACCCGGGTGCAGGCAGCTATCGAAGGAAGGCGGAAACAGGAGGTAATCCGGCCACGACCGTTCCGCCGCTTCGGTGATCTCGCCCAGCGCCGTATCCATCCCACCCAACCGCAACGAAGTCAGCCCTTGGAATTTGGCCCCGTAGACCTGCCCCATCTCGCTCAATTCGTGATAGAGCGTTCGCGGGTTGCGCTCCTCCTCGAAGCTCGCGCGGAGAAGTTCAAGATCGGCCGGAGGCGGAACGTGGAGACGCGCGGATCGATAAAGCCCTTCTGCATGAAGCTCCCACGCCGCAGCAGTATCGGGTGGCGCGGCGAGGATCTGGAACGAGCTGGCGGCGGGATCGAGGCGCACGCAGGTCGGGACGGATTGGTCCTCCGGCAGGAAGAGCAGTCGGTGAAAACGAATGTTCTCCAGGTAAATGTTTGGCTCAGACAGAAACTCGCGCACCGCGGCCGCCGCCATTTCCAGGTACGCGGCCGCGGGCAGAACGGCAGAGCCGGCGACGCGATGATCTGCCAGCCACGGAATGAGTCGTATGTCCAGGTGGTTGAGCCAGGTGGGTTGCGGGTCGGCCTGCCGATCGCCGAGTAACGGATGCGAGGGTGGACTACGCAAAAGCGGCGCTGCCTTTGCCGATTCGCGCCAGTAGCGCTGACGCTGCCAGGGGTAGGCCGGGAGGCGCAAGGCCCGCGCCGGCCGCTTGTAGAGCGCATCCCATCGCACAGCCGCGCCGTTGCGATAGAGCGCAGCCAATCCGCTCAACATCGTGCTGCGCTCGTTTTCGCCCCTGCGCAGTGAGGCGACCATCACGATGGAGGTTTTCTGGCCGAGCGCAATCTCCCTCAGCGCCGCCGCCATCACCGGATGGGGCCCAATTTCAACGAAGACGTTGCAACCTCCGCTCAGCGCGCATTCGACCGCCTGGGCAAAACGAATCGGGTGCCGAACATTTCGCCACCAATAATCCGCATCCAATTGCCGACGGCCCATCGCCTCGCCGGTGACGGTGGAAATCATTTCCAGCTTCGAGTCGCTGCGTGCGAGAGTTCCGAGATTCCGACGCAGCTCGGCCTCGATCGGCTCCATCTGCGCGCTGTGAAAAGCGTAATCCGTCGGCAGAAATCGGCAGAATAACCCCGCCTGGTTCAGCTTCGTCGCGATTTCTTCCAGCACGCCGGCTTCACCCGAGAGCGTGACTTGCCGCGGCGCATTGAACGCCGCGATGCCGATGCGTCCGGCGAATTTCTCCTCCCATTCTCGCGCTTCTTCCGCGGAGATCGCCGCCGCGAGCATTCGCCCGAGGCCGTGGAGTTTTTGCTGTGCCTGGCTTCGCGCGATAATCACGCGAAAAATTTCTGCGAGATCGAAACTGCCCGCAGTCCAGGCAGCTGCGGCTTCACCGACACTGTGGCCGATAACAACGTCGGCTTCGATGCCCCAGTGGCGCCAAAGTTCCGCCAGCCCCGCCTGCAAGGCGAAGAGCGCCGGCTGCGCAATATCGGTCCGGCGCAGCTGTGAAGACGTCTCATCGGCGAGGAGCGCTTCGAGTAAATTCGGTCCGCCCAAATCCCGGCATTGAGCGTCACATTGCTCCCATACTTCGCGAAAGACTTTCTCTTTCTCGTAAAGCTGACGCCCCATCGCCCACCACTGCGCACCTTGCCCGCAGAAAACGAAAGCGACCTTCGGACGCGCGGCTGCCGCCGGCAGATCGGCGCTTGTCTCGCGCAACGCGAGCAGCTGCGCGCGCAAACCGGAAAGCGAGTCGGCAACCAGAGCGGTGCGGAAACAATGGTGCGATTTTCCGAGCGCGGCGGTAGTGCAGAGATCGCGTAGCGAAGTGGCTTTCTGGTCAAGAAACTGCGCGTAGGCCGCGGCGTAATCAGAGAGTGCGGCCGGGCTGCGTGCCGACACGGGGAAAATGAACGTTCCATCTTCCGGCGGCACGGACCTGCCCACAGGGAAAGCCGGAGCGAGCAGCGCGTGCGCGTTCGTGCCGCCGAAGCCGAAAGAGTTCACCGCCACGAAAGGTCTTCGCCCGTCGTAATTGGGAAGGGCCGTCAGAGCGGTCGGCACCTTTAAGCCATCCATCGGCAGCCGCAAATTTGGCGTTTCGAAATGGAGATTCGCCGGAACCGCCCGCTCTTCGAGCACCAGCACCGCTTTCACCAAACCGGCCAAGCCCGACGCGGGCTCCAGATGACCGAGGTTCGTTTTGACCGAACCCAGCAGCAACGGCTCTCCCGGGGGGCGATTCTTCGTAAGCACGGCCGAAATTGCGCGGACTTCGATCCGGTCTCCGACGGTTGTCCCGGTGCCATGCGCTTCCACGTAAACTACGTCGCGCGCTTCCACCTGCGCGCTTTGCAGCGCCTCGCGGATGATTTCCTCCTGCGCCTGTTGATTAGGAACCGTAAGACCGCTCGAACGCCCGTCCTGATTCGAAGCGGTCGCGAGCAAGCACGCCCGCGGCGCGAGGCCAAGCGTGCGCGCCCTTCTCAGCGACGTGAGCAGAACCGCCGCGGCTCCTTCGGAGCGCACATATCCATCCGCGCCAGCATCAAAGGCGCGACAACGTCCGCGCGGCGAAAGCATGCGGGCGTGGCTGAAGCCGATGCTCGTCTCGGGACTCAGGAGCGCATTCGCTCCCCCCACGAGCGCGTAATCACACTCGCCCGACCAAAGGCTGCGCGCCGCCAGATGCAGCGCCACGAGGGAAGAGGAACAGGCGGTATCCACCGCCAGGCTCGGACCCCGCAAATCGAACAGATATGACAGCCGGTTGGCCGCGATCGACAGTGCTCCGCCGATATTGACGTAGCCGTTGGCGAGGAGAGTCTCCTGACGATTGAGCATCGGATAGTCGTTCCCCGAAATGCCGACAAACACGCCCGTGCGCGTGCCAGCCAGGTGCTCGGGGGGAAAACCTCCGTCCTCCATCGCCTCCCACGCGACTTCCGCCAGCCAGCGATGTTGTGGATCGATGTGGGCAGCTTCCCGGGGCGCAATTCCGAAGAAGGCAGCGTCGAAGGCATCGACATTGTCGGCGAAGCCGCCCCAACGGCTAACCATCCGGCCCGGTGCGCCGGCATCCGCATGATAAAAACGCGCCGCGTTCCATCGATCCGCCGGCACCTCCGTGATGGCATCGACGCCATTGCGGAGCAGTTCCCAAAAGGACCCAGGATCGTTTGCGCCGCCGGGAAAACGGCAAGCCATCCCAACAATGGCGATTGGCTCACGCGCTGCCATACCCGTTCCGATTAGAACCTATAGTCGCGCTGGAGTTCACGACAAAAAGCAGGTGGTGAGCTCGATTACTCCCTCGCGCTGTGGGTTTGACCATAGAAGGGGCAAGCTGATAAGACACAGCCCGGTGAACGGCGCTCCGGAGGAGCAATGAGACAGCAAACGAGATTTCGCTCTCCTGCGGGGTTGCTCCTCCTGCTCGCGTTATCTTTGGCTGGCTGTGGCGAGGGTGACTCAGGCCAAAAAAACGGCGCCACGAGTCGCACCGCGGTGACTGCGCTCGGCCGCGTCACCCCCGGACGCGCTGCGATTTCGATCGCGGCGCAAACGGGCAGCCGCATTCTGAAGCTCGAGGTTACTGATGGCCAGAAGGTGCACGCCGGTGACGTGCTCGCTTATCTCGAAACTTACCCGCTGAGGCTGGCGGAACGGGACGCGGCCCAGATCGCTCTCGACGAAGCGCGGGAGCGACTCGAAACCGAAACGCAGTACGCGAGCGCAGTGGTGGAGCAAAGCGAACAGGCCGTTCGGCTCCTGGAGATCGCGGTCGAGCGGGAACGCAAGGAACTCACGCGCGTGGCCTCGATGAAGTCTGCGATCGAAGAGAAAAAAGTGGACGATCAGAAGTTCGCCGTCGACAGCCGGGAGGGCGAGCTGGCCAAGGCAAGGGCGGAACTTCGCGCGGCACATGCAGGCCTGGCCCGCACGCGCACCCTGGTGGCGGTGCACTCGGCGGAAGCGAAGCTAAAGGCGGCTGAAGCGCAGCTCGAGCTCACAATCATCCGCGCGCCGATAAACGGAGAGATCCTGAAGGTTTTCACCTACGCCGGGGAGCGCATCGGGAATGATCCCATTCTGAAGATGGGAGACACCAGCGACATGCATGTGATTGCGGAGGTGCACGAGACCGACATCGGGGCCGTACGGATAGGACAGCGCGCGACCATTACCAGCGCAGCATTACCCGAGCCGGTTCAAGGAGTCGTGGAGGAGATCGGCGCGCTCATTTTCAAAAATGACGTTCTCGATATCGATCCACGGGCGGACCGGGACTCGCGTATCGTGGAAGTTCGGATCAAGCTGGACAAATCCGAACCGATCTCACGCTTTACGCACCTCGAGGTCTCCACGCGGATTGACCTCACGACGCAGGTTCCCGGGACCCGGGCGGCTTCGCGATGAAGACGCCACTGGCGTGGCGGAATGTCGCGCAAAGCAAGGTGCGATCGTTTGTCGCGCTTTGCGGAGTCGCGTTCGCGATCCTGCTCATCTTCATGCAGCTCGGCTTTTATGCCGCCGCGCGCAGCAGCGCCACCAACGTCTATGACGCCCTCGATTTCGATCTCCTGGTGCTTTCGCCGCATTATGTTTTCGTCGCCCGGCCCGGACAGTTTCCGCGCAACCGCCTGGAGGAAATCCGAGCCGTCGAGGGCGTGGAGTCGGTGGCGGCGATCTGGATCGGCCTCGGCGAATGGCGGAGCGTCGAGTCGCGCGAGCGGTGGAATATTCTCACCCTTGGCGTCGAACCGGCGCAGCGTCCGTTCAAAAGCGAGGAAGTTAACGACCAGTTGCCCTCCTTGAAAGTCTTAGACACGGCGCTGAGTGACTCGCTTTCACGTCCGGAACACGGACCGCTCTGGCCAGGAGTGGTTTCGGAAGTGCAGCATCATCGCGTCCGTATCGTCGGCCGGTATGCGATCGGCGCGGGATTCGTGGCCGGCGCGACCCTTCTCACGGGGCGCGATACTTTCATGCGGATTTTCAAGGAAGCTTCTTCGGATAGAATCAGCGCGGGCTTGGTGAAGTTGAGACCTGGTGTTTCCGCAGCGAATGCCGCGGCCAGCATGCGGAATATACTCTCGCCCGACGCTACGGCCGTGACACGGGCAGAGCTCGCCGCCGCGGAGCAGCATTTCTGGCTGAAAGTGAAACCGATCGGAATCATGTTCACCTCGGGCGTGCTGGTAGCCTTCGCCGCCGGGGCCGTCATTCTTTACCAGGTGCTGGCAAGCGAAGTGCAGAATCGACTGCACGAATACGCCACCCTGAAGGCTCTCGGCTACGGTGACCGCTTCGTCTTCGGCGTCGTGGCGCGTCAGGCGCTCATCTTCTGCGGGGTCGGATTCATCCCCGCATTCTTTCTGGCGATTGGCCTTTATTTTCTGCTGCGCACACAGGCGCTCGTCCCCGTTTCCATGGAGTTCACGCGTGCCGCCGGCGTTTTTCTTCTCACCGGATTGATGTGCCTGACCGCGACCTTTCTGGCGGTGCGTAAACTGCGCCACGCCGATCCGGCGGATCTCTTTTGATGGAGACCTCCTGGACAGCGCTGCCGCTACGACGCCTCGACCAGGGACGCACCCCGCTCCCCTGGCGCAACATCGTGCACAACAAAGTGACGATGTTTGTCTCAGCCGCCGCGGTGGCCTTCGCAGTCGTGATTATGTTTATGGAGCTCGGTTTCTTGAACGGACTTTACGACAGCCAGACCGGCGCCCTGCGGTTTCTGCGTGCGGATCTGGTGATGGTGAGTCGCGGCCTGCATATTTTTAACACTCACGAGACGTTCCCGCGCGCGCGCTTGGAGCAGGTCGCCGGGTTCAAGGGCGTGAGGGCGGCGTACCCAATCTACATCGAGGACCTGGTCTCCGACCTCAGGAATCCGGCCACCGGGATCAAGAACAGCACTCGCGTGCTCGCCTTTGATCCGCGCGATCCGATCTTCAAGTCCGGAAAGCTCAACCGCATGGCGGAGGCGCTTGGCGAGCGGATGACCATCCTGTTCGATGTGCGATCGCGCAGTTTCCTGGGGCAGTTCGAAAAGGGGACCGTAACCGAGCTCGCGGATCGAGCAGTGAAGGTGGCCGGGAAGTTCGAGCTCGGACCTGACTATTACTACGACGCAAATGTTCTGACGAGCATCGATACATTTCTGACCATTTTCCCGCACCGACGCCGGGACGAGATTTTTGTCGGTCTCATCCAACTGGATAAAGGCGTATCAGCCGATGCGCTGCTGCGGGAGATCCGCCGGGAGATCGGAGCGGACGTGGAGGTATTGACCAGGGCCGACATCATAGCGCGGGAAAAAGCGATGTGGCAGAAGTCGACCCCAGCCGGATACGTTTTCACAATGGGTGTCGCGGTTGGTTTCGTCATTGGGGTCTTCATCTGCTACCAGATTCTCTACACCGACATCTCAGATCATCTTCCGCAGCTAGCCACTTTAAAGGCGCTTGGTTATCAGTCGCGCGATCTGGTTCGGCTGGTGCTAACCCAGGCGGTCCTGCTTGGAATGCTCGGGTTTGTCCCAGCGGTCGCGATGACGCTCGCACTTTATGCAGCTCTCACCTCCATCACCGGGATCGTCACGGTTTTAACCCCCGAACGAATCGCACTGGTCTTTCTCCTTACGCTCGGGATGTGTCTGGTCTCGGGCTTGTTCGCGGTCCGCAAAGCTCTGGCAGCGGATCCGGCGGAGCTGTTCTAATGGCAATGCCGCTTGCGCCAGGACCAGCGGTGCGGGTCCGCGGCTTAAGCCATTCCTTCGGCGCGGATGAGAACCAGAAACAGGTGCTGCACGACAATAACCTCGACCTCCTGCCCGGTGAAATCATCATCATGACCGGACCCTCCGGCTCAGGGAAGACGACTCTGCTCACTTTGATCGGCGCTCTCCGCTCCGTCCAGCAGGGCAGCATCGTCGCCTTCGGCCGGGAACTCAGGGAGCTAACTCCGGCGCAGCTCGTGGAGGTGCGCCGAGGCATCGGATTCATTTTCCAGGCGCACAATCTATTCGACTCCCTCACGGCGCGCGAAAACGTAAATATGGCGATCGAACTCACCCTCACCGATCCACAGGAACGCGACCGCCGCGCGACCGAAATCCTGACCAGAGTGGGGCTGGGACCGCGCATGACGCACAAGCCCAACGCCTTGTCCGGCGGCCAAAAACAGCGTGTAGCTGTCGCGCGCGCGCTGGTGAATCGCCCGAAGCTCATTCTCGCCGATGAGCCCACGGCCGCTCTCGACAAGGACTCGGGGCGCGACGTCGTCAATCTTCTCAAGACTCTGGCCGAGGAGGAAGGCGCGACTATTGTCATCGTCACGCACGACCCGCGCATTCTCGACGTTGCCGACCGCATCATTAATCTTGTCGACGGACGGATCGTCTCCGACGTGGCGGTCAAGCAAGCGGTCCGGATCTCCCAGTTCCTGAAAAAATGCCCGATCTTCGCGGATCAACCTCCCGCGATGCTGGCAGAATTCGCTGAGCAGATGAAACGGGAAAGCTTCGAACCCGGCGAAACGATCATCCGCAAGGGCGAGGTGGGCGATAAATTTTACGTGATCGAATCTGGCGTGGTCGACGTGGCGGGCGGCTCGAGCGCGTGGGCCGAGGGAGTCACACTCGGCACGGGCGATTTCTTCGGCGAAGTCGCGCTACTGACTGGCGCACCGCGCAACGCGACGGTGATTGCCCGAGGGCCGGTAGAAGTGTTGAGCCTGGCGAAAGAACACTTTGATCGCGCTCTGCAACGCAGCAAAACGCTGGACGAACAGCTCCGCGACGTTCTCTTTTACCGCAGCTAAAGCCGCCCCTCCGCACACAATTGCTTGGGAAAGACTCGCGTTCAGGCGCGGAAAAGCGGCGCGAGAACTGGGCGGAACTATGCGATAGTTCAATCGAAAGGTTAAGCGCCTGCGCCGGCCTGCTGATAGTAGGAGTAATTCCTCCTCGCGCAGCAGCAATAGTTTCCACATCCGCCGGGAATGCCGCGCCCGTATCTCTCGCACAGATGGAACTGACT
>JBHENA010000120.1:0-8149 GCA_046262275.1 Chthoniobacterales bacterium
GTTCCGCGCTGGTCGCGGACAGCTTGCAGAAGATGGGCTACACGAACGTCAAATCGATGGCGGGCGGATTGCGCGCATGGAAGAAAGCGGGTTTTCCAACGCGAACCTCCGCGCGCGCCTAACAATACGTCGAACTCCTAGTCATTCCGGCGCGCAGCGCCTTGGAGTGCGGCGGGTCTTCACGCCGCTTTCCACCGGCGTCGGACCGCATTAAGCATCTAATCGGAGCGTGGCGTGAGGAAAGCGGCGCGGTGACGCGCCGCACTCCAAAGCAGGCGCGCCTGCGAAATTCGGCCGTCGCGGAAGGTTTATGGGTTGGCTCTGCGGCTTTCTTCGAACAAATCGCAAGCGCGGTGGTTGTGCCAGGAGGCCTGCGCTTGATAGAACCGCCGCATATCAAATGAAGAACCGCCCCTGGCTGAACCGGACCGTCCTCGGTGTCGGCCTGGCTTCGCTCTTTAGCGATTGGTCGCACGAAATCGCGACCGCGGCGATGCCTGCGTTCCTCGCCACGCTGGGTGTGGCAGCGGCATGGCTCGGCATCATTGAAGGCGTCTCTGACGGCCTGGCGAGTTTTGCCAAGCTGGCGTCGGGTTATTACACCGATCGCCTCCCACGGCGGAAGCCGATCGCGGTGGCGGGATACACCGCAACAGCGCTGGGTACGGCAGCTTTCGCGCTTGCTACAAATGCGTGGCACGTGCTTTTTGCGCGCGCGGGCGCGTGGCTCGGCCGAGGGGTGCGCACGCCGGTCCGCAAAGCCCTGCTCGCCGCGTCGGTCCCGCGGTCCGCCTACGGTCGCGCTTTCGGGCTGGAGCGCACGATGGACACTCTCGGCGCGATCATCGGACCGCTCACCGCGCTGCTGATCCTGGAGGCCACGCAGCACAATTACCGCGTTCTCTTTGGCTGGACTTTGATCCCGGGGCTGCTGGCGGCGGCCGTGATCGCGTTTCTCGTGCAGGAAAACGAGCGTCCGCCGGTGCCGCATATCTCATTTGGCGAACGCCTCGGTCTCCTACCGAAGCAGTATCGGAGATTTCTTGCGGCCGTTGGTTTGTTCGGCGCAGGCGATTTCGCCCATACGATGTTGATCCTGCTCGCGACGCAGAAACTCGCGCCTGCCATCGGTGCTCCAAAAGCGGCCAGCATTGCGGTGACGCTCTATGTCTTGCACAACGTCTTTTACGCCGGCTTCTCCTTTGTCGCGGGATGGCTGGCAGATCGTTACCCAAAAAATCTGCTCCTGGCTGCCGGATATAGCCTTGCTGGTTGCATGGCGCTGGCCATCATCCTCTTTCCCGTCACGATTTGGACAATGGGAGCTGTGTTCGTGATCGGCGGAATCTACGTCGCGGTGGAGGAGACGCTGGAAGATTCCTTGTGCGCGGAACTCGTGGAGGAGAGCCATCACGGGATGGCGTTTGGCGTTCTCGCGACTGTGAATGGTATCGGCGATCTCGTCTCGAGCATCGTCGTGGGCGTTCTCTGGTCCGCCTTCGGAACAGCGGTTGCGTTCGGCTATAGCGCGTTCCTCTTCTTCATCGGCGCGCTGGTTGTTTCGCGCGTTAAACCGCACACCGCCTACCCTCCGACCGCCTGATAATGTCCTAACCCGCGCCGCCACATGAAGTGCGCGGTGGCCCAGGTTGCGAGAAGCCAGCCGGTTTGAATCACGAGCGCCTCGATCATGGCGGCGCCCTTCAGGCGTTCGAGGAAGATCGCGATCGGACAGAAGAGTTCGTAATAAAATGGCAGCCATTTCATCACCGCCTGAACGCCGGCCGGCATGATGTCGACCGGGAACATCTGGCCGCCGAGAAAATATTCGAAGGAGTAGATGATGAAGACAATGGTTGAGATCTCGAGGATCCAGAAGGCCATCATCGCGATGCTGTAGGTGATGAAGAACTGGATCATCGCGGCCATCACGAGCGAGATGAACGCAGCCGGGTAGGCGAGCGGATCGGATGGGAACGTGATGTAGTCGCGGAAGTAAAGGAAAATGAGCGCGATCGGCAGGATCGTAACGACGGTGTAAACGAGCCGTCCGCTCAGGAAGATGCTGAAACGATAGGCGAGATAGTTCAGCGGTTTGGTGAGAAAGGAATTGATCTGACCCTCCCGAATGTCCGCAGCGATCTGCCATTCGTCTTCGGTTGGAGTGACGAGATTCGAGACCAGGATCGTGAGCAGGTAGTAGTAGATCATCGAGCCGTAGTCGTAGCCCTGCATGCCGCCGCCCTTTTCGTTGAAGACCGCGCGCCAGAGAAAGACGGTGCCAGCGAGGGGAATCAGCCCGAAGATCGCGCGGAGCAGATAATTCCACCGATAAACGAAGGTGTTTTGCAGCCCGAGCTTGAAAACGGCGAGGTATTTGGCTGTTTGCATGCGACTGGTCCAATTACATTGCGTGCGGGATCTGCAGCTTCGGGCCGCGGTAAAGACAGACAGGATTTACAGGATTAACAGGATTGAATCCTCAGCTGGTTGCGCCAAATCCTGAAAATCCTGTCCCCAAAATCCAGCGCAGAAAGTCGGTAGCTCATATTTCTTGCGCCAATTCTGCCGCGAGCGTGATTGCTGCGATCATGCTCTCGGGGCGGGCGATGCCTTTGCCCGCAATTTCGAAGGCGGTGCCGTGATCCGGGCTGGTGCGCGGAAAAGGAAGACCGAGCGTCACGTTCACCCCGTTGTGAAACGCGTGCAGCTTCAGCGGAATTAACCCCTGATCATGATACATGCAGAGCACGCCATCCCATTCTCCTTGGATCGCGCGATGAAATATCGTGTCTGGTGAGAAGGGGCCGTGGAAAATTTCTGATTTCTGATTTTTGATTGCTGATTGCAGCTGTTCGACGGCGGGTCGGATGGTTTCAATCTCCTCGCGACCAAGCGCGCCAGATTCGCCGGCGTGAGGATTTAGCCCACCAACTGCGATGCGAGGAGGACGGCGGAGGCGGTGCTGGAGGAAATTGAAAAGCAGTAAGCCAACGCGCACGATCTCTTCTTTGGAGAGCAGCTCCGCAACCTGCCGCAGCGGAATGTGGGTCGTGACGAGCGCGACAGTCAGCGCACCGCCGGTGAGCAGCATGGCAAAGTTTTGCACCCCGCAACGGGCGGCGAAGAATTCAGTCTGGCCCGGGAACTCAAAACCAATCTCGTACATGCGAGCTTTGTTAATCGGCCCTGTGACAACGGCCGCGAGGTCACCCTGCAAGGCAGCGGTTGCAGCCTCCTCAAGCGCGGTCGCGGCAGCGCGCGCCGTCTCCGCCGTGGGGTGTCCCGGATCGCAATCCGGATATCGCCCGATGATAACGTACTCTGCAGAGGAAGGGAGCCGCCCGGAAGAAAGGGCAGCGCGAACGATCTCCGGTCCGACCCCGGCAGCATCGCCCAATGTGATGCCGATGCGTTTCACAGTAGCGCAAGCTTCCAGCTTGCCGTGGAAAGATGCTGGAAGCTTGCGCTACCAACCAGCCGCCGTCGCAGAACGGCTGCCACTAAAAGGTCCGAATGGTCGCCTTCTGCCGCAGACTCGCGAGCCAGTTATCCTGAAGCCGCTGCGCTTCCTCCTGCAGAAGTTTTTTCTCGATGTCCGCCCTCACTTCCGCGAGCGGTTTGGTCACGCCACCGCGTTTGTCGTCCACCTTCAGGATGTAATAGTTCCCGCCGATCTCAACGATGTTGCTGACTTTGCCGACCGGGAGGCTGAACGCGACCTTCTCCAGAGGACCGGCCAGCGTTTTCCGTTCGATCCAGCCCCAATCGCCGCCCTGATCGCGCGTGCTGTCCTCCGAATACATCTGGGCCATGCGCGCGAAATCAGCACCGGCCACGAGCTTGCCCAGGATCTCTTCCGCCATCGCTTTTTGCGCGGCGGCGTTGCCTTTGTCGGCGCGGCTCGGAATCATGATCATGCGCAGCTTGACCTCCTCCCGGGAGGTGAATTCTTCGCGATGTGTCCGGTAGTACTCGCGGATGCGGACCGGGGAAGCGACCACGTTCGGCTTCACGTTCTTCCCGCGCATCGCCGCCACGATAATTTTCTCGAACTCGTTTTTGCGGAACTCGCTGAGGGAGAAGTTCTGCGCCTGCAGCACTTTGATGAAGGCGTTCCGATCGCCGCCAAAGTTCTCGCGGATAATGTCGTTCATCCGCTGCTCCACGAAGTAATCCGGCAAAGCCAGATTCTCCTTCTTGAAATCTTGCACGATTAGTTGCCGATCGATCAGGTCCTGAAGAGCCGCGGCGCGCGCTTCCTCGACCTTCTTCTGGAGTTCTTCGCCCCGATATTGCGACCGCAGCAATCGCTCCCGCGGAGCCACCACCCCGCGCACCTGTGACAAGGTAATGACCTCGCCGTTTACGATCGCGGCGATGCCATCGATCACCTCCTCGTCGGCCGCGAGCGCTCCCTGGGTCAGGGCCGATAAGACAACCGCGGAGGTGGCAAAAAGCGCGAGGAACAACGGGCGAATCATGGGTTCAAATTGTCCTGATTAGTTCGAGCACTTCGGCAAGGCGCCGGTGAATGTCTTCGGTACTTATGCGAGGGAATTTGCCGGCCACAAGGATGAAATCCCCGCGCCGGGTCAGCATCAATTTGCTCTCGCGCACCTCCACTCGGGTGACTCCAGCGCTGGCGGCAGCGAGTTTGATCTCAGCCAAAAGGAGCAAATTGTCAACCGCGGGAGGGAACTTGCCGAAGCGGTCGCGCCACGCTTTCCGCAGCTGGTCGAAGTCCTGGCGAGTGCTGATTTGCGCAAGGGTGCGGTATGCCTGGATCCGGAGCGTGGTCTCGCCGATGTAGGCGCTGGGGATGAACGCCGGCACGCGCATTTCAGCTCCCGCCTGCGCGAATTCCGCTTCGTTGGTAGCGACAAAATCGAGCCGCATTTCCACTTCGAGCCGGGCCTTGCGTTTCTCTCCTTTTAACTGCGACACCGCCTGCTTCAGCAACTGACAGTAGAGATCGAAACCGACCGCCACGATATGGCCGCTCTGCGCCGTCCCCAGAATGCTGCCCGCGCCGCGCAGCTCCAGATCGCGCATCGCAATCCGGAAGCCCGCGCCTAACGAGCTGTATTGCTTGATCGCGTTGATCCGTTTCCGCGCCGCGCCTACGGTCATCAGTTCGCGCGGAAGCAAAAGGTAGGCATACGCCTTGTGCTCCGCGCGACCGACCCGCCCGCGCAGTTGATACAAATCGGCGAGCCCAAAGCGGTCCGCGCGATCGATGATGATGGTGTTCGCATTGGGAATATCGAGGCCGCTTTCAATGATCGTGGTGCAAACCAGCACATCGATTTTTCCCGCGACGAAACGCGCCATCACCTCTTCCAGCGTCTCCGACTCCATTTGTCCGTGACCAATCTCGACCCGCGCCTCCGGACAGAGCTCGACGACCCGGTCGCGGACCTTCTCGATCGATTGCACGCGATTGTGCAGAAAATAGACCTGCCCCTGCCGTTCCAGCTCGCGCGATCGCGTCGCGGATAATGCGTTCATCGTAGCCGCAGACCACGGTCTCGACCGGCAGTCGATTGAGCGGCGGCGTTTCGATCGTCGACATGTCTTTCACGCCCACGAGCGAGAGGTAAAGCGTGCGCGGAATAGGCGTGGCGGAGAGCGTCAGGACGTCCACCAGCTTGAAGAGCTCCTTGAACTTCTCCTTGTGCAGCACGCCGAAGCGTTGCTCTTCATCGATCACCACCAGCCCCAGATCCTTGAAGAGCACGTCGCCCGAAATAAGGCGATGCGTCCCGACCACAATGTCGATCCCGCCTTCACGAAGCGCTTCCAAAATCTTGCGCTGCTCTGCCTGCGAACGAAAACGGCTGAGCATTTCAATCCGCACCGGGTAATCCAGCATCCGCTGGCGAAATGTCTCAAAATGTTGCTGCGCGAGCACGGTTGTCGGAGTCAGCACCGCGACCTGTTTGCCGTCCATGACCGCTTTAAAGGCGGCGCGGATCGCGACTTCCGTTTTGCCAAAGCCGACGTCGCCGCAGATCAGCCGATCCATGGAACGCGGCTGCTCCATGTCGCGCTTGGTCGCCTCGATTGCGTTGAGCTGGTCTGCCGTTTCTCGAAAGGGGAAGGAATGCTCGAACTCGCTCTGCCATTTGGTGTCCGGCGCGAAGGCGTAGCCCAACTGCGTCTCGCGCTCGGCTTGCACAGCCAGCATCTTGCCGGCGTAATCGAAGATTGCCGCCGCCGCCGTCGTTTTCGCGCGGGCCCATTTCGCGTCCGCCAGGGAACTGAGCGGTGGCGACTTTTTGCCGACGCCTACATAACGTGAGACGAGATACGCCTGCTCCAGCGGGACGTAGAGCTTCGCTTCATCGGCGAACTCCAGCGCCAGCACTTCCTGTGTGCCGCCGCCTGCGGCCGGCATCTTCATCAACTGAAGAAAACGGCCGACGCCATGCTCGAGGTGCACAACGAGATCGCCCTCCGTCAGCTCGCTGAAATCGATCTGCGCGCGTTGACGACTGAATTTCTCCGCGCGCTGCAACCGCCGCCGGCCATGTGCCGTGGATCGTCCGAACAACTCAGCCGCGGAAAGAACCACGAGGCCACCGGCGGGGAAGGTGAACCCGCGCGCGAGCGTGCCTTCCGCTAATTGCACGCCTTCCAGCGCACCGTCGCTGCCAGCCATGATCTCGCGAAAACGCTCGATCTCCCCCTCCGTCTGAAAGTAGATGTTTATGCGCGAGCCGGCTGCCTTCCATTCCGCGAGGCGTCGCGCGAATTGCACGCGCCGTGCCTCTACCAGGATAAAATCGCCGGCGCCAAATTCGCCCACGTCAGCGTCGAGGAAGGCACTGCTGAAATCCTCTTCTTCACCTGCTTCGATCCAGCCGGTGCTGATCAGGATTTCCGCCCCCCCGCTCTCGCCCGGCTCGAGGAGAACGCGGAGATGCTCCTTCTCGATGTAGTCGCGAACGGCGCCACCGTCGTCTTGCGCCGCGCCTAACAGGACGTCAACCGATTGCAGGTTGCGCACGGAGCTTTGCGTGTCGATGTCGAACTCGCGCAGCGACTCGATCTCGTCGCCGAAGAACTCCGCCCGGACCGGGAGCTGCGCCTGCCAGGAATAGAAATCAAGGATGCCCCCCCGGACCGCGTACTGCCCGCGCGTCGTGACCTGTGCCACGCGTTCATAGCCGGTCTCGGTCAGCGAAATGAGGAGACGCTCCATCGTCATGCCGCGCCCAGTTTTCAGGCGCAGCGACGCCGAATGGAGAGCGGCTTTCGTGGGAGCTGGCTGATCAACTGAGGCGCTAGTCGCCACGATCAGGTGCGGTCCACTTTCCGCCGAGACACGCTTCAGCAATTCGAGCCGCTCCGCGGCGATCTCGGGATCGGGCAGAATGTTTTCGACCGCCGCGAATTCCGCTTCCGGCAGGAACAACGCCTGCGGCGCCCAGTTCAGGAGCGTTTCATAAAACAACTCCTGCGAACGAACCGTGGGACAAATGATCCAAAGCGTCTTTGGCAGCTCGCGAGCGATCGCCCCGGCAAGAAACGGCTGCGCGGCCTCGGTGACATGCGAGAAGGCAATCGGCCTCTCTCCCGCCGCAAGTGCGCGGAATTTTGTCGCCAGTGCCTCCGCTTTGGTGACGCGCGAGAGCAGCTCCGCGCTACTGGAATCTTGCACCGGCAATGCTTCGCCGGATTGCGCGCGAGTTCAATTCGGGCGCGAACCTCGAAACATCTACGGTCGCGACGCGGCTTAAAGGACGCACTGTGATGCGCCGCCGGACGCGGAATGAACCCTCAGCCGAACGCAAGTCCCACCATCGCAGCGACAGGTGCGAACTCACCGTGCATTGCAAAATAGAGTCGGCTGAATACACAGACACGGTCTATACCTCGTTAGATGCTAACAGCGTTCACAACGGTCCAGCTCTGTCTCTGTATGCTGGTGACTGCCTGCCAGCCGGGGTCACCGATAGAGCGGAAAGTGATTGGCCCATGGTCGTGGGCATACATCGAGGGTGTAGGCCGAATCATCTTTGCCGCCGATCGCACCGTGAAAGTAGGTTTTCCGCCAGACGACAAGGACGGTAGAACGATCCGCGACGACGAGTTCGAGATCGTTCAAGCCGGAACTTGGCGAGTCGAGGGCGACGTACTCATC
>JBHENA010000121.1:0-8104 GCA_046262275.1 Chthoniobacterales bacterium
AATTATCCCGGCGTCTTTCTTGGCCTTGAAAGCGAGCTGGCCAAGATCGAAGCCGGCCAGGGGAAAGTAATCGACGGTCACGCGCCGGGTTTGCGCGGAAAAAATCTAAACGCCTATGCGCTGGCCGGCGTGCGGTCCGATCACGAGAGCACAGAGCTGGAGGAAGCGCGCGAGAAACTCCGCTGCGGCATGCACCTGCTCGTGCGCGAAGGGAGCACGGAGCGCAATCTCGAGCACATCATAGCGCTGGTTCGCGCGGAAAACGCAGCCAACTGCTCCTTCGCCACCGACGACAAGCTGCCGGGCGATCTCGTTCGCGAAGGTCACATCGATCATTCGATCCGCAAGGCAATCGCGCACCGCGTCGCGCCCATCACAGCCTTGCAAATGGCTACGATCAACACTGCGCGTCATTACCGCCTGCGAAATTACGGCGCGATCGCGCCGCGTTACTGGGCCGACTTCATCGTGCTCGATGATCTGAAGCGTTTCGAGGTCCGGCGCGTCTACAAGAAAGGGAATCTCGTCGCGGAGAATGGAAGATATTTGCCGTCGAAATCTCCGGCGATCGCACAGCCGCGCAGCACGGTGAATCTTCGTTACCGCGCGTCGGACCTGGAGGTGGCGGCAAACGGCGCCGGCGGCATTCGCGTGATCGAGATCGTGCCGCACCAGATCATCACGAACGAAATTCACGAAGCGCCGAAAACAGTCGCCGGCAAAATCGTAAGCGACACCGCGCGAGACATCCTCAAGCTCGTGGTGGTCGAGCGGCATCACGCGAGCGGAAACGTGGGTGTCGGCTTTGTGCGCGGTTTTAATCTGAAAGCCGGGGCCCTCGGTTCCACCGTTGCGCACGATGCGCATAACGTCGTTATGGTCGGAACGAACGACGCGGACATCATCGCCGCGATCGAAGCTTTGAAGGAGATGCGCGGCGGCCAGGTCGCCATTTCCAATGGCAAGATCGAAGCCGCCCTGCCGCTGCCAATTGCCGGCCTCGTCTCCGATCAACCGCTCGAGATTGTAATTGAGAAGATCAGCGAACTTAATGCCGCGGCCCGTCGCCTCGGTTGCAGCCTCGCTGCGCCTTTTATGTCGCTCTCTTTTCTCACCCTCTCGCCCATTCCAGCCTTAAAGCTGACCGACCAGGGCCTGGTTGATGCCGTCAATATGAAGCTGACCAGCCTTTTTGCTGATCAGTAGCGGCTACCCGGCTTGCGCCTCCTCCATCAACGGACCTTTACCGCAGCTGCGATCCGCCGCGTGATCTTACCAGACGGACATCCGCATCGTTGATCGAACCGTCGACGTTTACGTCTTCGCGGAAGTTCGCTTCGGTCACAGGCACGCCGACTTGTCTTTTCGTTCGTCTGAGATCGGGAGCATTTACCGCTTTGTCGGCGGCAGTATCGCCGACAAGCACATTAATACGAACCGTGGTATCCGGCAGCGCGTGCGAAGAAGCGCTGGTCACATCGCGCAACGCGACAGTGATTTGCTGCACGTCGGCGACTCCAGTGAGTCGCACCGTCATGGTCCTGCCGGAAAACGTCGGTTTCCGAGCTACGCGACCTGTGCCGGAGGTAATCCTTGCGCTGCCATTCACAATCTTTCGGTTAAAGGTAAACACCAGTTTGTGATTGCCGTTGCTGCTGCGGCATTCCACGCCAGCCTCACCGGCAAGCGGCAAAGGAACGTCGAAGCTGCCGGCGGTGCCCTGCCCTTTCCGTGAAGCTGCTGACGTGAGTGCGAAGCCTTCCGAACTTCCGAGGAGACGCGCCATGGCAAACTCAACACCCAGATCGGTCTCCGTGGCGTGAAATCCCACTGCGACAATGTTCCCGTCGGGCTGGACGACAGCGTCGAAGGCTCCGCCGTTCAGCTCGCCAAATGACGCACGGACTCTGCCGTCCGCGCCAAAGCTGCTGTCGAGTGAGCCATCAGGGTTACAACGCGCCAGCAAAAAGTCGGAATCCGACGATTCCGTGTTCGCGTAACCGACGGTGACAATCTTACCATCGGGCTGAAGGAGAACCTTTTGGGCTGTTTGAAGAAAACTGCCGAAATCGATCACCGTTTTGCCGTCGCTGCCGAAAGTCGTGTCCAGTGTCCCATTCAATTCATAGCGTGCGACGGCGAAATCGACCGTAATTCCGTTATTGGAGCTGGTCGTCCCCGCCGCGACGATCTTGCCATCCGGCTGGAGAGCGGCGGATCGGGCCTGGTCGAAATCGGCCGCGCCGAAATCGGTGCGAACTTTTCCACCGCTGCCAAAGCTTGTATCGACGGTGCCGTCGGGCAGATAGCGGGCGGCGGCAAAGTCATAGAAGTTAGCGGGATTTTTCGCGGAACCGACGGCGACAATCCTGCCGTCGGACTGAATGAAAACCGAAAAGGCATCGTCATTGAACCCGTCAAAATCGGTTGTGATCTGGCCGCCGCTGCCGAATGTCGCGTCGAGCGTTCCATCAGGGTTGTAGCGCGCGAGCGCGAAGTCGGTATCAGAAGAGTCGTCACTGGAGAACGCCACGAAGTGAGTTCCGGCTGCGACGATTTTGCCATCCGCTTGCAGGGCCAGCGCGGAGGCATGGCTTCTTTGACCAGCAAAATTCGTCATGACGATGCCGCGGTTGCCAAAGGAAGAGTCGAGTGATCCATCCGGATTGTAGCGGGCCAATATGAAATCGGTCCCCGCGACCACGATTTTGCCGTCCGGTTGAACAACAAGAGCAGAGATCGCCGCGGCGCGGCCGGGGAAATCTGTCGTCACTTTGCCATCGACGCCAAAGGTCGTATCCAGCGTGCCGTCCGGGTTCTGGCGCGTCAGGGCGAAATGCCCGTTCCAGTAATCGTCGTCAGTGTAGCTCGTCCCGGCCGCCACCAATTTCCCGTCCGGCTGAAGGGCCACCGCATGGGCAATATCTGTGCTCTGGTTAAAATCGATCATTGCCTCGCCGCCGGTGCCAAATGTCGAATCGAGGTCTCCGCCGGCCGCTTGTGCCTTCTGTGCGCTTGTCGAGAAGAGGAGCACGATTGCGACTGCGCCGGCTGGGAGGCGGCAAATAAACGATCGATCGGCAAACCGGTGAGGTGATTGATCCATCTTCCGAGTCGCGTCCGGGTTTGTGGCTTGCATAAGCCTTCTCCTTCTTTTGTCTTCGTCAGCTAATCACCCTCGAGACGCCTCTCGCAAAGGATCCTTGGTAACAGGATCGTTACCTTTGGACGGAAGAAATTACGCACCGACATGCAGATGACCCCACGAGCAGTGGGTCAAGTGCATCCATCAGAACGAAGCCGCCGCTACTTTCCCACGATCGACTCCGCGGGATAAACGATACCGTTCTTCACCACGGTGTGGATATCGGAGGCGCGTCCGATGTCCTCGAGGGGATTGGAGTTCAAAATGACGAGGTCGGCCAATCTACCAGGCTCAATCGCGCCGAGCTTCGGCCCAATGGTGCCGCCGAAGGTACGAGCGGCGCTGGCGGTGGCGGCAACCAGGATTTGCATCGGGGTCAGACCACCCTCGCGCATGAGCTGAAACTCCCGGAAGAGCGCCGGGCCGTGAATGGTGCCGATGTTGCCGGCATCAGTGCCGGCCGCAATGGTGATGCCGTCGTCCTGCAGCGTCTTGAGGTTCTTGAGCGCGATCTCGTAGGTCTGGCGGATGCGGCTGAGAATCGTCTCCGGATCAGCCAGGGCGCTTTTGACCCGCTCGGGCGTTTTCTCCGGAGGCAACCTGGTGACGTCGAGCGTGGCGATGACTTCCGGGTTGCCCCATGCCTTTTCTTCCGGTGTGAGCTCGAGCTTGTTCGCAAACGTGCGGCCGTAACGCTCGAACACGACCAGAGTAGGTGTGAGAATCGTGCCGCGGACCTGCATGAGCTTCACGAATGCGTCGTCCACTGGTTTGTCGGTGACGCTATGGACAAGGAGGTCGGCGCCTTCTTCGACCGCGGCGCGCGCTGCTTCCAGCTCCGTGGCGTGAACCGCGACGCGCAATTTGCGCGCATGGCTCTCATCGATCACCGCCTTGACGGTGGGACGGTATTTTTCCGGCGGCATGTCCGGTGTAACGACGTACCAGATCTTAATGAAGTCAGGCTTCTGCGCCGCGAGCTTGCGCACGAACTCACGGCCTTTCTCCGGCGTGGTGATCTGAACAATGGGCGGATCACCGAGATCCAACTGGGGCCGGGAGACGCTCGAGATGAGCGGGCCGGCTACTGCGACGCGCGGCGCTTTCGCGGTAGAGTTCGCAAGCTTCCGCACCTCAAAGTTCCACATCGGCCCGCCGACATCGACCACACTGGTGATGCCGCTGCGGAGATAGCGCGCAGAGACGTCGTCGACGTGTGCCTTCACCCATGCCACCTCCTCCTGGTACGGGCGCACGTCGTTCAGATCGACAGCATCGGGCCGGGTGAAGAGACCGCCGGACTGAAAGAAATGAACATGCGTGTCGATGTAGCCGGGCAGGATCCATTTGCCCGTGCAATCGATCGAGCGCGAGCCGGGAGGGACCTCGGCTTCTTTGCGGGTGGCGACGCTCTCGATCGTGTCGCCGTTGATCACGAGCACGGCATTTGGGATAATCCTGCCGTCGCGCGGATTAATCACGGTGCCGCCGACGAGCGCGTTTTTTTGCGGACTAGGAGTGGCGGTCGCGCCGTGAGCGACACCTGCGCAAAGAGGGAGCGCGAACCCGGCGAGAACAGCGGCCAGCAATCGCATGCGACCCAAGTTCTTCGAGTTGGATCAGAATGACAAAGCTAAAGAGCTAAGCGCTGGACCTCGCCTCGGTCACTTCGAACCGGCGAAACCGCTATCGTCGTGCTGCGGTTTTGCTGCGGTCCCAGCGCCCATCGGATCTTTTTCCGGCTTCAGGTCGCGTAACTTAGTGGGAGGCGTGGTCTCCTGCGACTCCGGGTCGTTTTCTGTGGATGTGTCGTTGTTTTCCGGGCTCATATTGATTGGTTCGTCATTCGGTTGATGACCGCGCGTGGCTCTTTCTTCACGCGCCTGCTCGGCCTGATCTAACCGGCCGGTGGACTATCGCGGGCTGGTATTCCGCGCCTGAACGCCGGCGCCGGAATACTTCGGATCTTTAATCTGTTTCCGGACGGCATCGAAGATTTTGCGAATCGCGATCCTGCTGCCGTTGTTCGCTACGAACGGCGGCAGCGCGCCGCCGCTATCGGTGAAAATGGAATACGTGGCGCGCGTGGCCCCGGAGCCTTGCGGCTCGAGGAGCCATCCCCCTTCACAAACATTGACGCGGAGCACTCCCGGCTTCACCGCGGGTCCGAGATTGTTCGCCGGTTCCCATCGGATGCGGTAAATCGGACCGTCTGGGCCGAGCCAGCGTGCGTTTTCCGAGCGCAGGGTGTAATCGCGGTCGCTGACGAGCGGGAACTCGAGCCGCTGATAAGCGAACACCAGATTCTTCTCGCGCTTCAGGACGCGGCACTCGGCCGTGTAGGGCATGAAATTGGGGAACGCCTCCGTATCATCGAGCACCGCAAAAACGGCCGCTGGGGGCGCTTCGATCAGGCCGACGCCGCGGAATTCTCTGATCGGAGAACCATCGCGCGTGCGGCTGTGGATGGTAACCCCTTTGCCGCTCGACTCGACTTTCCAGCCGTTTCCAGCATCAGCAGGCTCCCCGCCGCTCGGCGCCAGCGGCGTCTTTTCCGCAGCGGCCAACGCGGCGGTGAGCAGAGCCGGCAGCACGATAAGAGCGAGCCGTTTCATGGGTTGGGTTTCTACGGTGCGAACGGGTGTAAAGATGATTCGTGCCGCAGTGGTGTAACGGCTCCGTCACGCGGGCGGATTGCGGCCGTTCCTCTTCCAGTGAGAAGCGCTCCGGGAGATCGGAAATCTTGCCGTCGGCCCGCAATTCAGGCGACCCTGCCGGAAAAGGAGACGTGGACGGACTCAATCTAAGCCAAATCGAGACGCCGACCGTTCTCGTGGATCACGAGCGGCTGCTGCGGAACATTGAGTGGGTTCAGGGCCTCGCGGCGAAGCGGGCTCTGCGGCTCCGTCCGCACATTAAGACGCACAAGTGCTTGGAGATCGCGCAACTGCAGCTCGACCGCGGTGCGGTCGGCTTGACCGCCTCGAAGGTGGACGAGGCGCTGGTGTTTATCGAAAGCGGCGTCCGCTCGATCACAGTGGCCTACCCGATCCTCGACCCGCGCAAGCTCGAGCGATTACTGACGGCGACGGAGCATAACCAAACTGATCTTGGCGTGGTGGTCGACGGCTCGTTAGGCGCCGATCGGCTGATAGACGCAGCGGGGAAGACCGGGAGGAGCGTCGCTGCGCTGATTGAGATCGACGTCGGATTGCACCGCTGTGGTCTGGCGGAAGATGATCCCACGCTGATCGAACTCGCGAGAGCGATTCGCGCCAGCCGAAACGTGGAGTTTGCGGGCCTGCTTTCGCATGCCGGCCATGCTTACGGCGCAAGCACCGTCGAGGAGATAGCGGAGATCGCAGCCGAGGAGTGCAACATTCTGAAGCGGGCACGTGCACGCCTGGAGAACGCCGGCATTCCGGTGCCCGAGGTCTCGATTGGCTCCACGCCGACGGTTCTAGCGAGCACTACATTTGAGGCCATCACTGAAATTCGGCCGGGCAATTATGTTTTTCTTGATCGCACCGCGGTGCGACTAGGCTTGGCCGGCCTGGAACGGGTGGCGCTTACCGTGCTTGCGACAGTTGTGAGCAGAAACGAGTCGTTTCTGATCGTAGACGCGGGTTCGAAAGTGCTCAGCTCAGATCGCGGCGCACACGGGACTGATCAGGGTGAAGGATATGGAGCAGCCTTTCCGCTGGAGCAGGAATGGGAGGAAGCGGCAGCGCTGAAGGTGGTCAAGCTTTCCGAAGAACACGGTTTCGTGGAGCGCGGAAGCCTTGACGTGCCGATCGGCACAAAGCTCCGCATTGTGCCAAACCACGCGTGTCCGGTCGTGAATCTGGCCGAGCACCTCACAATTGTATCTGGCGATCACGAGATCGCGCGCTGGCCAGTCGCCGCTCGCGGAAAGGTGAGGTAATCTCGCCGAACGCACCTCCCCAGCTCTTCAGCTCTACTCGGCCGATTCCGGCACAGCGCCTTCGGCAGCCTGGAATCCGATCTTCGAATGGGTGCCGTCGCAGAAGGGCTTCTCCGTGGAGGCGCCGCAACGGCAGAGCGCCATGCGCGGCTCCGTTGGGTAGGCATTGCCTTCGCTGTCCTTCAACGCCACGGGTCCTTTCACGATGTAGGGGCCGTTCTTGATCACGTCGATTGTTACTTCAGCCATACGTATCCTCCTCGTTAACTTTCAGCAAAACTGAACCCGAGCGCCTTGCGCAGACGCCTGGGCAGCGCGGGCAGATTTCGGCGTTCGATCAGAAACGTGATCACGCCGGCGAGTTCCTTGAAGATGTAGTTCTTGAGCACCGCGCCTTGAAGATATTGCTCGCCGCTGCTGCCGCCGGTGCCGACGCGCGTGCCGATCATCCGGCGGACCATTTGCAGATGGCGGTAGCGGAAGGTGGCGAGCTGCTCGTCGATCTCGATCAGGGCGTTGAGGAGCGCGAATGGCAAACGGAAAAGCGGCTCGTCGCGGTAAAGCATGATGAAGAGCGCGGAGCGCAGCGCGCTGGGTGAGAAATCGCCTGCCCCGGCGGTGAAAAAGATCTGGTCGAACTTGCGCAACATGTCGGGTTTATCGTCCCGTTCGGAGAGGCTCTGCTCGAAAAGCTCGCGATAGTGGCTCCAGAAGGGAGACTGCCCATTCGCGACCGGAACAGCCTGCGCCTCGTTCCATTCTGTCCAGAACGACTGATCGAAGAACGGCGCGCGCCCGAGCCAGCGCTCCACCATCTGCAAGAGGCTGGGCTGCTTCTCGAAGTCGGTGATCTGCTCGAAATCCTTTTCGTTAAAACCGCCGAGATCCGTGTGTTTATAGTACTCGGGCCGGAAACGGTTCTCCATCCGCAGCCCGAGGGCGGCTTCGATCTGGCGGAATTGTTTGCTCTGAAAACCGGACGCGCCGTGCAGCCGCTCGCGGAACTCGAGGAAATCGAGCGGCGTCATCGTTTC
>JBHENA010000122.1:0-420 GCA_046262275.1 Chthoniobacterales bacterium
GGGCTTATGTGCCCAAGCTTACTGACACAGCAAATCCTAATTTTCCGCTTGTTGCTGATGGCTTCTCAGCTACAGCAGGCACATATGCCGCATCCCAAAGCGCCAAGGGTGGTCTCTGGAAAGGAAAAAAGGCGATCGTGGTTCGGGCCGATCAAAGCGGCAACGTCGAAAACCTAGATGCGAGCTTCAAGGTCCTGGACCGAATCGGCGGAACCACGAAAGAAGACATTTTTAGCACGGCATCAAACGGCGGCAGTTGGATTCCGGCTGCACCGGTCAATCCTCAGTAACTTCACTGAGCAACCGATCCGAAGTCGCCGTCACTGACGCGGGTTCGGATTTTCATCCGCGGCCGAACATCGGCGAGCCGGTGAATCACTTTGCCGTCGGGATCTGTCGTGATGCTGTAGCCACGCCGCA
>JBHENA010000122.1:430-8068 GCA_046262275.1 Chthoniobacterales bacterium
CGCCGCTCTAGCGCGGCGGTCCGTTCACGTCGGGCGCCGAGCTCACGAGCCGGGCTGTGCGTTTGTAATGCCTGCGTTCGGCTGCGGAGGACGGCGCGTAAATCCATCACCCTTTGGCCTGCGGTCCGAGTGAGCGATTCTCGCGCGAGGTCGATCCGCTGCTGTGCATCGCGCAGCCGCTGCACGAGCTCCCGTCCAATCGTTTTGTCTGACAAAAACCGCAGCCGGGTCCGGGAATTCGAGATGAAACTGCGGAGGTTGCGGTCGAGGCATGCCGAAAGTTCGGTCACGCGCCGGAACAAATCAGCCGCGTCGGGTACGATCAGCTCCGCCGCCGCGCTCGGAGTGGGCGCGCGCAGGTCGGCGACGAAATCGGCAATCGTGAAATCGACTTCATGTCCGATGGCACTCACGACCGGAATCGGAGCATCGAAGATCGCGCGGGCCACGATCTCTTCATTGAATTCCCACAGGTCTTCGATGCGCCCGCCGCCGCGCGTTGCCACCACCAGATCGAGCGGTGCCCAGGCGTCGTTTAGCTGCGTAAGCTCGCGGATCGCGACCGCAATTTCTACAGATGCGCCGGTTCCCTGCACGCGCACCGGGTTAATCAAAATCTGCAAGGCCGGCGCGCGACGCTGCAGCACGTTGAGCATGTCGCGGATCGCGGCGCCAGTCGGCGACGTGACAATGCCGATGCGCCTGGGGAATTTCGGCAGCGGCCGCTTGCGCGCGGGATCGAAGAGACCTTCCGCTTCCAGCTTCCGTTTGAGCGCTTCGAATTTTGCCTGGAGCAAACCGAGCCCGCGCGGCTGGAGGATTTGCACGCTTAGCTGATACTGCCCGCGCGCCTCGAAGACGGAGACGCTGCCGTAGACCTGCACCTGCGCGCCGTCGGCCAGCGGCTGACGAAACGGCGGGAGTGTATTGCGAAAGATGACGCAGGCGATCTGGGCGCGCTGATCTTTGAGGGTGAAGTACTGGTGTCCGGAAGGGTGCAGCTTGTAATTGGAAATCTCGCCCTGCACCCAGACGGCGCCGAACTTCCCCTCGAGGGTGCCGCGAATCGCGCGCGTCAGCTCGGCGACGGTGAAGACTTTGGCCGTTTGTTGGAAAAAGTCGCTCTGCATTGCTCGCAACGTCCGATGTCCGATGTGCCACGTCCAATGGAACGGGTGCGAACGCATCGGCACAGGTAGTCAGCCGAGCTTCCAGCTCGTATCTGTTTAGCCTTACGGGCCGCGATCCGGTTGAGGCCAGACCAAGCCAGTAATGTGTTTAGCCTTGCGGCGTGGTTTGCGGATCGGCGCAAGCCGGAGGCTTGCCAGCTTGTAGCCGGTGGTTGAGCGAAGCGATACCACCGGCTCATCCGCGAAAAATTCCCCACCCCCGGCAGGGGTGGAAGCAATCCGTCGTGCGCGCTTCTTCCACCCCTGCCGGAGTGAGGTTCTGCGTTTGCGCGCTTTTCCGGTGGTATCGCTTCGCTCAACCACCGGCTATTGGCTGGCAAGCCTGCCGGCTTCCACACGCACGCACAACCGCGCGCAAGGCTAAACAGATACTCCAGCTTAGCTGGCGGGTTCACCGGCAGGCTGGAAGCCCGCCGGCCGAATCAGGCTGGGAAGCCTGACTTCGGTAATTTACGTCCCGAAGAGCTCGCTCTGCGCGCCCACGGGCGGTTTCAAGCCAAGCTTGCGATAGGCATTTGGCATCGCGACGCGCCCTTGCGGTGTGCGTTTGATGTAGCCTTCCATGATCAGGTAGGGCTCGTTCACTTCCTCGAGTGTGCCGGCTTCTTCCCCGATCGCCACCGCGAGCGAGTTTAATCCCACGGGGCCGCCGTTGAACTTGTGAATGAGGGCCTCAATGATCCGCTTGTCCCATTGGTCGAAGCCGTCGCGGTCGATCTCGAGCATGGTGAGCGCGCGGTCGGCCAGTTCCGCGGTGATCTTGCCGTCGGCTTTTACCTGCACGTAATCGCGCACCCAGCGCAGAAGATTATTCGCAGTGCGCGGCGTCCCGCGGGTGCGGGCGGCAATTTCCGCCGCGCCGGCGTGATCGATCTCCACCCCGAGCAGACCGGCGCTGCGCAGGATGATCTTGTGCATCTCCTCCGCGGTGTAGTAATCGAGGCGCGCCGTCATGCCGAAACGCGATCGCAGCGGCGCGCTCACCATCCCTGCGCGGGTCGTGGCGCCGATGAGAGTGAACTTCGGTAGTTGCAGCCGGAGGCTGCGCGCCTGCGGCCCTTGGTCGATGATGATGTCGAGCCGGTAATCCTCCATCGCGGGGTAGAGATATTCCTCGATCGTCGGTTGCAGCCGATGGATTTCGTCGATGAAAAGCACGTCGCCTTTTTCGAGGCTCGTCAGCAGGCCGGCCAATTCGCCGGCCTTCTCGATCACCGGCCCGCTCGTGTTCTTCACGTTCACGCCCATGGCGTTACCAATGATGTGAGCAAGCGTGGTTTTCCCCAGCCCCGGCGGACCGCTCAAGAGGATGTGCTCGAGCACGTCTCCACGTCGTTTCGCCGCTTCCACTAGCACCGCCAGGCGTTCACAGACTTTCACCTGACCAGTGAACTCGCTGAAGATCGACGGCCGCAGCGAAATCTCGAGCGCGGGATCTGGTTCGGGTGGTTTCATCGAAGGAACGACAGCGGCGGGTGCGCGGTCACGCCGCGGGTACGAGTAGTTTCACAACCGCATTTAGGACGCGGGCAAGTGTATCCGCCTTGAGGCGCCCCACTTCAGACAAGATCAGCCGTTCCTGGTAACGGTTTAGTGTTTGGTGCCCTACTCTGTCATCCCGAGGCTGGCGAAGCGCGCCGAGGGACCTCACATTAGGCTTGTAGATCACGCTATTTACGGGCGGCGTGGCAGTACAGCCGGTGGGAGGTCCCTCGCCGTCTCCGCGGGCTCGGGATGACAGCGCAAAACACGCAAATGAACCAGCGGGGCTACTGCGCCGGTCGCAGGTATGACCACGCTTTGTCCTCCTCAGGTCGCTCCCAATCCTCCGCCAGCGCCGCCTCGCTTAACAATGCTGTTTCCGAGACCCCTTCACTGTCATCAAGGATTGTTACAAATGCGCGCCGCTTCGCGGTGCCATGAACCTTTTCCAGCAGGCGAACATTACCGTGCTCGTCGATCTCGGCAGGAACGGTGTGCACGCCGAAGCTTAGCCACTAAAGGAAGAACGAACAAGCCATCATCCCAGGTTCTTCGTCAGCACCAGCTCCGTGCCGCGCCGCTTCATTATGTAATCCACCTTATCGAAGGCGTTGCGGATCAGGTGCAGTCCGAGGCCGCCAGGCTTGATCAAATCATGCGAGCGCCCCTGCATTTCTTCGGGTGGCGTTTGTCGGCCGTAGTCGCGGAGCCGCATGCAAACACAATTCGAGCGGCCTTCGAGCGAGAGCGCGATCGGCTTGTCGTCGCGCAAATGATAGGCGTGCCGAATGATGTTTGTGCATGCTTCATCCACTCCGAGCACCATGAGAGTGCGTTCTTGCTCGGAAAAGGGATAGCCATTCAGGAAGGTGCGCACGAAGTTGCGCATCAGTGCGAGGTTCCTGGTGTGGCTGGAGAATTCGACCTTTGTCTTCTTCATCGCCCCGATCGCAGGCTGAACTACACGCCGCCTGATGGGCGTCCGCAACCGAAAACGGGTGGACAGCAGGCGGAAGGCGCAGTTTTATTCGCCGCATGTGGAAGTTGTTTCTGGCCTTGATGCTCGTCGCTTCGAGCGCTGCCGCGCAGGAACAGGCGACAGCTTACGACGCGCTCAAAGTAGTCGGGACGCAATTTCATCGCGCTGCGCTTAACCGCGTAATCTCGGTCACCGGGGTAGACGGCGATCCGCAACCGGTGAGGTGGAACATCCTGATCGCGGACAGGAACGCACCCGGAGGGGTGCGCGAGCTGCAGGTCGCCGGCGGCCGAATTATTTCGAACCAAACGCCAGGCCGCAGTGTGGTCGGCAGCACGGAAGCTGCGACGATCAACACCGCGCAACTGAATCTGGATTCGAGTGGCGCCTTTAGCGTAGCCAGCTACACGGCGGACAAATCGCACACCAACTTCTCCCAGGTGGCTTACACCCTGCGCACGAATGATCGCGGCGTGCCCGTGTGGATTGTGACGCTGCAGGATGAAGCGCGCCGCCCGATTGGCACGATTCACATCGCGGCCAACCGCGGCAACGTCACTCGTGTGGAAGGATTGTATCGCGGCGCGAACATGGCCAATGTGGAGGAGGATCGCGTCGAGCGCACTGAAGAAGAGGAAGCCGGCGACGAGGAGATCTACGCAGTCGACGAAGACGAGGAGGACGAGAACGCCGTGAAGCGGGAAATCAAACACATGTTCCGGCGGACGAAACGCGATGCGCGCAGGATGTTTGAGCGCGTCAGCCGCTCTTTCGAGGATTTCTTCAACCGCGGCTAGCGCGAAAACAAGGAGCGGCGCTCTCCAGGCCGCCGGTTCTACCCGCAGGCTCTGCCCTGTAGCCGCCTTGCTATGTCGAGGCGCATCGCAGCGACCGCCAGCTGATATCCGTTTAGCGTTGCACCAGCTGTCCGCCTACGCAGTCATCCCGAGCCTGCGCAGACGGCGAGGGACCTCACACCGGGTCTTCGACCAACGCTGAACGACGGATGGATTCGGCAGAGCAGGCGTGAGGTCCCTCGGCGCGCTTCGCCACCCTCGGGATGACAGTAGGAGCAAGCGTCGTCGACGGTCAGCGCAAGCATCTTGCTTTTCCGCGCGCATGTCTGTAATTCCCCGCGATGGATCCCGGGCAGATATGCTCCAGTGCGCAGCGGCCGTGGAGCGCGACTCAGCACGGTTGGCAGCAGCTCTATGGTGAGTTCGAGCGACTTGGGCTCAGCGTCGAGTGGCATGATTTTCAGGTGGCGCAGCCTACCAACTGGGGGCTCAGCTTTCGTCCGCACAGCCTGGAGTTTTGCCTGAACCTGGAAGGCCGCGGCGCGGTCGGCGCTGGTGCGCAAAGCGATTACGTCTCCGGCAGCTCCGGTTATTATTCCGTGACTGATGCTCCGCTCGCCGCCACCCGGCGCGCGGGCGATCGTCATCAGTTCGTGACCCTCGAATTCTCCCGGGATCACCTGCAGAAGCAGCTCGCTGACTGCGAAGCAGAGCTCGAGCCGCAGGTCCGACGCGCCGTTTTTCCAGAGCAGGACGAGAACGTCGTTTCCACACCGCGTCCGATGGGCGCGGAGCAGCGGAGTCTGGTCGGGAGCTTGCTCCAGCCGCCAGTGCCGCGGGCGGCGCAAAGCCTCTGGTATCAGAGTAAAGCCCTCGAGTTGATGGCGCATTTCCTCTTCACGCCGAAGGATCCGGAGCTTTTTTGCATGCGCCAGAAACGCGTGGCGCGGGATCGCGTCGAGCGCACGAAGGAACTGCTCGCGCGCAACCTCGCCAACCCGCCGGGGCTGGAGGCGCTCGGGCAGGAGGTCGGATGTAGCCCGTTTCACCTTAGCCGCATTTTCTCGCGCGAAGTCGGTCTCACGATTCCGCAGTTTCTGCGGAACCTGCGCATGGAGCGCGCGGCCGAACTGCTGCGCAGCGGGCGCTACAACGTCACCGAAGCGGCCACTGAGGTCGGCTACGCCAGCCTGAGTCATTTCAGCAAAGCATTCTGCGAAACGGTCGGCTGTTGTCCCGCGCTCTATCCGGCGGCAAAACACGTCGTGCTAGATCGCTGACCCGCAGCTCCGACTGGAGTGATGGAGTAGTGGAGTTATCGAGTAATTTTTCACTCGCGGCATTGCTCCACTACTCCAATACTCCACCACTCCATTCAGCCCCCGGTGAAAATCACGCGCGCGCTCATTTCCGTTTCCGACAAGACCGGCGTGGCGGATTTCGCCCGGGCGCTGGAAAAACAGGGAGTCGATATCATTTCGACCGGCGGCACGTCCGAATTGCTGCGCAAGGAAGGAGTGCCGGTGCGCGATATCTCCAGCTTTACCGATTACCCCGAGGTGCTGGAAGGCCGGGTAAAAACTCTTCACCCGCGCGTGCACGGTGGTTTGCTCTTCAAACGTGGGAATCCACTCCACGAAAAACAGGCCAAGGAGTGCGGCTTCCAACGGATCGATCTCGTGGTGGTGAACCTCTATCCCTTTGAAGCGACGATCGCGAAACAGGGAGTCACCCTCGCGGAAGCGATCGAGCAAATCGATATCGGTGGCCCTTCCATGATCCGCAGCGCAGCAAAGAACTACGAGTCGGTCACGGTGGTGGTCGATCCCGCGGATTACGCGAGCGTGCTCGAAAGCATGCGCGATCGCGAAGGCGAGACCTCCCTGAAGTTGCGGGAGCGGCTGGCGATCAAGGCTTTCATCAAAACTTCTGAATACGACCGCACGATCGGCAATTTCCTGAATCAGGAGCAAACGACCGACGCTTCTTTTTCGATCTCTTTGCCGCTCGTCACGCGGTTGCGTTACGGCGAGAACCCGCACCAAAACGCGGCGCTCTACGGCGACTTCGACGAGTGCTTCGAGAAGCTGCACGGCAAGGAGCTATCGTTTAACAACATTCTCGACATCAGCGCGGCCACCAACCTGATGTCCGAGTTTAGCGCCCCGACGGTCGCGATTTTAAAGCACACCAATCCGTGCGGGGTGGGTAGCGATCCCGATCTGCGCGAAGCCTGGGAGAAAGCCTTCGCGACCGACAAACAGGCGCCCTTTGGTGGGATCATAATTGCCAACCGACCCATCGACGAGCCACTCGCCAAAGCGATCAGCGAAATCTTCAGCGAGGTGATCATCGCGCCGGAATTCGAGACCGAGGCGCGCGCTCTGTTCCAGAAAAAGAAGAACCTCCGCCTCATCCGCGCCCTGCCCCCGAAGCAGGTCACCACGCCCGAGCAGGACATCCGCTCGGTCTGTGGTGGTGTGCTCGTGCAGGACAAGGACTCGGGCGAACTGGTCGATCTTTCGACCCAGATCGTGACGAAACACAAACCTACCGCCGATGAACTCGCCGCCATGATCTTCGCCTGGCGGGTGGTAAAGTATGTGAAGTCGAACGCGATCGTCTATGCGGGCGCCGATCGCACGCTCGGCATCGGCGCGGGGCAGATGTCGCGCGTCGATGCATCGCGGATCGCCGCCTGGAAAGCCGCGGAGGCCGGACTCTCATTGCAAGGAAGCGCGATCGCGAGCGACGCCTTTTTCCCTTTTGCCGACGGCCTCATCGCCGCCGCCGAGGCCGGCGCGACTGCCGCTATTCAACCGGGCGGCTCCGTCCGCGATGCTGAAGTGATCGCCGCCGCTGATGAGCGCCAGATGACGATGATCTTCACCGGCGTCCGGCACTTCCGCCATTAGAACCGGCTCGGTTGCTTTATTGAAAAAAGCACTCGTGCTAAGTCGCACGAATTGCGAAAGCCTTTGTTGTAGCAACGGCGCTGCGTCGCCGTTTCCTGCGCGACTTGCACAGGACGCTCGCGCCTCGACGCAGCGAGGCGGCTACAACAGCTTTCAGCGTCGAACTCATTGCGGGTCGCGCCGCGTCCGGGTTGCCTTTCGTTCCGAATTCGTTAAACCAGCGGCATGAAATTGAGAACTCCATGGATCTTTTCCATCGCAGCCCTGTGTCTTTT
>JBHENA010000123.1:0-311 GCA_046262275.1 Chthoniobacterales bacterium
ACCGACGCATTATCACGGCGGTGAAGCTCGCCCGACTGATGCACTCTGGGATCCGGACTGAAACCGGCTTCGAGTTCACGATCAACGGCCCAGCGTCTTTTCTTCGTGAAACGCGCCGATACGGAGTGTTGCTGGCGCAGCTCATACCCACGTTGCTCGCGTGCAAGGGTTGGGAACTGCGGGCTAGAATCAAGACATTCGTCGAGAGCGATCTACAGCCGGAACTGGTCGTCCAAAGCGGGCACTATCGAGCAAGCGGCGAATCGCCTCGCGAATTTGATTCGAAACTGGAAGCAACGTTTGCGGCAAAA
>JBHENA010000123.1:321-8039 GCA_046262275.1 Chthoniobacterales bacterium
GGATTGGGGTTCCCGTCGTGGCGTTCGGTTCATCGCTCGACTTGGACTCGGTGCTTAGCGCTTTAGAAGCCTTCGTTTGATTTAGTGCCGCCTCGGCACTTCGAGCTCGCGAATTTCAGCCTCGAGAAATGCAAGACCGAGCGCAATGTCTGCAACAATTTACCAGCTCGGCGCCGCGTCTTGCGAGGGATGTTGCAGATATTCTGCTCACCTGATGCAGATATTATGGCAACGCGGCGTCGCAAATATTGTGCTCACAGACATACGGCGGGAATATAGCCGATTAAGAAAGTGCTCGGGGGGGGACTTGAACCCCCATGCCTTGCGGCATACGCCCCTCAAACGTACGTGTCTGCCATTTCACCACCCGAGCAGGGTGCGCGCGTCGCGCGGGCAAAATCTTCCCGCATGCAAGACGTGGTCGCAAGTGCTGTTTGGCCGGTGTTGGTGAAAGCAGTTGAGACGAATGCAGCCGCGAAGAAGTTGTCGTTTGGACGCTGATTTGCCGCGCGAGAACCCCGATCCGGCGACCGACTGGATCAAGCTCGATCTTCATATCCACACGCTCGACGATCCGCTCGACGCGCTCGATTACTCTGCCCATCAACTGCTCGAGCGAGCAAAGGCGCTCGGCTTTCACGTGCTCGCGATCACGCTGCATGACGCAGTGTTCGACCGAGCGGAAGTGTTCGAGGAGGCCGCGCGAATGGGCATTCTGCTGATTCCTGCGGCCGAGGTGCGAATTCGCGGAGCAGACGTGATTTTGCTGAATGTGAACGCGCACGAGGTCTCCGCGATTAGAAGCTTCGACGATCTGCGCCAGCTCCGCGCGACGCGGGGGGATTCGCTCTACACAATCGTGCCACATCCGTTTTACGTCACTGGTGGCTCGATGGGCGGCGAGATTTTGCGCCGCGAAATCGATTGTTTTGATGCGATCGAGATCTGCCGTTTCCATCGGGGATTGTTTGATCCGAATCGTCCCGCTGTGCGCGCCGCGGCGGAGTTCGGCAAGCCGCTGATCGCGACCTCGGACGCGCATCGACTGCATGCGTTCGGTTCCCACTACACCAGCATGCCGCGACCCGCGAAGCTGACGGTCGGCAGTGTCATCTCGGGATTACGGCGCGGACCGCTGCGCGCGACGAGCCCGCCTTGCAGCCTGCGCGATTTTTTCAGCGCGCTTTACTTTATCTTCGTGGAGCATCCGATCCGCCTCCGCCGTCGTGGCAGCCCCCACCTGCATTGAAGTTATCGTCCGGAAAGCGGCCTTGAACGCGACTCGTGAACCTGCGAGAACGTCGACGGATATGAGAAAACTCGGCTGGTTACTGCTGGTGCTCGCGATTGCAATGACCGGCTGCAGATCCGCAGCGAAACGCAATCAGAAGACGGACGCGGCTCAGGCGAAGAAGGATGCTCAAACGACGGAGGCGAATGCGGACGTCGATTTTCAGGCGTTCCTCAGCCGACTGCGCAAAGCCGTTCAGGCGCACGACGTGAACACTCTGGCGTCGATGATGACCTCAGACTTCGCGTACGTGATGGGGTCGAGCTCGGAGCAGGATCGGAAAGGCGAGGGCGTCTTCCAATATTGGGATGAGAACGGGCTGTGGCCTGAACTCGAAGGGATCGTGACGGAGCCATTCGTGAAGAAGGAAGACTTCATGGTCGCGCCGCCGCAGTTTGCGAATCCAGCGGTGGCGTACGACGGCTACCGGGCGGGCATTCGCCGCATGAACGGCAGCTGGAAGTTCGCGTATTTCGTGAACGGCTGAGGCGGCCGGGTTGAGTGCGCCCTCTGGACGGGCGACACTCCGTCGCAACCGCCCACGCCTGTGCACTCTCCAGATTCTCAGCTCCTCGCCAGCCTGCCGCATCGAGCACCGTTCGTGTTCGTGCGTGAACTTGTCGCCGCCACTCCGGGCGTGTCAGCGGATTGCACAATGACGTTTGAGGCAAACGACCTGATGTTCGCGGGGCATTTCCCCGGCAATCCCCTCGTGCCGGGCGTGATCCTGACCGAAGCACTCGCGCAAACCGCAGGAATCGCCGCCGCCTCTGGTTACTCTGCGCCCGCGCGCCCGCTCTTCCTTCTCTCAGCGATTCGCAGCATGAAATTCCAGCGTGCCGCGCGTCCCGGCGAGCTGATCGAGCTCCACGCCGAGAAGCTCGCGGAAGTCGACAAGCTGGTGCAATTTAGCGTCCGGGCGACGGTCGCGGGCGAATCAGTCGCGGAAGGGCAACTGGTCTTGAGTGTGGCAGCAATTGGCGGCTGAAATAATGACCAGACGGTCGCCTCTCATGTCTAACGTGAATTCATTATCTCTCGCGGACACCTCCTCTCCCGGAGGCAGTGCCATTCTAGACAGAGACAGCGGACCGATGATCGCGATCATCATCCCGGCTTGTGACGAAGCGCCGTGCATCTCACGTGTGCTCGACGAGCTCTTATGCGTCATCGATCCAGCGAAGTATGTCGTCGCCGTTGGCGTCAACGCATCGAGTGATCGCACTGCGGAGTTCGCCCGCGAATACCCGGTTGTCGTAGCCGAAACATCCGCGCGGGGTTACGGCTTCGGCTGCCAGGCTGCGATCGATGCGGTCACACGTGAGCACCCCACGGTGGAAGCGTACATTTTCTTCGCTGCTGATGGCGCGAGCGATCCGCGAGACGTATTCAACCTCACTGCCGCTTACGCGCAAGGCTACTCGATGGTGCTCGGCGCCCGCACCATGTCGCGTCGGAATTGGCGGACGATGAGTCTCCCGCACGTGCTGGCGAACTTCGCGCTGGGACTTTGGTGCGGCCTGCTGACACAACGTTGGTTTAGCGACTTGGCGCCGCATCGATTGATTGCGCGCGACCTATTCGAAGCTATCGGGTTACGCGAAATGACGTTCGGTTGGACGATCGAGGCGCAGATCGCCGCTGCGATTCTCGGCGCGCGCGTTGTGGAAGTAGCAGCGGACGAACGGAAGCGGATTGCGGGCGAGCAGAAGGTTTCAGGGGTGACCTGGCGCCAAACCTTTCACATCGGCTGTCAAATCGCCGCTGCCGGTTGGAGAACGCGGCTTCGTCTGCGCGCCGCGGTTCGTGCGGGGGATGCAGAGCTAACGACGAAGTTTCTCGTGCACTCGGGCCGCGGCGCGTAAACGCCCTTACCATGCGGTTCGTTCAGCTGGTCACGAGAATTGCAGCGTGCGCTCTCCTCGCATTTCACTTGGCAAGTTGCGCGTCAAAGCCGGCCTTGCCGAAACGCGCTGCGCTGGAGCCGGGAGGTTCATCCGATTCGCGCCCCGATTACGCGGCGACGGTTGCCGGAGCAGACATCGTTTATTTTCCTGTGGAGCGTGCTGCTTCCGGCGCGCGTTCAGAGCCAGCCGCACTTCTTCTCGAAGCATTTCAAACGAGCGGGACGCCGTTCGCGATCGCGTGGGATATCATTGGAGCTGATCAGCAACCGCTGCTTGATGAGTTCGCATCACAGAAACTGGCGGGCGACGACAAGCTGATCACGCGGCTGGACATCGGGGGGACAAGCCGCGCGCGTGAACATTGCCGGGCGGTGCTGCGCGAGACGCAAGCGGCCGGCATTCACCATCTCGCGTTGCGTCCCTCGCAGCGTCAGGGCGCGAGCGGGATATCTGATTCCGAGGTCGAGCAGCAATCAACCTTGCGCTTCCGCTCGCCTCCGTCAGGGCTTGAGACTTATGCGGAGCGAATGACGGCGGCGGAGAGCTTGAGTGGCCGCGACGTCGCTGCCAGTTATCAAGCGCGGGTGGCCAGTCAGCAGTTCGCGGCCACGCAGATCGTCCGGTTCTTCCAGACGCGGGGGGTTCCGAAACTCCTCGTCTTTATGCAAACGGGTGACTTGGAAGGCAGCGACGGCGTCCCGTTCTACGTCGCCCAGAAACTACAATTGCGGCAGGTCGTGCTCGGTCCGAACGCCCCGCGCGGATCGGCTGCGAAGCTACTGACCCGTAGCGGGGGGAGCGATTACAGGCGTCGCTTCCAGATCGTAGATGGAGCCCCAGTTACCCGTCGCGAGTAACTGAGACTCCTTCTCCCACGGGCGCGTGCTGCCGGTGTAGTTCGTTTTCTCCAGGCGTCCCCAAAAAAGGTATCGTGCTCCTACGGCGCGTGCCTGCGACCGCCAGTCGGGCGCGCCGCGCATCAGGGCATTGAGGTGCTTCTCCGTCTCAGTGTAGTCGAACCCTTGCGTCCAAAGGTGGCCCGGATAACCCATCACTACGCGTCGACCCTGCAGCAGTAACGGATGGTTATAAGTCGGATACGCCGCGTAGCGAGCGTCGCGCGGCATCTTTCGCAGCGCTGCTCCCACTGCGTCCAGTTCAGCACGATCAGTAAAGTCAAAGCCATTTGGATTACTGACCAGACCGCCGTAAAGCGAGATCATCCCGGAAGCGAAAAGCGCCGCAATGATTCCGGCGCGGACCGGGACAGGCCAACGCGCAATTAGCTCTGACCAGAGAAATGGCAACATGATCAGATAAGCCCAAATAATCAGCTTCAGGTTGTCCCATTCCCATGGCGCGGTTTTAACAAAGCAGGCAAAGATAAAGATCAGGCAGGCCGGGGCCAGAAAGACGAGCGCTGGCTGAGAGCGGATCTGGAACGGGCCGCTGCTCCGACGCGCGCGAGCGATACAGACACCCAGAAGAAGTAGGACTAGCGGAACAAGGATCCCGAAGTTGTAGATCCAAAAACGGAGGAATGGCATGGCCATATCACCCGTCCCTGTTTGGACCCAACCGGGCTTCCATTTCAAAACAGAACTCGCATGGAAGTGGTCCGTGATGGTCCACATGAAAAAGGTGGCCGGGACGAAAGCCGCGCCAACTACTGCAGCGAGTTGCTTGCGCGTTTCGCGGTCGCCAATTGCGAATAAGAACGCTGCCACGATGCTGAGCGCCATGAACGTATGCACATGGAACAGCGGCATCGTCGCGTAGAAGCTAAGCTCCTGCCAAAAGGGTAGGGGGCCTCGCCGGACTCCGGTATTTTCTTCCGCCACGTTGAGCGAAGAATACTTCGCGCGCCAGTGATAGAGCAGAAGGAGTCCTACCGGCAGCGCATAGAGGAGCCCGCGCTGCGTTACGAGCATGGAAAGTGGGAGACTCTTCCACGCGATCGTCTTGTCGCCCTGATAGTCGAGTGCCTTCCAAGTTTGTAGAAAGGTAAACCCGGCGAGACCGCCGTTAAATAGGAAGCCGGCGATCCCAAACGTACCGGCCCAGCGGTAGAGCGCGTAAAAGGTAGCGAGCGACCCTAGCAGTCCGGCCCAGACGAGCCCATGAATGAGGTCCACGCCACCGAGCAAGAGCAGACTGTTAAACAAGTCTGTGCCCGCCGGATAGCGCATGTAGCTACCAGGGAAGATTGGGTTCTCGGGCCAGAGTGCGACCCCACTAGTGAAAGTTTTGATGTAGGTGAAATGTAACCCCAGATCGCCGAGGTTGTTCGGCGACTGGATCTTGAGCTGGTTGCCATCAATATAAAGCAGCCAACAGAACGAACGGAAAGCTACGAAAGCGAAGCAGGCCGCCAGAGCCCAAAACCAGAAGCGGGGATAAGCGACTGTTATAATAATCGATGGCGCGTCGTGCGTGCTGGTCGTTTGCAGATGGGCAAGCACAGCTACTCCGAGACCGATGACAAAGGCGCAGATGGCAACCCCTCGCCCAAGGCCGTGGAAACAGGTCCCGAGCACAAGCGCGCTAGCGGCGGATGCGTTAACAAAAGCCAGACCACTGGCGAGCCACTTCATCGGCTTACGGGTGAGCTACGGCGGCTTCGGGACCTGCAAACTCAGGCACCTGTCCCGGGAAGAAGTCTTTGAAGATTTTTGCGCTGAGATAGAGCTTTGATGTGTCCTGATAAGGGCGAATCGTAAGCGGCATCGTGTAATACGATCCCTTCAACTTGGGCTCTACGACCGCCACCTTGTCCTCCTGCACCAAGAGGAAGTCGGCATCGAGAGTGTTTGGGAGATTGTCCTTCTCATAATAACCGATGCGCGGGAAATCGCCGAGGATCCAGGGGAGGGGATAAGCGCTGGTGCGGATCATGTGCCCTACCAGTTGGTAAGCCAGCGGATTGCGCTTCGCTAACTTCAGGAGAGGGTCCGTTAGCTTCCAGATGTCGTTGTAAGTCTGAACATACACATACGGTTCAGTGTCAGTCGTGCAGCGGAAATAGTTCAGTCGGATCGACTGAACGAGCGACATAAGAAGCAATAGCCCCGCGATGAAGGTAGTCGCACGGCCATACCGCTCGGGGAGTAGCGTGATCCCGGCGCCGAAGAGAAACAATAGCGGCCAGACGATGCTGATGATGCACCACGGAGTCTTGTAATGGACGATGCTGTAGGCCAGCAGCACACCGACGCCATAAATGGCGAGATAACGGATGGCGATATTGCGGAACAACTGACACGCCGCACACGCGAGTAGTCCGAACCCAATGGCGAGCTCATACCGGCCGATCAACGTCAGCCAGTAGTACCAGGGCTTCTCGTGGCCATTTCCGTTATGCCCCGTTTTGAACCACGCATCGAACGTCGCGATCAGTCCTTTCACGCCGGCCCAGTTCATGAAAGTGCCTGAGTAGAAGAAGATGACGGAAGCGATCCCGACGCAGGCGATCACGGCCAGGTCGAGATAGGTCCACGTTTGCTTTGCTGGCCTGGTGTTCTCGGCGGGCGTAATCTTATGCGAGAGCCACGCCACGAGGAGCGCGATCGCTGCGCAGCCGACATGAATGATGTAAGTTTCCTTGGTCAGAATCATCCCCATCAGCCCCATCCCCGCGCACCAGAGATAGCGGCGGATGCCAGTTCTCCAGAGGCCTAACAAGCCCAGGATGAAAAGCATCTGCGATAAGAGCAGCCAGACCTCATGAATCGAGTAGCGGCCGTAGAAGACAAATCCGGGTGATACCGCCATCGCCAGAGCGGCGCAACGGCTGACGGTTTTCCCCACGACCGGCTCGTAGCGCGTCGTGAGCCAGATACAGAAGATACTGCCGAGCACCACTGGCATGCGCAGCGCCCACAGGTTCCTTCCAAAAAGCGTCTGCGAGACGAAGAGGATATAGAAGTGGAGCGGCCCGTGATAGTTCGTCGGGTCGTAACGGTAGAAGCCATTCTTTGTCATCTGATCGACGAACCAGCCATTGATGCCTTCGTCGAAGTGAGGCGGCTTAATCGCGAGCAGGAAAATCCGGAGAAAGGCGCCGAGCGCGACGATCAGCCAGGGCGTCCAATCAATCTCCCGCGCGCGCGTCTGGCAGCGGCCCCACGAGGGAGATTCCGCTAGCGCCGCGTCGGTCGCGCTGCTAGTACGCGCTGCGATGCGCATCTTGGTTACCGGCGGCTGTGGCTTCATCGGGAGCAACTTTATTCGGTATATTCTGGAACATTACAAGCAGACGTCGGTCGCGAACGTGGACGTACTCACCTATGCCGGCAACCTCGCGAATCTCGACGGTGTCGCGGAGAAATACGGCGATCGCTACGAGTTCTTCAAAGCCGATATCGGGGACGCTGACCAGATGAACGCGCTGATGGCGGACCAGCTGTTCTACGCCGTGATCAATTTCGCCGCGGAGTCGCACGTCGACCGCTCGATCGATTCTCCGCAGAATTTCATCCACACGAACGTGGTGGGGACGAGTGTGCTGCTCGATTGCGCGC
>JBHENA010000124.1:0-338 GCA_046262275.1 Chthoniobacterales bacterium
GGGCGACATCGTAGCGCTCAGCGTCATGCCTTCCACAAACCGGCCTTTTGCCGTTGCCGGCCGCGCTTTTACCACTGCCTCGATCACCGCCGTGCCGTTCTGAACCAGTTGATCTTCGGCAAACGAAAATTTTCCCACCGGCACTGCTACGTTGCCATTCTTATCGAGCTTGAATTCGACGCGACCCGCCTTCACCTCGCGCACGGCCTTCGCCGTGTCCTCGGTCACCGTGCCCGTCTTTGGGTTCGGCATCAATCCGCGCGGACCAAGCACTTTCCCGAGCTTGCGCACCTCGGCCATCGCCGCCGGCGTGGCGATCGCCACATCAAAATCCTGAA
>JBHENA010000124.1:374-7341 GCA_046262275.1 Chthoniobacterales bacterium
CCGCATCTCCTTCCGCGAAGACCAGCACGCGCACCTGCTTGCCGCTGCCATGCGGGAGCGGACATGTCCCCCGCACCATCTGGTCCGATTGCTTGGGATCGACCCCCAGACGAAACGACACAGTCACCGTCTGATCGAATTTCGGCGCCGGCAACTTCTTTAACGTCGAGACCGCCTCGGCGAGGTTGTAATTGCGTGAGCGGTCCACCTGCTCGGCGGCCGCGCGATAACGTTTCGAGCGATTATGTTGCATGGTGATGAGCAGTCCGAGCGAGTCCGGCTTCGCGGGACTCTCCTGCTGGTGCGGCGCAGGTTGCATCAACCAGGACGCCGCGGGGGGACATCGTAGCGGGTTGCATCAACCTGTCAAAAGGAAATCAGTTGCGCCGAGTCATCGCGCGTTCTTGAAAATCTTCCCTTCTTTCATCACAAAGAAGACCCGCTCAGTCGCGGTGATATCCTGCGTCGGATCACCTGACATTGCGATGACGTCCGCCAGCTTCCCCTTCTCGATCGTCCCCACCTTCTCCGCGATCCCGAGCAACTGCGCGGTGCCCTGAGTCGCCGCGCGAAGCGCATCGACCGGCGTCATCCCCAGCTCTGTCATGAGCGCGAACTCCTTCGCATTGGTGCCGTGCGGAAACACACCCGCATCCGTGCCGAACGCGATATTCACCCCGGTCTTCACCGCATTGCGGAACATCTCCCCCCGCGCCTCCGTCGCCGCCTTCGCCTTCGCCTGAATCTCCGGCGGATACTTGTCCGCCTGCGAATTCACCCACGCCGCCGCCATTAGCGTCGGCACGAGCGTCACGTTCTTCGTCTTCATCAACGCGAGCGTCTCCGGTTTCAGAAACGACCCATGCTCGATCGAATCCACGCCCGCATTGATCGCATCACGCGCTGCCGTGTCGCCGTGGCAATGCACTGCCACCTTCTTGCGCAGCCGATGCGACTCCTCCACCAGCGCCGCGATCTCTGCGGGCGAAAGCTGCGGCACATCGACCTCATCCTTGAGCGAGAGCACGCCGCCCGAGACCGACGCCTTGATCACGTCCGCCCCGTTTTTCACCTCGAATCGAACCGCTTTGCGCACCTCCTCCGGCCCATCGGCGATCCCGTCCGTCCACGTCGATTGCTTCCCGAAGAGCTCATTACGAAAACCATTCGCCCCGTCGAAATGTCCGCCGGTGGCGCCGATTCCCAGCGTTGCTACGAGCATCCGCGGCCCCGCCACCGTGCCGCTCGCAATCGCATCCCGCAGCGCCACATCGATGAAGTGGCCGGCGCCCACATCGCGCACGGTCGTGAAACCCGCCTCCAGCGTCGCGCGCGCATACTTCAGCGCGTCATAAGCCTTCTTCGCCGGCTCCGACTGTAGATCGTGCAGGATCGTTTCCTGGTGCCCGAGCGAACCGTCGAAAGTCAGATGCGTATGCGCATCCATAAACCCGGGCGAAAGCGTCGCATCGCCGAGATCCATCACCTGTGCCCCTTGCGGAATCGCGATGCCGCTGCCGGCATCGGCAATCTTGTCGCCTTTGATCACGACCACGCCATTCGGCACCAGCGCCTTCGCCTTGCCATCGAACAAGCGCGCCGCTTTCAACGCGACTACTTCCGCTTGCTTTTCCTGTCCGAGAGCCGTGATCGCAAAACAACAAACGAAAATCCGAAGTGCCTTGTGCATACTGCGGTTTACACGACGCGCAGGCTAGCGCGCCAGTTCCAACCGCTTCCGTCCTGGTGACGAACGGAAACACTCGCTGCGGCGAGCAAACTCCAGCGTTGTCAAAACCTGCGCCCTCCTGCTAAACCTGTGGCCATTATGAAAACTCCGCCCAAATTCCTCCTCACGTTTGTCGCGTTCGCGTCGTCCATCATCGCGACTGCCGCCTTCGCTGAGCCGATCGAGTTCAAGGAAATATCTCTACTCGTGCGGGCGCGAGAGAGTGAGGCCTCGATCCTGCAGGAGGTGCATGACCGGAAGCTGGTACGCGCGCTGACTCCTCAACAGGAGGCGACGCTGAAAACCCAAGGCGCCGCGGATTCTCTGATCCGCGCGCTGAAGGCCCCGGCAGTAGTTCTCCCAGCGGCAGAGGCATCGGCTTTTGAGGCGCGGCGGGAACAGAGCCGGAAGCAGACCAGTGCGTCTGCGCAGGCGACGAAGACGAGCACAACAACCGCGGGCGCAGCGCAGGAAGCAGAGGAGGCCCTGCATGTATTTGAGGTTTCGGTTGGGCATCCGGTGAATCTGAGCCACTGGGGCGGCCCGCATTACGAATTCGCGTTCCGTGGCCGGGCTCGCCTCGATGACGGCCAGGAAGACGCCATCCTCACCGACACATTCCGCAGCTTCACGCATGTCGGCACCTACCTGGGCGCGGGCCGGCCGGACGACAGCACCACCATCTTCGACCGCCGCAATTACATCTCCGTTGCGGATCATTCCTTTACGCGAGGGCTGCGCATCGACCGCAGGAATCCCGTATGGAAAAAAGGGGTGCCCTACACGCTGTACCCTGTTTATGCGGCGGGCGGCGTTTCGCTCTACTTCATCGGCAACACTAGCGATACGGTGAAGCTCGCCGTCAGCACGAACGGGCGCTGACGTGGAGCGGCCACGCTGCTCATCGAGCTATTGATGGCGGACATCCGCTCGCGAAGTTTCCGCATGCGTGCGGCCGGAGCGCGTGATACTCGTCAGCCGTAGCGCGGGGTGTAGCTTAGCTTGGTAGAGCGCCTGGTTTGGGACCAGGAGGTCGCAGGTTCAAATCCTGTCACCCCGACCATCACCAACAGAGATGAAACTGCTTTTGCGAACTGCCGCGCTTCTTCTTTGCTGCGCGACGCTTGGGCCGCTTACTGCTCAGGAGGTCGCTTTGCCCAAGCCTGAAAACCAAGATCCTACTGCGCCCTCCCCGCAGTCAACTTCGACACCGACCTTAGCCGTTACTCCGTCCGAGGTGCTTCCCGCGGACGTACTGCCGCCGCCTGATCTTTCCCGAGCACCATCCTCGTCCACTATTCCCAGCATTCCGCAGCTGGACGAGGCCTTCAAGCCACCCCCGCTCAGCCCTGCGGCCAATACTCGCCGTCTTCATGTCGAGTGGCGGAAACTTCGTAACCAGGTGCAGAACAATGCTGAAGTGAAAGCTGCATTAGCCACCGCGAATTCCGCGCGCACAGATCTGGAGAAGCGGAAGCTGCTGCGAGTCTACTACGAGATGCTTTACGCGAAGATGACCGCGCTCGCTGCGCCGGAGATGAAAACCTATCTCAACGACAAAAAGAACGAGGCACTGAATGCGCTGCCGCAACCTCGCGTCCGCCCCGATGCCTCGCCGTCGCCGACGAAGGCACCGTGATGACGCGATTGCGCAGCCGAAGCATGGGTGTGGCAGGCGAGACTTGCCCGTGCGATTGGCTGGCATTAGGATGCGCAGAATTTCACGCCGGCGCATTCGTCTAGTGGTTAGGACACAGCCCTCTCAAGGCTGGTGCACGGGTTCGATCCCCGTATGCGCTGCGATTTCGGAAGGCGCCGTCGTGCTGAAACTTCTACATTCCGCGCGACGCCACGCGCTGCGCATTTTTGCCATTTTCGCCTGTTTCGCTGCATTTGGGTGCGACGAGATCGCTTCAGACCGTGTGCTCGCGCAAGTTCTCGAGACCTCAGGCAAAGTCTTGGCCGTCACACCTTCCAGCCGCAGAACACTTGGGCCGGGCGACGTGATTTCCACCGGGGAACGGCTCGAAAGTGCAGAAGGTGCAACCGCAACGATTTCGCTCCTGCCAGGGATGGTGCTTCAACTCAACTCCGGCACCGCGGTGACGATTGATCAGTTGTTGATCGTAAAGAGCGGGAACGACTTCGACTCGCCGATGCGCGGGCGGCAAGGGCGGCTTCAGCTCGAACGCGGCTCCATTTGCATGACTACGCCGCAGATATTCGGCTATCTGGATTTGTCGATCGGCGCAGCGGCCGGGGCAGTAGAAGCATACGTGCCCGCGGTGTTTTATGTGGGTCGTGATAATGATCGGCTGCGTCTCATCGTTGCACGAGGCGAGGTCAATTTGGTCCCGAAGAACCGCGGCGAGAGCCAAGTTGTGCGCGAGAGGGAGTATCTCGACTGCAGTATTGGGAGCGGCGAGGTGCTCTCCGGCCCCCGTTCCGTGGAAGATACCACCGAGGCAATGACGCACTTCGCCACTGCAATCGCGACTGAGGAGAAAGCGTTGCGTTTCCTAGCCGACCCGGTATTTGGCAGGCCGCCCAGAGGTTTTTAAGACGAAAAAAAAAGTGAAATTTAGCCCGAAAAAAGGCTTGCATGCCTCACCCGAGAACCCATAATGCCGGGCAAACGCAGTCAGTCTCACCATTACATATTAATCTTATGAGCCTAAAAATTGCAGCCAAGCGCCAGATCCTCCTCCTCGGCATTGCGGCGGGTGTCGCCTCCCTCTGGGCAGTGACTTCCTCCTTCGCCAAGCAGCCGTGCCCGTTGTCGACGACGTACGGCACCACCAGCAGGCAAGAAAGTTCGCCGCCAGCACCAAAACAATACGAAGCCGTTTTTCATAACGGCAAAGTGCTTTGTCTCCCGCCTCCAGCCGCGGCAGCGCACAGGAAGCATGGGGACCCCGACCGCGGCCCCTGCAACAAGCCAGGCAACCAGAAGTAGAAGCTGAACGTCGCCAAAGGCGGCTGTTGCTAGATCACCGAAAAGGCCCATGCACCTACGGGTGCATGGGCCTTTCATTATTTCGGACGGGAGCCCGCCAGATGAGATTTCTCGGCGTGGGCGAAAGCGTATTTGCCGGCCCAGCAGATCCCCAAGTACGTCGCGACATACAACTGCAAGGACGCAATCTGAAGCGGAAAGTCTACGGACGAGTGTAGCAGGACTGCGCCGAGCGCGATCAGCACGAGCGGCAATAATCGATAAAGGCGGGGCTGCGGCTTGAGATCACGGGCCCTGCGAAGCGCGGTCACGGCAGAGGCGATTCCGCCGCCAAAGATGAAGGCCCAGCAGGCGCCGCCAAGCCATCCCCATTCCAGCAAAGTCTGCAAGTAATCCTGATGCAGGTAAGTCATCCGGCCTTGTAGTTCCACATTCATCGCCCGCTCGTAGTGCGGAAAAATCGCGACGAAAGTACCGGGACCAAACCCAAACCAGCCGGCATCGGGAAGTGCGCTGAGCGCGATTTTATACGCTTGCCAGCGGCTATCGGCCGGAATTTCACCCGCGGTGCGGTGCCACCGCTCGACGCCCCTCGTAATCCCAGTAGCCTGCGCAATCGCGACCAAGACGACGACGGTGACCCCTACCGTCGCAGCAATCGCAATACGATTCTGTGCAACGGTAAGTCTCCGCATCTGCCGCACCGCGGCGAGTGAGAGTGTGACAAACAAGATGATACCGAGGAGTTGTGCGGCGCGCGAGGTGTTCGTGAAGATCGCGACAATTAGCAAGAACGTTGCGGTCAGCCAAATCGCTCGCTGAATGTGGACGCGCGGCCGTTGGAAAGTTCGCAGAGCGAGCCCCACTGTGGGAGGAAAGACAAGGTTTAAAAAAGCCCCGGCGTTACCGTGATAATAATAGGTCGCGAAAAACGTGAAGTGGTCCAACCACGGCCTGTACTCCCAATACGGCAAGACCGCTCCAGTTGCTCGCTGCAGCAGTCCAAGGAGCGCGATGGAGCCGCCCGCTATCGCGATTGTGATCCAAATCCGCAGCAGCCATTGTGGGCGCCGGCAAAGATCAACGACGAAGAACAGCACGCCGATCAAACAAGTCACTCGCACCATCGAAGTGGTGGCGACAATCGCATCAACCGATGATGGCGCCCAAGGTATGGGGTTGCGCATGGGCACAAACATGCCGAAGTCGCTATCATATATTGCGCGAGCGTTATATGTGGTGAACCAGCCAAGAACTAGAATCGCCGCGGCGGCAACCCACAGTTGGACCGGGATTACCGGCCTGCGTCTCCGGACGCTCAATCCGAGCAGCCAAAGACCAACCACGGCCCCAAGGATCCAGTTGATGGCGGTGATAGAGCGGGAGGTTGTGCCACCGTAATCCCAGGGAGCATAAATGAGCGCGCCCAAAAACAGCCATCGCGGGAGATCGCGGCTCAAAAAAAGCAAAGCCTTGCTTAAGTGGATGCGTGGCACGGGTTAGGTTGCGGGAACCTGCTCATGGCGCAGTGTCATCGGCGAATCAATGCCGCAACGATAAATGCGACCGGACCCCAGGCAAAGGGGGGACATTGCCCTTTCCAATTAGTGACAAAAATTCTTGCTTCTCCGCTAGTGATTTGTTACAACGATCCCCGTTCATCGCGATTAGACAGTCGGAGGGCTTGCACACTACCAATGAGGTTGCGCAGCGGCCCGTGCGGTGATTCAACGCGTCCACCAGTGACAAACCCAGACAATCTCATTGCATCGTCGGAACAGTCGGCGGACTTGCACGGATTGACGGCAAATGGCGACCGTCCAGCCGCCTCTACTGGCGGGAGGGCTCACACAGCAACGGCCGGTGACAGGCGCGAAGCGGTGAGATCCATCGCGATTGTCGGTCTGGGGTACGTTGGTTTGCCGCTCGCGCTTCAGTTCGCAAAATCAGGAGTTTCGGTCGTGGGACTCGATGTCGACTCAAAGAAGATCGATTCCATCAATGCGGGTGCGAGCTACATCCAGCACATTTCCAGCACCACCATCACGCAGGAACTCCAAAGCAAGCGACTTCGCGCCTCACTCGACTTCAGCATCATCCGCGATGTCGAGGCCGTAATCATCTGCGTCCCCACGCCATTAACGAAGCACAGAGAGCCGGACATTTCGTATATTCTGCGCACGGCTGAAAGCATCGCGCCGCACCTGCAGAAAGGCACGCTGGTCGTGCTGGAATCCACCACCTATCCGGGAACCACCGATGAGGACCTGCGAAGTGTGCTT
>JBHENA010000124.1:7543-7939 GCA_046262275.1 Chthoniobacterales bacterium
AACGAGCTAAAGGTCATCTATGGTGCGATGGGCATCGACGTCTGGGAGGTGATCGAGGCGGCCAAAACGAAGCCGTTTGGCTATATGGCATTCTACCCCGGACCCGGACTCGGGGGCCATTGCATCCCGATCGATCCGTTTTACCTCACATGGAAGGCCCGCGAATTCGAGCAGCATACCCGCTTCATCGAGCTGGCCGGTGAAATCAACACGGCGATGCCGCGCTATGTCGTCGATAAGATCGCCGAAGCCCTCAACAATCAGGGCAAAGCAGTTAAAGGAAGCCGCGTATTGATTGTGGGGCTCGCTTACAAACCGAACGTTGACGACGACCGTGAGTCTCCCAGTTATCACCTGCTCGAGCTTCTCGACGCGCGGGGAGCAGCGGTTGATTAC
>JBHENA010000125.1:0-7910 GCA_046262275.1 Chthoniobacterales bacterium
GTCCACGAGAACGCGAACGTCCCGAAGATACCCAGCACGAGCGGCACGAGTCCCTTCATATATGCGTGCTGAGCGCCTCCTCCTTTTGCGGGTTCAGGAACGTCGGTACGCTCGCCGTGCGCCCGAGCCCGAAGAGCATCAGGCCGAAGTGAAATGCGAAGACGAAATGCGCAATCGTCAGCAACATCCCGGAGAGGCTGCGGCCGCGCAGGTAAGGCAGGATGGATTGCGTGCTTTCGGTGAAGGAGAGCGCTGCGTTATTTAGATCTCTCCCCTGTGTGAGACCGCCGACGAGCAGCATCAGCACCATAAGCATGACGCCATAAGCTGAGGACCAGAAATGCAGCTTGATCAGTGAGGCATAGCGCCATTCCCGGCCGACCAGCCGCGGCACGATGTAATACATCGAGCCGAACATCACCATGGTGTAAAACGCGTAGAGACCCAGGTGCGAATACCCGATGCTCGCCTGGGTGAAATGGAAGTAACGCGCGACCGAGCGCAGCGAGAGAAACACTCCGAGCAGACTGAAGACCGTGTAGGAGATCGCGCCGAAAACGGTAAACCGAAGCGTCGGGCTGTAGCGCATCAAACCGAAATGCCCTTGCATAGTCATATGGTGATTCAATCCTACCGTCGCGACCGGAATAATGGTCAGAATGGTGGCCGCGATGCTGGCCGTGATCATCCACGCCGGGAAAGGGCCGTCGACCAGCCGTTGCATGCCAGTCCAACTGGCGAAGAAGGCATAAGTCCAGAAGCCGATCGCGGCGAGGTGGTAGCTGTAAACCGGACGGCCGATTACTTTTGGAATCATGTAGTAGGCCGTGCCTAGCCCGATCGCGCCCAGCCAGAGAAAGATCAGATTATTGGCGAACCACCAGGTCACCGCCGCCTGCATCACGCCTTGCACGGGCACGACAAAGAGCATGATCTGCGTGGCGCCGTAGAGCCAGGGGAACCAGAGAAATGCGCCGAGGAGATACCATTGCGTGATGTAGATGTGGCCTTCGCGCCGGAAACGGAACATGAGGACGGCCCACGAAATCACGAGTGAGTAGGCAACAAAGAGAACCAGCGCCGCGTAAGGCGGAAACTCTATCCATTCGTAGCCGGTGCTATCGCCGGCGATAATTCCGCCCAGGCCGAGCAACACACCAAGATTCCAAAAGCCGGCTCCCGCAACGAGCAGCAATGGGTGGCGCAACGTTGTCCGTGAGAGGCGCGCCATTAGCCAGATGGCAGTGCCGATCCCAACCATCGAGGCCCAGCCGTAAACCATCGCATTCATGTGCGCGGGACGGACTCGCCCCCAGGTCAGAAAGCTGACCCCGGCGAACAGCTCCGGCATATGCAATTGGAAGGAGGCGAGCCCCGCGAGGAGTGTGCCGATCAGAAGCCAGACGACGGCGGAAGTGTAGAACATCAGCACCGGCACCCGCGTGGAGGCATCGATCAACGCTCGCTCCACTTGCTCGACGTCGCTCCTCGTCACCTCCGTGTCCGGTGTGGGGACGGTGCTGCCGGGCGCTTTCAGTGGGAGCTCGGTTGGCGTCATTTCGAAATAGGTCGCATAGGACTCATGTGACCTATGGTGCGTTGCGATTTTCTGCGGAACCAGCGACGGCGCGGCATGACCAGATCTGTCGGCACGCCGATCGGCTCTTCCCGGTCAAAGATCACCTCCGCGTTTTTATCGTAACGCTTCATCTTTAATATCAGCGTCGCGAGACTCATGGCTTTCCCCCTCGGACGGGCAACGGGGTCCCTGGAGGTGATTGTACGGGAGTTGCCGTCGGCTCACCAACGCCGGGCTCTGGACGACTCGCGCCGGCGGGCGGCGATGCCGCAGCCGTTGCTGATGGCCCGGGCTGCGTCCCCGGCGACGCGCCAGGAGGATTATTCGCTGCCGCTGCTTCACCGCGGTTCTCGGAATCTTTGCCCTCGATCGCCTTTGGCTTCGGCTCTGAACCGGCCGCGGGCTGTGGCGGAGCCGTCGGAGCCGCAGACGGACCTACCGGCGCAGTCGCCTGCAGTCCTGCCTTGTCTGCCTCCGGCGGAATTGGATTAGCGGGCGCGGGTTTTTTCTGCGCCAGTTCCGCGACCGCCAGCTCCATCGCACGTTGCACCGGCACCCGTACAATGCCCTTTTCCTTATCTACCCAGCCGTAGCCGTCGAGCGCGGTTTTTGCTTCCTCGGCAGCAGTCTTCAATTTTTCCAGGCGCGCCTTCGCTCGTTTTTCTTCGTAGCTATCTCGGCGTGGCATTGCGCCCATCACCGCCCATACAAAGAGGGCGAAGACGGCGAAGAGCAGCACCACCCCGAGCCACGTGCGAAACATCGAGCGCGGCTGTTCGAAAGAGAGCTGTGGTTCGTCCGGCATGACCTAGTTGACGATGTGGAGCGACGGCAGCAGACGCGGATCGCGCACCGGGAACATGGAACTTTTGGCGACGATTCTGAGGTAAAAAAAGGCAAGCGCAGCTCCCATTCCGATGAGCGGCACGAGGTCGAGAATGCTGGGATGAACGCCAGTCCGGTGCAGTTCCGGCAGCACCACGATATACATGTCGAGCAGTTGCATCGCGACGATCCAGCCTGCGATCATGCAGAGTCTGGTCGGCTTCTTCTTCGGGGCGCGCAGCAGCAGGATCGAGAACGGAAGGAAGAAGCGCCCCACCATCAGGAGAAGGCTGAGGGAATTCCACGATTCGGTGTTTCGGAGGATGAAATATTCCGTCTCTTCGGGGATGTTCGCATACCAGATGAGCATGTATTGGCTGAAGCCGATATAGGCCCAGAAGACGGTGAAGGAGAGCATCCATTTCCCCATGATGTGGTAATGCTCCAGCGTCACCGTCTCCTGCAGATAGCCGGCTTGTCGCAGCGCGGTAATCACCAGCACCGTGAGCGACATCGCGCTGCCGCAGGCGCCGGCGAAAATGTAGACGCCCCACATGGTGGAAAACCACTTGTAGTTCAGGCTGGCCAGCCAATCGAACGCGCCAAAGGTGAGCGCGAGCGCGAAGAGCGGCAGGCAAATGAATGCGAGCTTGCGCATCCGCAGAGTCGCCGCCGGGTTCCCATCACGGTCCTGCCCGATGGAGATCTTGCGGAAGAAGAACGCTCCTATGCTGAAGAAGGCAAAGAAAACAAGCGCGCGCACCACGAAGAAGTCGAGGTTGAGATAAGCGCGTTTGGAATCGAGCAGATGGTCCTGCCCCGGCGCGATGATCAGCCATTCATAAAGGTGATGTCGAAGGAGGTAAATCGGGATGAAAAACAAAGCGATCAGCGGGAGCAAGAGGGCAAGATTCTCCCACTGTCGACGCACTACCACCGACCATTCAGCGTCGACCGTATGATGGACGATGATCCAGAAAAAGCAGCCGGCACAGAGAGTGAAAAAGTAAGCAAAAGCGAAAAGCCATGAGTAGGCGAATTGCTCCGGCGAGAGAAAGGCGCCGAGCCCGCTGAGACCGAGCCCCACGACGGCGATAATTCCGAGGAGCAGCGAGAGACCCACAAACCGGTTCTTCTCGAAATACTCTCCTTCGGGTGTCGGCACCGCGTGGGATCGTTCACTCATGGTTTCTCCAGCTCGATACGGACTTCGGGCGGGACGTCCGCCACCGTGGCAGTCTGGCTCCGTTGCAACGCGCGCAAGTAGGCGATGATCGCCCAGCGGTCGTTCACCGTCACGTTTGCTCCATACGCCAGCATTGTGTTCTTGCCGTGCGTGATGGTGTTGAAAATCTCCCCATCCGCCATGTTGCGAATGCGTTCGTCCTGCAGCGTGACCACCGTGGCCAGGCCGTACTGCTTTACGATTCCATCGCCCTTCGCCAGCGGGCCGTGACACACCGCGCAGTTGACGTTGAATCGCTGCGCGCCGCGCTCCATGAATTGCGGCGTTACCTCCAGCGGAATTCCCGTTCCCCAGTTCGCGCCCATCTTGCCCGTGCTGGCGTAATCAGTGCCCGCGCTGAATGCAAGATGCGGCTGCGCCTCGCGAGCGGGCGCGACCGGAGCAGCTCCAGGCCCCGCTTTCTCGCTCGCTTGCGGCATCTCGTATCCGATTGGGACCGTGCCGCTCACCGGAACGCGTGCTCCGCGATTATCCGCAAAAAAAGCGAGCGGCGCCTGTGCCCGGACCTTTGGCTGACGCACCATATCGGGGAAAACCTCGATCGGTGAGCCAGTGCTTTTCTGGCCGCGGAAACCGAGGAACGCGACCATCGCAATTCCGACCAGCAGGAAAATGAGAAAGAAGCCGCGCAACATTCTATTGTTTCTCCGCTGCTGCGGCTTCCTCTTGTAGCGACGCCGCTCTGTCGGCGTTCTGCGCGTTCACTGCAATCCACGCGCTCAAACGGCGACAGAGCGCCGTCGCTACAACAGAACGAGACAGTGCTGTCGCTACAGCGCATTTTCGGGGATTTGCACGCGACGTGATTGACGTGGTTTTCATGCCAGGGTGCCGCACCAAGCCGGAGGCCTGGCAGAAATTAGCCGGCGGTCGAGCGAAGCGACCGCGGCCGGATAACGGGCGCAAAACGGCCGCGCCCGGGAAGGGTGCCAGATGAACCGCCTCGCATGCGCTGATTGCTGGCACCCCTGCCGGGGCGCACGCGGATCACGCACATGCAACAGGGGGGTCGCTGCGCTCCACCCCCGGCTAATGGCTCGCAACCCTCCGGGTTGGACTGGCGCGGCGCGGGAGGAGCTGCGAAAACCAAATTGATTTCGGCCGCAGGTTCTGCGCGTTCTAGCTACGGTCTCCTCTTGTAGCGACGCCGCTCTGTCGGCGTTCTGCGCGTTCACTGCAATCCACGCGCTCAAACGGCGACAGAGCGCCGTCGCTACAACAGAATGCCAAAGGGCGATCGCTGCGCTTGGGGTCGCGGTGAATTTCATCTTCCCACGCATGCTAATCTTCGTGCACTACGGTGATGTGCTGCCCGCCGGTCTGTTCTAAAAGCTGTTGCGCTTCCGCCTCCGTGAAGCGCGGATCGCGCGCCTCGATTACAAGAAAGAATCCGTCATTTGTTGCGCGCGTGAAGCGGTTCCAGTTAAAGATCGGATGATACCAGCGAGGAAGACCATTCATGACCAGCATCGCGAAAAACGCGGTGAACGCCGCGAAGAGCACTGTCAGCTCAAACATGATCGGGAAAAACGCAGGCACGGTTTTCCAGTTGATCGGCTTGCCGTGAACGACCAGCGGATAAATGAACCACGAGGGTCCGAAGGTGAGCGTCACGGCTGTGAGTAATCCTGTGATGCCGCCGATCAAGACCGGCGCGCTGAGCCACGATTTGCCCAGGCCCATCGCGTCGTCCATTCCGTGGATCGGGAATGGCGAATGCACGTCCCAGCGTTTGAAGCCCGCGTCGCGGACACGCTTGGCCGCTTCGTAAAGCGCTGCCGCGGTCGGATATTCCGCCGCGATTCCGTAGACCTTGTTGCCGTAGGGCGTTCTCACGTGCGCTCCTTTCCACCGGCCGCAACCGGATGGTGCTCAGTCGGCGAGGCATGATGCGGATCGGCTTCCGGCAGGACGATTTTTACTTCCGACATCGCGATCATCGGCAGGAAGCGAATGAAAAGAAGGAAGAGCGAGAGGAAAATCCCGAACGTGCCGGCGAAGGTCCAGATATCGACCCAGGTGGGGTAGAACATGCCCCAGGAGGAGGGCAGGAAGTCGCGGTGCAGACCGCCTACGATAATAATGAAACGCTCGAACCACATGCCGGCGTTCACGCACATGCATACGAAGTAAACGACGTAGATGTTGTAGCGGAAGCGCCTGAACCAGAAGAGCTGCGGCGAAAGAAAATTGCAGAAAAGCATCCCGACCCACCAGTACCACCAGTAGGGGCCAAGGATGCGATTGTAGAACGCGTACTTTTCGTACTGGTTGCCGCTGTACCAGGCGACGAAGAACTCCATCGTATACGCGTAGCTGACGATGGAGCCGGTGAGCAAAATGATCTTCGCCATCTTGTCCACGTGCTGCGGTGTGATGATGTCGTGCAGTTTGTAAATCGCGCGCGCTGGAACGAGCAGCGTCAACACCATTGCAAACCCGCCGAAGATCGCGCCCGCGACGAAGTAAGGCGGGAAGATCGTGGTGTGCCACGTCGGAATAACGGAGGTGGCGAAATCGAAGGAAACCACGCTGTGCACCGACAGCACGAGGGGAGTAGAGAGACCGGCGAGAAGCAGATACGCCATCTCATAATGGCGCCAGTTCCGATTGGATCCGCGCCAGCCGACTGCGAAAATCCCGTAGAGCAGCTTTTTGATCTTCGAGGTCGCACGATCGCGCAAGGTCGCGAGGTCAGGAATTAATCCTGTGTACCAAAAGAGCACCGACACCGAGAAGTAAGTCGAGACCGCGAAGACGTCCCAAAGCAGAGGGCTGCGGAAGTTCGGCCAAATCCCATAGTTGTTCGGCAACGGAGCCATGTACCACGCCATCCAAACGCGGCCGACGTGCACGCCGGGGAAAATCGCCGCGCAAATTACGGCGAAGAGCGTCATCGCCTCCGCCGCGCGATTGATCGAGGTGCGCCACTTCTGCCGCAGCAAAAAGAGAATCGCCGAGATGAGCGTGCCAGCGTGACCGATGCCGATCCAAAACACAAAGTTGGTGATGTCCCAAGCCCAGCCGACCGGGTGGTTCAATCCCCACGTTCCAACTCCGGTGGAAATTTGGTAGCCGAGACAAAAAAGACCAATTGCCGCGAGCAGCGAGGTGATCGCGAAAGAAACCCACCACCAGCGCGGGGCGGTCACTTCGTTCACACCCGCGATCCGTTCCGTGATCCAGTTGAAGTTTCGCTTGTTCAGGACGAGCGGAACGCGCGCGAGCTTTTGTTCCACCGACGGCGAAGCTTCACCCTCGATCACATCTGGAACTGTGGTGGTCGTGCCGTTCATCGTTCAGCTGTTGTGTTCTCCCGAACCGAACTTCCGGCCTGGTGCTCTGGCCACAGTCATCCTGAGCTTGTCGAAGGATCGGGTGTGATGGCGAACCCGCGCGCCCTCGTTCCCGATTCTTCGACCCCACTTCGTTCCGCTCAGAATGACTATGTCGCGATTCATCGTCCGCTTAATGCGTCATCCCGAGCCGCGCAGACGGCGAGGGACCTCGCAACAGGTATGTCGTAACCGTTAAGGAAAAACTGTGATCGCCGATTGCGCGTCACCCCGTTCATGGACCGAGCCCTCCTTTTAAGAATGTCATCCTGAGCGTAGCGAAGGATCGGGTTTCATGGGCACGGGCGGCACCCTCGCTCCCGATTCTTCGACTCCACTTCGTTCCGCTCAGAATGACTATGTCGCCGTTCATCGCCTGTTAATCCTGTCCACAACGCCGCTCATGGCTCCTCCTTCGGCTCGGGATTGTCGGTAGTTTGCTCGTCCGCCGGTTGCTCGTTTGGGTTGAGCGTGCCCTTGTCGTGCTCCTCGAAATTGTGTTTGCCTTCGCCGTGGTCCAGGTGTTCGCCATCTGAGGGGCTGGCGACGCCGATTCTGCGCGCATCCGGCATCTTCGGATTCGGATTGCGAATCCGCGCCAGGTAACTGGTGCGTGTTCTTACATTGAGATATTCCAGCAGGCGGTAGTTCCGGTCCTGTTTCTTGATCTTCGAGACGCGGCTCTCCGGATCAGCGATGTCCCCGAAGACGATCGCCTCCGTGGGGCAAGCCTGCGCGCACGCGGTCGTGAATGAGTCGCGTGGAATCAGAGTTTTGTCCGAGGCGCCAGCCTTTACCTTTGCCGCGATCTTCGCCTCCTCAATCCGCTGAACGCAGAAGGTGCATTTCTCCATCACCCCGCGCATCCGCACCGTGACGTTCGGATTCTTCTGCAGCTTCACCGTGTCCGGCGCGCCCTTTGTCG
>JBHENA010000126.1:0-7905 GCA_046262275.1 Chthoniobacterales bacterium
CGTGACGCACGATATGAAGAGCGCCTTTGATGTCGGCGATCGCATCGCGTACCTGCACGAAGGACGGATTTACTTCTACGGCACACCAGGTGATCTGGAGCGCTCCCGTGATCCGCTCATCCAGGATTTCTTGCTCGGCCGCTCCGAGGCAGCGGCATTGTAGCGGCGCCCGCGCAAAACGCGCAACAAACTGCCCAAACAACATCCTCCTGACGCGCGGAAAAGGCGTGGTAAGTTTCGCCTGCGCTTCAGGAGGAGCCGTAATCTCTAGCACAAATGAACGAGCGCGAGAGAGGACTCGAATTCAAGGTGGGGCTCTTTGTCTTCGTCGGGCTTGCCGTGCTGGCGGCTTTGGTCGTGCAGTTCGGACGTGTTGGCGAAGGCTTCAAAACCTATTACAACCTTACGGTGCAATTCCCGGATGCGAGCGGTCTCTTGAAAGGCTCCGATGTGCTGCTGGCGGGCGCCAAGATCGGACGCGTTTCGGCCGGGCCGCGGCTCACGCCGGGGGGTGATGGCGTCCTCGTCCCGCTGCGCATTTTCGATTACGTCAAGATCCCCGTTGGCAGCAAATTTACGGTCGGCAGCTCCGGCCTGCTCGGGGATCGCTTCGTGGCGGTCTCGATGCCTTCCGGCAAGCCGAGCGGCTACTTGCGAAGGGACGCGGAAGTCGTCGGGACGCGTGAGACCGGGATGGACGACCTGACGCGCGAGGGCGGACTACTGGTCGAGGATCTGCGCGGAACGGTGCAGAACATCAACGGCACGTTCAGCCGTTTGAATGAGCAGGTGCTTTCGCCCGCGAATATGGAGAACCTGAAGGGGAGCATCGATCGCCTGAACCAAACCAGCGGCAATCTGGCGGAATCATCCAAAAAGATCGAAGGCGTGATCGAGAAAGCGGGGGCGACAATGGATTCCTCGAAGAAAGCCGCGGATGATGTGCAGGCGGCCGTCGCAGACGCGCGTAAAACGATTCAGGCTGTGACGGAACTGATGCGCCAGGCCAAAACCGGAGACGGCCTGCTGGCGACGTTGTTGACGAATCAGGAGGTGGCGAAAGATTTGCAGGCGCTGATCAGCAACTTGCGCAATCATGGCGTGTTGTTCTATCGCGATAGTGTCGGGAAAGCGGAGGCGCGCGCGGCGCGAGAGCAACGGGAGGCGCCGCGGAGACGCCCTTAGGCGTGGCTCCTCACGCGTTTAAAACACCATGACACCGCTCCTGACTCTGAACCTGTTGCGCGTCCTCTTCGTCACGTTCTGCGGGACGATCGGCGGTATCGCCGGCGTTGAGCTGCAACAACGCGCCGTGCCCGGCGTCGTGGTCGGAATTGTCTTCGGACTTCTGGTGGTCCTCGTCGATCGGCTCCTGAAAGGCTTTTCCCTGCGTGCCTTCTCTTCCGCCACCTTTGGTCTGCTGCTCGGATTGTTTTTCGCGAACCTCCTCATGGCTTCCGAGGTCCTCCGCTATCAGCCGGAGACAACACAGTGGGGGGTGCGGCTGATTGTCTACTGCACCTTCGGTTACCTCGGCATGATGCTGGCAATGCGCAGCAACCGCGACGAATTCTCGCTCATCATTCCGTATGTCCGGTTCGCGCGCGAGACCACGCAGCACGAGCCGCTCGTGGTCGACACGAACGTGATCATCGATGGCCGCATTGCCGATCTCTGCGCGACTGGTTTTTTGAGCCGCTCACTGATTGTGCCCCGTTTTGTCCTGGGCGAACTGCAGACGCTGGCGGACTCGCGCGACTCGATCAAACGCGAGCGGGGCCGCCGCGGCCTCGAGATTCTGAATCAGCTGCAGCGTGCCGACGGAATCGAACTGACAATCCACGACACAGCGGGAGATGCAGAAATCGAAACCGACGCGCGCCTGGTGCGCATCGCAAAGGTGCTGCAGGCAAGATTGCTGACAAACGACGTGGCGCTCTGTCAGGTCGCGCGCTTGCAACAGGTGCCGGCGTTGAACCTGGCCGATCTTTCGCGCGCGTTGCGGCCTGTGCTCGTAGCGGGGGATGAACTGGAGCTAAGTCTGGTGAAAGAAGGCCGCGATCCACACCAGGCGGTTGGCTATTTGCCGGACGGAACCATGATCGTGGTCAATCACGCGCGATCGCATCTCGGCAGCACCGTTACGGTAATCGTGTCGAGTGCGCTTCAGACCGCCGCCGGGCGGTTAATCTTTGCTGAGCTGAAAAGCGATTCCTCCCTTCGGCCGGCGCTGCAGGCAAAGCCGGCCTGACGATGCGCAAGATCCTGCGGAAGGCGCTGAAGTTCATCCTTCCGTTCGGTATCGTGGAGGTAGTCCAGAACCGCCGCTTGCTGCGCGAGTGGGGCCGCCGTCTCGGAACAGGGGAGTGGTGGCGGAGCGACTGGCTTGTTCACGAGGCGAGGACAACTGGTCTCGATCTTTTCCCGCCTGCGCATTGGCCGAAGCTCCACACGATCATCGATGTGGGGGCGAACGTCGGGCAATGGTCGTCGATGCTCCTGGACCTGATCACACCACGCAAGCTCGTCATCATCGAGCCGGAACCGGGTGCTTTCGCCGAACTGCAGCGTCACTTCGGCGGCAGAGCAAATGTGGAATTGCATCACGCGGCAATCGGCGACGTGAACGGCGTCACCCGCTTCCATATCACGCGTGACAGCACCGGCGCCTCCGTTTTGCGGCCGCGTCCTGAGATGCGGGAGCTGGTGGGCGGGAATTGGAGCGTGGAATCGGAGATTGCAGTTCCGCTCACGACTCTCGACACGCTCCTGGACGCGGAGGGTGAGATCTCGCTGCTCAAAATCGACGTGCAAGGCTTCGAGAGGCAGGTTTTAGCTGGAGCTTCACGCTGTCTCGCGCGAACGAACTTCCTCCTCGTAGAGCTCAATTACATGCGCCAGTACGTCGGCGGCTCCTGGTTCGGCGAAATCCATGAAGTTCTGACGCGCGATTACCCGTTCGCGCTCGTGGACGCTTCGAAGCCACTCCGGCTCAACGGCCGGGCTTCGATGTCGGATGGCCTCTACGTGAACACGGCGCGCCTGCCGGAATTTGCGCAGCGCGATTTTTGGTAAGATAGCACCTGGCCGGCTGTGTTGCGGTCATGACAGAGCGCGCGTGATCGCGCGCTCGTACTCCGGAAAATAGCGACTGATCACCGCCAGATCGAAGTCGCGCAGAATGGAGGTGTTTGGCTCGCGGTCGAGCAGAAAACGAAAGCTCGCCTGCAAGAGTTCTCTCGCATCACCTTTACCGCGCGTGAAGCGTTCCAGATCCGCAGCAGTAACGCGGACGCGGTGCTCCGTCTTCGTCTGCGCGTCGATAGTGACGAGCCAAAGCTCCTCTGAAACCGGTTCAACGGTTATTGTCATAGCATTCCAATCACCTTTCGCATTGTTCAGGTTACTTCCAGGACGCGGTAATTATTGTAGCCGCTTCCCTGTGGGAAGCGCGAGAAAGGACGTCGCCGGCGGAAATGACGTCCTCCTCCGCGCCGCCTGCAAGGCGGCGGCTACATTGCGGCGGCCTGGAGGGCGCCGCTCCTCGCTCGCAACTACAATCCTGCCGCGTCACGGACGCGACACATCACTTTGTTCGCCACCTCGTTGGCGCGGCCGGCACCGCGCGCCAGCACATCATCGATGTAAGCCGGTTGCGCGAGGATCTCCGCGCGCCGCTTCCGCATCGGCTCGAAGTATTCCCACAGCTTGGTGAAAAGCTGTTTCTTGAAATCGCCGTAGCCGGTCCCGCCGATGAGAAACGCCTTCCGCATCGCGCTGATCTCGGCCTCGCTCGCGACCAGCGAGTAGAGCTGGAAAATGGAAGAGGTGTCCGGGTTCTTAGGCGCTTCCACAGGCGTCGAATCCGTTACGATGCTCATGACGCGCTTCCGCGTTTCCTTTTCTTCGGCGAAAATGTCGATCGTGTTGCCGTAGCTCTTGCTCATCTTCTGGCCGTCCAGACCGGGCACGGTTTCGGTGGCCGGCTGAATCCGCGGCTCCGGCAGCTTCAAGATCGCGCCATAGGTCTCGTTGATCCGCGCGGCGATGTCGCGCGTGATCTCGATGTGCTGCTTCTGGTCTTTGCCGACCGGGACAACGTCGCTGTCGTAGATCAGGATGTCCGCCGCCATCAGCACTGGATAGGTAAAAAGCCCCGCGTTCGCAGCCATTCCGCGCGCGATCTTGTCCTTGTAAGAGTGGGCCAACTCGAGGCGTGAGACCGGCGTGACGGTGGAAAGTATCCAGGCCAGCTCCGTTACCTGCGGCACATCCGATTGACGGAAAAGTGCGCCGCGTTCCGGATCCAGGCCGCAGGCGAGGAAATCAAGCGCCACGCGCCGGCTGTTTTCCCTCAAGGCGGCGGGGTCCTGCACGCTGGTGAGCGCATGATAATCCGCGATGAAATAAAAGGCCTCGCCTTCGGCCTGCAGCGCAATCGCCGGCCGCATCATGCCGAAGTAATTACCGATGTGCAGAACGCCGCTCGGTTGAATGCCGGAAAGGATGCGCATGGGAGACGGCGGAACCTTCAACGCGTAGCGCTGAACGTCCAACGTTCTGTCGTCTTTGGCAGCGTCTCCCGGCGTGCCACGGAGCGCGTTGAAAGTTGCGGCCCTTCGACCCGCCGCTTATCCGATCTTTCCGGCCGACCTCAGGTGGAGGCCAGCGCTTCAGCCAGGGACTGCGTGAGCGCTGGCGCTGCCGTGCGGAGCCTTGCGTCCTCCGTCACGAGACGCGGTGCCGAGTTGCTGTGCCAAGACGAGAAAACGCGCGTCATACGCAGTGACGCGAAGGCGAGCTGCAGTGGTAAGCACTTGTGCGTGAGGGATTCGCCCAAGCTTACCTTGCAGTAGCGCATCGGCGCTGTGAAGCAGTTCGCTGGCCAACGCGAGCGACAGCCTGCGAGCAGCGACGTAACTCGCGAGGACATTCGTGAACTCGACCATGATAAAGCCTTCGCTTCGCCAGTCAGGATCGCGCTTACGCAGACGTTGTGTCGCCTCGGTTTTTTCCCCTTCGATCAGGAGGTAAGCCAGGACATTGGTGTCAATTAGGACCACCTCTTATTCGCGGCCCCAGTTGATACCGGCTTCAATCTCTTCCGTGGTGGTTGGTCCACCCCGAAGCCGCACCGGCTTGGCCATTTTCTCCCGCGCTTCGCTTGTTCCCATGCCTTTCCGTAGCAGGTCGGCAATTGCGTCTTTCAGCTTTTTGTTCTCATGAACGGCGCGAATCTTCACTTCCCCGCATCAAATCGTCTGGCAAATCCAGCGTCGTCTTCATAGAAGCCAGATTCCCAGCTTTCTGCTTTTCTGTCAATTTGCAACGGAGCGACCCATTACCTGCGCCTGGAGTTCTGGCGATCGACGGGGATTTGTTTCTGCTCGCAAAAAGCGGCTGTCTGCGGCTAAGTAACCGCGCGCATGCCGGTGAGCCCTCAACCGATTTCCGTTGTCACCGGCGGCGCGGGCTTTCTCGGCTCACATCTCACTGATCGTCTCCTGGCCGAAGGCCATAAGGTCATCGCGATCGACAACCTGATCACGGGCAACCTCGCCAACGTGGAGCATCTCGCGGGCAACGAGCATTACCGCTTCGTGAAGCACAACGTCTCCGATTTTATTTTCCTCCCGGAAGAGAAGCTGGATTATGTCTTCCACTTCGCGTCGCCGGCCAGCCCCATTGATTATCTGGAGCTGCCGATCCCGACGCTGAAAGTTGGCGCGCTCGGGACTCACAACACACTTGGGCTCGCGAAAGCGAAGGGCGCGGCGTTCCTGCTCGCTTCCACATCCGAATGCTACGGCGATCCGCTCGTGCACCCGCAGAAGGAGGATTACTGGGGCAACGTGAACCCGATCGGGCCGCGCGGCGTCTACGACGAGGCGAAGCGTTTCGCCGAGGCAATGACGATGGCGTATCACCGTTATCACGGCATGGACACGAAGATTGTGCGCATCTTCAACACCTACGGTCCGCGCATGCGCTTGCGGGATGGGCGGGTAGTCCCAGCCTTCATCGGGCAGGCGCTCAGTGACACACCACTCACGATCTTTGGCGACGGCTCGCAGACGCGCTCCTTCTGCTACGTTTCCGATCTGATCGACGGCATCTACAGGCTCGCGATGAGCGATTTCCACGAGCCGGTGAACATCGGCAATCCCCGCGAGATGACGATCAAGGAGTTCGCCGAGGAAATCATCCGCATCACCGGCACCAGCGCGCGCACCGAGCACAAGCCGCTCCCGGTGGATGACCCGAAGGTGCGACAGCCGGACATCGGTCGTGCGCGGAAAATTCTCGGTTGGGAGCCGAAGGTGGAGTTCGACCAAGGGATCAGGGAAACGATCGAATATTTCCGCGGGTGTCTCGAGCGCGGTCAGCTCGGTGAACGAGTGGAGGCCGCACGACGATGAGTCGGTCATCCCGAGTCGAGAATACGACGAGGGACCTCCCACAAGGCGGGCGATTACGCTTCTGTTCGTGTGTGACCAACCACCGATTGCGAGGTCCCTCGCCGTCTTCGCTGGCTCGGGATGACATCAATGCAGCACGAGCTCTTTTACTGCGGTCCGCATTATGAAAACCAAGTCTCTCGCGTTTCTGCTATCGCTCCTCCCACTTGCTCTCTCCGCCCAGGCGCCCCGGCCCGGCAGTGAATTTCAGCTCAGGAAAATCTCGAAGAACCTGATCACCGCGCCGCAGTTCACTTACACGGGTGCGCAGCAATACCAGGCGAACCAGCGGGATCGCTGGCTGGAGGTAGAAGTGGAATTTACCGCTACGCCCGAGTTTACGGACGAGCTCACCTTCAAGTACTACATCCTCTTTAATGGCAAGCTTCTGACTGGCGAGGTGACGCACACCAACATCCCCGCAGGCCGCGATAATCGCTCGGTCATGTATGTCGCGCCGCGGACGCTTGCCCGTCTGATGGACAATCGGCCGATGACGCCGAACGCGATCCAGAACATCGCGGTGCAACTGGTCCAGCAAGGAGCGGTCAAGAGTGAGCTGAGCATGGACCGCGCGCAGCCGCAGTGGTTTGCGTCGATGCCGCAGGTCGCCGGGTTCGTTCTGAACAAGAACGAGACGCCGTTCGCTCCGTTGTATTGGGATCGCTACGAGCAGATCAAAGCGCCGTTGCGCTGAGGCGCAATCCGAATCGGCAAGCGCCAAGTTCCAAGGAAAACCCAAGTCCCAATGAGCCACCGGCCGGTCCTGCGGCAGTTTGAGAATTGCAGCCTGGTGCTTCTTTGGGATTTGGGACTTGGGACTTGGGATTTTTAGTTCATGGCTGCTCCGACGCGCATTCTCAGCCTCAACCTCGGATCGCAAACCGTGGGGCTGGCGGAGTTTCGGACTCGACCCTACGGCGGCTTGGTCCTGGCTGGCTATGGATTGCGAGAGATCCTGGCTGATGTCGGCAACGAGGCGGTGCGCAACAGGCAGATTACGAGCGCCTTGAGCGAGATGATGCGCGAAATACCGATCAAAGGCGGCGCAGTGAATTACTGCGTTCCAGCCCAGTCCGTCTTTGCCCGGTTCGTCAAGTTACCCTCCGTCGAGGAGGAGAAAATTGAGCGCATCATTGGCTTCGAGGCGCAACAGAATGTGCCTTTCCCGATCGAGGAAGTGGTCTGGGATTATCAGCTGGTTGGGAGCGATACGGACGAGCAGCTCCAGGTCGTGCTCGTCGCGATCAAATCGGATTTGCTCGAAGGCATGAATGGGGCCGTGGAAGAGGCCGGCCTGCAGACCTCCATCGTTGGCGTCGCGACCATGGCGCTCTACAACGCCTTTCGTTACAACTACAGCGACGTGCCGGGCTGCTCGCTGATCATCGACATCGGCTCGCGCACGACGAACCTCATTTTCCTCGAGCCGCACAAGGTCTTCAGC
>JBHENA010000127.1:0-7900 GCA_046262275.1 Chthoniobacterales bacterium
ATCGCAACCCCTTCAATGATCGGATACCACAGAGTGACCGTGCAGCCGAAGCTGTGGAAGAACGGCAGCGACGCAAGGATCAGGTCGTCGCGGCGGGATGCTAGCATGACGCTGAATTGCGAGACGTTGCCGATGACGTTGCGATGGCTGAGCACGACGCCCTTTGGCGCGCCTGAGCTGCCGCTTGTGAAAAGCAGAATCGCTTCTTCGCGATCGCCCCTTTCCGGGATCTGGAGCAAGCGCGCGAGCAATCGGACGGGCGTGGCGAGACATACCAGCCACCAGCAAAGGATCGCCGGTTTCATCCCCGGGAGGAGTTCGTCTAGATGGATCACTTCTTCTGTCCACGGAAAGTTCTCCAGCCGTTTCACCATCGGGCGGGCCGAGATGATAGTCCTCAAACCGGCCTGCGATTGAGCCGAGATGATGCCTTCGCGGGCGGCGGTAAAATTCAGATTCACCGGAATTTTCCCCGCCATCACAATCGCGAGATTGGCGACCACGCCGCCCTTGCCCGGCGGCAGGACAACGCCGATGCGCCTCTCCCCGCAGCGCCGTTGGAGCGCCCGTGCCAGCGCGACAGCCACTCCCAACAGCTTGCCGCGCGAGAGAGTAGAATCATCCAGCCCATCGATGATTGCGGTGGCAAAAGGCCGCCGCTTCAGCCCAGCCAGACAGACCTGCGCGAGATGCCGCCGGAGGATGCTGCGCTGGCTATAGCAGAATTCGCCCAGCTTGAGGAGTTCTTCACGGACACGCGCGATGTCAGCTTCCTCCGCGCGCAGCGGCCTTCCGAATGCGACCAGAACCCGGTAGGGCAAACTGCGGGGCCATTTGGTAAAGAAGCGTCCGCCGCGGAATGAGAAAATTGAGCCCCAGAGCTCGTCCATCCAGACCGGCACCACCAAAGCTCCGGCGTCGCGGGCGATGATCTCGTAGCCGCGGCGCAAACGAAGCAAAGTTCCGGAGCGGGTCAGTTGCCCTTCAGGGAAAAGGCAAACGATCTCACCGGCGCGGATCTTTTCCGCAGCCTGCCGCATCGCTTCCCGGGCCCGTCGCGGTGAGATCGGAATGCAGCCGACCGCGCGCAAGACCGGATGGAGGAGCCGGTTTCGGTAGTAGGCCTCATCGATGATGAACCGGATCGGCCGCTGCGATGCGAGCAGCAGAACCACGGCATCGACGAACGAGATGTGGTTCGGCAGGAGGAGGAAACCGCCCTTCGGCAGGTTCTCAACTCCAGTGGCAGCGACGCAATAAATAAAGCGCGCGACGTTCAGCCCGAACGAAAACAGAACGCGCTCGGCGAAGGAGGAATGCGCCATCGCTTTATGATTTACAATCCGTGCACCGCCTACTGCAATCGGCAATTCCATGGCGCGAACAGAAGCAGTGAGCACGAAGATAGCACAGCGCGCACTGCTCTTGCTGCTCGGGATCAATCTTTGCAACTACGTCGATCGCTACGTGCTCGCGGCCGTTGAGCCGAGCATCCGCGCCGCCTTCTTTGCTCCGGATGATCCGAATGCCATGGGCATGACGGGTTCCCTGGCGCCAGCCTTTCTCGTCACCTACATGATCGCGGCGCCCGCGCTCGGCTGGATGGCAGATCGCTTCTCACGCTGGCTGGTTGTGGGCGTGTGCGTACTCCTCTGGAGCGGAGCGACGGCGGCGGGCGGATTGGCCGGTAGTTTTGTCGCTCTTTTTGTTTCGCGAATTTTCGTGGGGATCGGCGAAGGCGGCTACGGGCCGGCGGCGCCGACGATTCTAGCCGATTACTTTCCAGTCGAACGGCGCGGCCGTGTGATGGCGATCTTCTGCGTCGCGATTCCGGTGGGGAGCGCGCTCGGTTACGTGTTGGGGGGAAGCGTCAACACACAATTTGGGTGGCGCTGGGCATTCTACATGGCGGCGCTACCGGGTCTGCTTCTGGGCTTGATTTGTTTTCTACAAACCGACCCCCGCGCGCGTGGCGGTGTGCGCGAAGAGCGCAAGCGTGCGAGGAAAGAAGATTATCTGTCGCTGCTGCGGACGCGCTCGTTCGTCTTCAACTGCGCGGCACAAACGGCGATGACCTTTGCGCTCGGTGGTCTTGCCTTCTGGATGCCCGCTTATCTGATCTTTCGGGGGGAGCCGCCCGCGTTGGCGGTCCCCGCGTTCGGCGGGGTCACGGTTGTAGCCGGACTGCTCTCGACGTTGGCCGGCGGTTTCCTTGCGGATCGGCTGCAAAAACGTTTCAGCGGCTCCTATTTTCTGGTCTCGGGCGCAGGGATGCTCCTCGCTTTTCCGCTTTTAATCGCGACCATTTACGCCCCCTTTCCTTTTGCGTGGGTCTGGTTGTTCCTGGCGGTGTTTTTTGTCTTTCTGAACACGGGGCCGTCGAACGCTGCGCTCGCAAATGTGGCTCCGCCCAAAGTTCGCGCGACTGCTTTCGCGCTCAACATCCTCGTCATTCACCTCCTGGGGGATGCCATTTCGCCTCCGCTGCTCGGGTTTGTTGCCGGGCGCTCGAACATGAACGTGGCGTTCTTCATCGTCTCAATTGCGACGCTCTTCTCCGGGATCATCTGGCTGCTCGGGATGAAGTATCTCGCGCAAGATACAGCCGCTGTGGAAGGACCGGCAGCCCTCGAAATGCAAACGGCAGGAGCAACGTAACGTCGCTCCTGCCGCTTTCGGTTTAACGCGGAAGTTTTCCGCTCTGCTGATTACGGTTCAGGGACGGGACTTGCGTCCGCTTCGGATTCGTCTTTGCCCTTTTTGCTTTTATCGCCTTTGGCGCCCTTTTTACCCTTTGCTTTCGAGGCCTCAGTGCTCTCGTCGCTCGCACCAGCCTTGCCTTTGGCTGACGTGCTAGTCTCGGTGGTTACATCTGTCGTTGAAGTGGCGGCTGGGCTGGAGCCCGTGGTCGCAGATGCGCCGCTCTTGGACTTTGTCGCAGCCGGGCTCGAGCCGGAGGCGGACGAGGTGGCCGAACTGCTGCTCGGGGCGGTTGCGGATGCTCTCGCAGTCGCGCTCGGCGAAGCGGAAGCTCGCGGTGAGGCCGTTGCCGAAGGAGCCACGCTGGCCGTGGGCCGGACGCTTGCGCTCGGCGACGCGCTCACCGCTGGTGAAGCGCTCGCACTCGGCGAAGCAGACGCCATGGGCGATCCCCCCGGGGACGCAGTGGCGACGCCCATGGGAGTCATGGTTGCGGAAGGCGCTGCCGTCGCAGCCGTGGAAGCAGCCGAGCCCGATTGTGTGGTTACACCCGTGCGCGAGCTTCCGCCCACACCGATCGAGATACCCACGGACGGTTGGACACCGTAGTAGCTGTAGACACCGCTGATGTAATCAGGCCGGCTGTATTCCTCCACGCGGGTGTAATCGTAGGCAGGGGCGCTGTAGATTTTCTCGCGTTGAACAGTGGTGGTGTAAACGGTCGGATCGCTTGTCGCTTGGAAAGCGGTATAAGGCATCGCGACCGTTTTGCGGGTCGTCGTGGTGGTTGTGCTGCGCGAGGCCCCCGAAGCGGCAACGTTGGCCGCATCGGATGTCTCCAGGACGGTGTAAGCCATGCAGCCGGTACTGCGATCCAGGACAATGTCCTTGATCACGCCGACTTCTGCTCCGTCCGCGCTGCGGATCTTGGAACCGATGATTTTGCTACTTTGGACGTAGCCGGTGGTGGTGCTCGACGTGGTCGTCGAGGATGTCTGAGCATTTGAGGGAGCAATGGCCAGGGCAGCGAAAGCCACGGCTGCTCCCAATAGAATGGATTTTTTCATAAGCGTGAAATGACTGACGGAAAGCGGTGCTGGCTTATTCAGCGCAGCTCCGAAGATCCTCTGCTGCAGAAACGTTTAACCCCCGAAGTGCTAGGGAGCGACGGTTCCGGAGAACTCCGAGGTATTCCCGTTTGCGTCCGTCGCAGTGGCGCTGACGTTTTTGGCTGCGTTTGGAGCCGGGAGCGTGATATTGAACAAGGCGGCGCCGTTGGCATTCGTCGTCACATCGATTGAGCCGAGAAAGAAGCGTCCCTGCCCCTCCGTAACCGGATGCGGAGCGTTGTTGGAGAAAAGGTCTATCGAATAGGTTTGATTAGGCATGCTTTTCAAGCGTCCGCGGATCGTAAGTGATCCGGGTGACGCGACCACGCTCATGATTTTCGGGCGATTTTGCCGTTCATTCGGGCCCGTATCTGCGTCGCCGGGATCGTTCGGCGTTACGCCATTATTGCCGAGATCAATGCCCTGACCTGCATTCTCAGCGATTGAGTTGTGACGGATGGAATCGCCCTTCGCCAGGTCCGGCATGTTCTGAAAAACCACCACGCCTCGTCCGCTGTTGAAACGGATTCTGTTGCCTGCGCCCGCAGGCGTGCCGCCGATGGCATTGTTCGCCGCATTCTTGATCAATACGCCGTCGCCTCCATTTCCGATCTGCTTTTTGGCCGCGAGATCAGTCCCGATAAAATTCCCGCGCACAATGTTGTCGTGCGCATCGGCGTCGAGAAGATATACCCCCGCAAGGCCGTTCCCGGAGATGACGTTGCCTGCGCCACTGACAGTGCCGCCAATCCGGTTCCCGGGCGCATTCTCAAGCACTATGCCCTCGAACTCATTGCCGAGCTTGGCCGTTCCCATTACGTCCGTGCCGATAAAGTTGCCCTGCACGATATTTCCGGTGGCGCCGTTGTGCAGGTCGATCCCTTGCATGCCGTTCCCGGAAATGAGATTGCGAAGAGCAGCCTTGGTTCCGCCCACGAGCGTGTTTGTCGCACCGGTTAGATCAACTCCGCGGCCGGCATTGCCCAAGTCGATTTCGCCGGTGCTATCGGTCCCGAGGTAATTGCCCTGAATGACATTGGCGCTTGCTGTGCCCGCACTGGGATCACCGAATAATACGATACCGCTTCCGCCGTTGCCCGAAACAAGATTGCGCGCTTCGGCCTTGCCACCGCCGACCGTGTTGCCCCCGGCCTGAAAAATGAGGACGCCAGCAAATGAATTGCCCAGCTTGCTCGCGCCATTTACATCCGTGCCGATAAGATTTCCTAGAACTCGATTGCTCCCCGCGTCTCCACTCACGCTCACAATCTGAATGCCGTTTTGCCGGTTACCCGAGATTAAATTACCGGCGATAGTTTCCTCGTCAGTATTCTGATTGATCTCGATCCCAATTGCGTTTCTCGCGGAGTCTTCGATGTGAATACCATCGAGCACGTTGCCCAAAGGCGCATTACTCCCCGGTTCCTGGACGAGCGTCCCCGTTACGTCCGTGCCAATGAAGTTGCCCGCGACGCGGTGTCCGTAGTCTCCAAAAGTAGCTCCCAGAAGGAAAATACCGTTGCCTCCATTGGCCGAGATGACATTGCCCGCGCCAGCCTCGCTTCCGCCGATGATGTTGCCGAATGCTTTTGCATTGCTGATGAGCGAAACCCCATTGCTTGTGTTCGGGAGGGGAGCGACCCCATTTGCTTTTGTGCCGATCAGATTTCCCTCCAGCCGATTGCCGCCCCCAAATCTGATAACTACCCCGTCGCCCAGGTTGCCGGAAATGACGTTACCCGCATCCGCGGACGTCCCCCCGATCACATTGTTCGTCGCCGCGTCCTGCGCGAGCACACCGGTAGTGTTGCCGACGGCATTTGCGCCGATGCTATCGGTGCCGATGTAGTTGCCTTGAATGACGTTTCCGGAAGCAAACGCGGCCCCATTGGGGAAAAGAACTCCGGAAATCGATACACCAGCTCCACCGTTGCCGGAAATCGTGTTCCGCGCCTCGGCCGTTGTGCCGCCGATGATGTTGCGAAAGGCCAGGAACAGACGGACCCCGTCACCGGAGTTGGGCAACGCTCCGCTTCCATTCACATCCGTGCCGATGAAGTTGCCCTGCACAGTGTTGGCGTTAGAGGCGATCAAAATCCCGTGGGTGTTACCGGAGATCACATTGCCAGCGCCTGACACTGCGCCTCCAATCACGTTATTAGCGTTGAGAGGCGCGCGCAGCTCCACACCAGCCGGGCCCAGGTTTCCCAGTGCCGCAGAGCCGGAGGCGGTTGTGCCAATGAAATTCCCCTGCACCGCATTCCCGATTGCGCTGGAACCCTCGATCCGAACGCCGTCCAGGAAATTGCCGGAGATCACATTGCGCGCTCCGGCGGCTGCGCCTCCGATCGTGTTGTTCGGTGAATCGTTGATGAAGACGCCATCAGCGCTGTTCGCTATTGCGGTGGCTCCACTCGCAGCGATGCCGATGTAATTCCCCTGGACGAAGTTGCCCGAGGAGGGCGGGTCGATCTGGACGCCTGAGAGCACGTTGCCCGAAATTAAATTGCCCGCACCCGTCGCGGTGCCTCCGACGGTGTTATTCGGACCGGCATTGATACAGACACCACTGCTCCCATTACCGATCGCGCTCGCCCCATTCGCAGCCGTGCCAATATAATTGCCAATGACCAGATTATCGGCAGCGGCCGTGCCGTCCATTCGCACGCCGCAACCGGCATTCCCAGAAATGAAATTGCGACTGGCTGTGGAGGTCGCGCCGATCCGGTTGCTCGCAGTCTTGATGAGGACGCCATCTCCAGCGTTGCTGAAAGCAGCGGTGCCGCTTGTAAACAGGCCGATGTAGTTGCGCGTGAGGACGTTTCCGGTGCCGGGCTCACCGAACCTGCCAAATCGAACATTACGTTCGATCAGGACGCCTCCACTCGCATTCCCGGAAATTACCTGAATCCCGGTGCCCGCCGCCAGAAGGCCAAAGCCGCCGGCGATCGTGTTGTTGCTGGCCGCGTTGACGTGAACTCCGTAGCCGCCATTGCTCGTGATCACGTTATCAAAGACGTTGTTGTTCCCTTTTAGGGTTAGCTCGATTCCGTCATCGCCGAACGCAGTAATCGCCAGCGCCACCACGAGCGTATCTCCAGCGGTTATTCTCAAGCCGTTCGCGCTTGCTCCAGCGCTGCTGCCATTCAGCACAATCAGCGGCGTGTTGTTGTAACCTGGCTGCGTCGTGCCAAAAATGAAGACCGGATCGGCTATCGTCGGCAAAGCTGACTGCAAGTTGATAACTTTTTGTCCGCTTCCGCTGATGTTGAAGTGAATCGCGTCCTGGCCGGCGTTGGCATTCGAGTTGATGATCGCCTGTCGGAGTGACCCATTGCCGCTGTCGCTCGTGTTTGTCACCGTGTAAGTCGCCGCCGGGAGACGCATCGGAACAGTGACCATGGAAGCGAGGAAGAAAAGCAGGAGAAGGGGCTTTCGCAGCAGCGCAGTAGTCTTCATATGACGTCGTCTCGCGCGCAAATCACGTTTCAGGCTTAACGCCAAAACGAGAGCCAGGTGCTGGGCTGGAGACGCCTAACAGACTTGACGCAGCGCCATCCTTTCAGGAACCCTGCCCTGCGTAAAGCCGTAAACCTGCAGCGCGAACCCGCGTCCCGGTCCTCCGCCCCTATAGGACTTTGGCGGCTGGATTGAGTCGCACATCGTAGCGCCGTGCCTGCGCGAGCGCTTCCGCTGCTTCCGTGGCGCGGCCGGCCTTCCTGAGCAGCTCCGCCAGCAGTTGCCATGATTCAGCGCGATACCATTCCCTCGCGAGGCAATGTCTCAGCTCGTTGATCGCGGCTTCGGTAGCGCCGGCTTCGTCCAGGACTTTGACGTAGCGCTTCTCAATGGCCCAATTAGGCGGTCCGGTCCGCGCCGCCAGCCGCACGCGTAGCAGGTTGAGCTTGCCCGTTTCCTTATTCTCGAGCACCGCGCGCATCTCGTGCGCCTGCGCTTCCACCAACGGCAGCTGCACGGCCTGATCGAGCAGTTTGTGGGCGGCTGCGAAGTCGTTCTGCTTGATCGCCACGGCGGCCAGATTGATCACCGCCAGCGGCTGAGCCGGCTCTTTCTGGAGCGCTGTTTGCAGG
>JBHENA010000128.1:0-7357 GCA_046262275.1 Chthoniobacterales bacterium
ATCGGGAAGGTGTCAAAAGGAATCGCATTCTTGTTCACCGTAATGCCTGCACGATCGAGAACTTCCTGCGCCTGACGGCCATTGAGGTCCTTGGCCCGCAGATCGAGCAGCATGAGATGATTGTCGGTGCCGCCCGACACAATCCGATATCCGTGCTTCGCGAGTCCGGCTGCGAGCGCTTTGGCATTCAGGACCACCTGCCGCTGGTAATCGCGGAAAGCCGGCTGCAACGCTTCATGGAAACAAACCGCCTTCGCCGCGATCACGTGCATGAGCGGACCACCCTGGATGCCGGGGAAGAGCATGGCGTCGATCGCCTTTGCCGATTCCGCTCCGCACAAGACGATACCACCGCGCGGTCCTCGCAAGCTTTTGTGTGTCGTGGTCGTGACGAACTGCGCGTGCGGGATGGGGCTTGGGTGCTGTCCACCCGCGACCAGGCCGGCGACGTGCGCCATGTCGATGAAGAGAATCGCGCCGACGGAATCGGCAATCGCACGCAGCCGCGGGTAATCCAGCAGCCGCGGATAGGCCGAAGCTCCAGCGGTGATCATGGCGGGCCGCACCTCTTCGGCTTGTTTCGCGAGCGCGTCGTAGTCGATCTGCTCGGTCTTCTCGTCGACGCCGTAATGCGTGACCTGGTAAAACTTGCCGGAGAAATTCGCCGGATGGCCATGCGTGAGATGACCGCCGTGGGCCAGGTTCATGGTTAGGATCCTGTCGCCCGGTTTTATGGCGGCGAAGTAGACAGCCATGTTGGCTTGCGCACCGCTGTGCGGCTGGACGTTCACATGCTCGGCACCGAAGAGCCGCTTCGCGCGATCGATCGCCAGCTGCTCGGCGACATCCACGTTTTCACAGCCGCCATACCAGCGCTTCCCCGGATAGCCTTCCGCATACTTGTTCGTCAAACAGCTGCCTTGCGCCTCCATCACGGCGCGGCTCGTGAAATTCTCCGAGGCGATCAGCTCGATGTTTTCTCTCTGTCGCTTCTCCTCCGCCTGGATGGCGTCGAAAATCTCCGGATCAGTTTTCCGCAAACCGCCGCCCAATTGTGAAGGCCCGCTCGCACCCGTGGAGCTGCTGGAAGTTTGATGGGACAAGTCGGCCATAGGATAGGAGGAAGTGCGACCGCCGCGCGGGATCGCCGGCACCGTAACTTCGCTTTCTTCTACGAACGCCAGCACGCTCGGTAAAGCGTTTTTGATTGTCGCGGCGCAGAGCAAATAAACATCCCGCGCGCAACCGATCGGGTCCGGCACATCGCGCCAGACGGTCGTGCCCGGTTCTTCAAACTCGCGGAGCAGGAACGACTTATCAGCCCCGTGCGGGAAGAGCATGTGGATGTTCTCCAGATGCGCTCCGGTCATGGCAAAGATGTGAGTCGCCTGCTCCACCAAAGTCGCCGTGAGCGGCTGGCTGCGCAGACCCGTGATGTCCACGCCCTCGTCCCGGAGCACCTCGATCGCAAAGGCGCTCGGCGGCTGCCCACGCACCGCGTGCACGCCCGCGGAAGCCACCGTGATATCGCGTCGATTCCCGAGAAGACGACGGAAAAGACCTTCCGCCATCGGGCTCCGGCAGATGTTTCCGGTACAGACGAAAAGAACGTTTTTCACGGTGTGAAGCGCGCCGCCGCGCTCGCTTGGCCAAGCTAAAACCGAACGTGGTCAAGTCAACGCGAGCGCGTTTTGTGTCCGCGCTCCGCCGTATTTGTGCAGGCGAAGCCTGCTTTCGAGTGCGGCGCGTCCTCGCGCCGCTTTCAACCGACGGCCCACCGGAAGAGACTGGGAGCTGCCACGTGTGCTGAAAGCGGCGCGTGGACGCGCTCGCACTCCAAAGCGCTCCGCGCAGAAACTCGTCAGAACGCCAACCGATAAAGCAAACCCGCAGTTCCGCTGACGATGATCACCGCCACCACATCTCATCTCCATTTCAGCATGCCAATGAACGCCACTGTGCTCCCCGCGACCGCAAACCAGTCGATGCCTCCAGTGGATGGAAATAAGACATGCAAGCCGAACCAGACAGCGAGATTCAACACCACTCCAACGACCGCTGCGGTCACAGCGGAGAGCGCCGAGGCAAGCTTCGCCTCACCGCGGAGCCGCTCGATGAACGGCGCGCCGAGAAAAATCCAGAGGAAGCAGGGCACAAATGTCGCCCACGTCGTGATTAACGCGCCGAGCGTTCCCGCGATGATTGCCGGCAGAGCGCCCGGTTGATTCCAACCGCCCATAAAGCCGACGAATTGTAGGACCATGATGAGCGGGCCTGGCGTGGTTTCGGCCAACCCCAAGCCGTCGATCATCTGACCCGGTTGCAGCCATGCATAATGTTCGAGCGCTTGCTGCGCCACGTACGGCAGGACTGCATAGGCGCCGCCAAAGGTCACAACCGCCGCTTTGCTGAAAAACACCCCTTCGCGAAACAAGGTGCCATTCGATCCCTGCCACAGGCCCGCCATCAGGATCGGCAGCCACCAAATGGAAAGCCCGATAGCGCAGACGACAAGCGTCCGCTGGAGCGATGGCCGTGTGCGGTCGACCGATTCGCCGGCACCCTGGAGCAGGCTCGCTGGCTCATCGCTGTCCGGATGAGAATCGAGCACGGCGAAGTGCCGTTTCCAAAATGAGCCGCCCACAAATCCGCCGAGCAGCGCACTGAGGATGATCAGAGGGAAAGGAATGCGAAAGTAATGAAGAGCCGCGAAAGCAGCGGCTGCCATCCCCCACATCACATAATTCTTCAACACCCTTCGGCCGATGCGGATGACCGCGACCGCAACGATCGCCATCACCGCCGGCTTCAACCCATAAAAGATCGCCGCGATCCACGGGAGGTTCCCATAACTCGCGTAAACAACGCTAAGCGCCCAAAGGATAAACATCGACGGCAACACAAACAGCGCGCCTGCCACGATGCCGCCCCGCGTCCGGTGCAGGAGCCAGCCGATGTAGATGGCGAGCTGTTGCGCCTCCGGTCCGGGCAGGAGCATGCAAAAATTCAGCGCGTGCAGGAAACGCGACTGGCTGATCCAGCGCCTCTTTTCCACCAGCTCGGTTTGCATGATGGCGATCTGCCCGGCTGGACCGCCAAAGCTGATAAACCCGAGCTTCAGCCAAAAACGAAACGCCTCGCGGAAAGCCGGGGAGGCGATACTTACCTCATCCTTGGGGCGGGGCGACGGACCTGTCGCCGCTTCGGTCATTGTCCCTTTCGATACTCGGCGCGCACTGTGAGACCAATGCCCCCGCGAGGGGAAAATTCCGCTGTCACGACCGCGTGCCTGGGCGAGCAGGCAGCCACAAAGTCATCGAGGATGCGATTTGTCACGGCTTCGTTGAACGCCCGCTCGTTGCGAAAGGAGGCGAGATAAAACTTCAGCGATTTGCTTTCCACGCAAAGCGCCCCCGGCGCGTACTCGATCACGATCTGTGCGAAATCCATTTGCCCGGTAACGGGACAAAGCGAGGTGAAATCGGCCGTCTCGAAGCGGATCGTGTACGGGCGGCGCGCTGGGTTCGGGAATGTCTCCAGCCGCGCTTGGCCTGGGGAGGCCGGCAGTCGCGCTTCGCTGCGGCCAAGCAGCGTCAGGCGCGATCCTCTCGCTTTCTTCACGCGGTTCAGTAGCGCGGGATGCGGTCCGCTTCAATTACGACGCACGTACGTATCTGCCGAGCTGCGAAGCCGCTCGAGATATACGGATGCTATTGCATTCAAAGCGCGCCGCCGCGTGTCATCCCGAGCCTGCGAAGACGGCGAGGGACCTCGCACAGGCTCCTGGCGCACGTCTTTTCGCAAGTGTGATCTACAGAGCAGATGTGAGGTCCTTCGGCGCGCTTCGCCAGCCTCAGGATGACAAGCCGCTAGCGCACAATCATCGGAGCGTTATCTTCCGGGAACATGGCTACGGACGTTCAGGAAATCAGCGCAGAAGATTTGAAAGCCCGCGTTAGCGAGTTGCGGAGGTTTCTTTGACCTCGCCAGGCTCCAGGAACAACTAAGCGCGCTGGAAGCGCGCATGGCCGCGCCTGATTTCTGGTCGCAGCGCGAGCGCGCCCAGGCCGACGTGGAAGAAGTCTCGCGCCTCCGGTCGCTGATCAACCCCTTCCGTGAACTGGAACGGGAAACGCAGGACTTCGAAGCGCTGCACCAATTGGCGACCGAAGAAGAGGATGCCGTCCAGCGCGCGCAGGCGGAGAAAGAGCTCGGTGCGGAGCACGCGCGCCTGATTCACAAGCTGGAGGAGTTCGAGCTGCGCCAGTTCCTCTCCGGGCCGAACGATCGCGCAAACGCTTTCGTCACGATCCACTCCGGCGCGGGCGGCACCGAATCGTGTGATTGGGCGGACATGCTGCTGCGGATGTACCAGCGCTGGATCGAGCGCAGCGGCTTCAAGTCACAGACGATCGACATTCAGACGGGTGAAGAAGTGGGAATCAAATCCGCGACCTTTCTAGTAAGCGGTGAATACGCCTACGGCTACCTCAACACCGAGCGTGGCGTGCACCGGCTCGTTCGCATCTCGCCCTTCGATGCCAACAAACGACGCCACACGTCCTTCGCCAGTGTTGATGTCGTGCCGGAGATTGCCGATTCCGCGCCGATCGAGATTAATCCCGCCGATATGGAAGTGGATACCTACCGTGCCGGCGGTAAAGGCGGACAGAACGTGAACAAGGTGGAGACGGCGGTTCGGATCGTGCACAAGCCGAGCGGCATCGTCGTTGCCTGCCAGGCGGAGCGCAGCCAGGGGCGGAACCGCGAGCTCGCCTTGAAGATGCTCAAGGCGAAGCTCTACGAACTCGAGCAGGACAAGAAGCGCGCGGAGATCGATCGGCAGTACGGCGAGAAAGGGGACGTGGCGTGGGGGAGTCAGATTCGCTCCTACGTTTTTCAACCTTATCAGATGGTGAAGGACCACCGCACCGGTGCGGAAACAAGCAACGTCCAGGGTGTCATGGACGGCGATATCGATTTGTTCATCCAGGCGAAGCTCCGCGGGCAGAAGGCAGCGAAAGGCGACGGAAGCGAGCGCGATCTGCCCTAGTGCTATCCGAACGAGACTGGTAGGGACGCCGCGCTGCGGCGTCCGACCGGCTCGGACACGCGAGTCAACGCTCGTGAGCGGCAGCGCTTGGTCCGCGTTTCGGACAGCGCAGCACGCTGTCCCTACCAACTCGAGCGAGGTGAGCGCTTTCGGCCGGTCTTTGGTCGGTGAGATCTCGACGCGCCGCCGCTCGCGCCAACGTCGCGTCCTTTCTGGCTCTGAAAGACGGTTGCCAGCCGGAGGAATTGCCGCTAGGCAACGAGCAACTGATCACGGATGAAATTCGCCCTCGCAGTTTTGACCTCCTTTCTGACGCTGACTCTGACCGCGTTCGCGGCTGATCTCTCGCCCACAAATCCGAACGTCCCGGTATTGCGCTTCTTTCATCCGATCCCGGTGAAAGCTCGCGGATCAACCCCCCCGGCGCTCACCTTCGACAAACAACGCCCCTTGCTGACTGTGACCAAGCTTCGCGATCTGAAATTGGGGCGCAATGGCAAGAGCGTCCTGATCAGGCTCACGAACGAGGACGCGAGCGCTTTTGCCGAGCTGACACGGAAATACCAGCGACGCTCGTTGCTGCTCGTAGCGACCGATGACGTCATGCAGGTTCTGGATGTCACCGGACCGGTAAAGGATGGCGCTTTGCTCTTTGACCAGCCTGACGATGCCGCCGTCGCTACTTATCTCCGCCGACGATTTCGTGTGGGGGAGTTTAAATAGGAACGCACCGGAAGCGCTGATTGAAGCTTGGCGCTGTAGCCGTCCCGCTGTGTCGGGGCGATGGCTGCGTCGGAACGGCGATCCGGCAGCTGCCGGACCGTTGCTACAGGAGAACGCTCGTTAGGAAATTTGAACTCTCTGGGCGCTCGTTATTGCGGCGGCGGCGTCAGATCGTAGATCTCGATCAGGCCCACTCCTGTCGTCCGATTGAATCCGCGCATAACCGCGGTGTATGCGCCAGGATTGAGGTTCGCGTACAATGCCGCTTCAACCCTGCGGGGCGGGCCCAGTCCAACGCTCCGCACCTTGTCAGCGTTCGGATCGTTTTCCCAGTCGTCGTTCGAGCCAATCACATTTCCCGACGCATTGACCAGATCGAACACTGGATCGGAAAGTGTGTTCGCCACGCCCTCGTCCGCCAAAGATGGCCCGCGGCCGCGAACCACCACCTCTTTGTTTTTGTTGCCCCCGACAATAAAACCGCCAATCAAAATATTGTTCTCCGTCAGGACCTGGCCGCGCGCAGAGATGTTCCCGGCGCGCCCCAGCGTTGTGTGCAGATCATAAAGTTCGACAAGACCAACGCCGGTGAGATCCCCATCGCCGTTATCGAAGGCGCTCACGATCGCGGTGTAGGTTCCGGGGTTAAGAGTGCGCACCAGCGCGGATTCCCTGCTGTTTGAGGGGTCCAGCCGGTAGCTGGCGATCGTCTCCGCATCAGTGCTGCTCACCCAGTCATCGTTCTCCGCCAGGAGTCGTCCGCCCGAATCGTAAAGCTCGATCATTGGATCGGTGAGAGGATTGCTAATGCCACGTGCGGCAAGCGAGTGACCGATCGCGCGCAGAATTACCGTGGCAGGCTGTGAACCCTGAATGATGAATCCACCGATGAGTACGTTCGCGCCGGTCCCCACGAATGCCCGTGTGGAGAGATTGACGAGGTTGGGCGCCGGGAAGGTGGAGAGGTAATTCGGCCCGTCATCGTAGAGACTGCGCGCCCCCGCGATGTCGTCTGGCCGGAGGGAGTCGAGATTGCTCACGGTCGAATTCATGAGAGCGACCACGTTCTGACCTACGTCGTCGGGATGGTTGAGCCCCAGCACGTGTCCGAATTCATGCAGCGCCACGCGATGAAAATCCATCGGCCCGGGCTGGAGCGCTCCGCGATACGAGTCCCAGGTTTCACCGTTATTAAAGATCACATCCGTTTCCGTGACGATGGAGCCGCGAGACGATGTAATCGTGACCGCGAGGGTCCTGCCCCCAAAGGTGTCGCCGTAGACGGTGTCGGAGAAAAAGACCGAGTTATCCGTGTCCCCATCTGCGGGCGGCAGCGATGACGCCACCACGGTTCCGAACTGCATGTGGACCAGGTACTGGTTCCAGATGTTCAGCGCATCGGCTGCGGATTTGTTAAAGGAAGTAAATCCGTCCTGCAGTTGCCTCGAACCGCCAAGGGACAGGTGCATGACCACAGTGCGGTTGAAGGTCCAATGTTGTCCGTCCGCCGCAAAGGCGAAAGTGCTGCGGCTCGGGCAGAGCGCCACCGCTAGAAGAAGGAGCGCGAGTGCGTGGTAGCGG
>JBHENA010000128.1:7367-7838 GCA_046262275.1 Chthoniobacterales bacterium
AAAGCCTAAATGGAGCGATCCTCCCGCACAAGCCGAAGCTGGAAGTTCTTGTCGAACTCGCCCCGATTGTGACGGCGACAGCAGGCCAGGCACGCCACCGCGCGTCGAATTCGACGCACTCGCGGGAAATCTCTCCTGCAAAGAGGGCAGCGGTAAAGTAATCGTGGCGTCCGCCGTTGCGTCGGAAACGGCAGCATATGACAACGCTCTTCATCGGCGATTCCAAGCTCGCGGCAGGCTCGTCGCCATTCCGCGCCATGCGGGGCAATCCTGCGTCTTTTCGCGCGCGCTTGAGCAATCAGATGCGCCAGCTCGTGCCGCAAAGTCCGGTCGATCTCGGCAGCTCCGTGTTCGGGCAGGCGAATGTTCAATGAAACGAGGGATTTTTTGTAGTGCGCTCGCCCAGCCGCGCTGCGGAGGCGTGGGTTCCACTCAACCCGCAGATCGGGAAGCAGCGCACTGGCTCCGATG
>JBHENA010000129.1:0-365 GCA_046262275.1 Chthoniobacterales bacterium
GAGATGCACACGCCCAACGCGGCCCCCAAGGCGGCGGCTACACCGTCTTGACCCAGCAGCGGAGCACTTCAGCGACGCTCCACGCCTGCGCGATGCAACCGCCGGCGACGTGCGGTGCGCTGGCGTGGAAGACTTCGCTGATGGTGCCGAAACCGGCTTCATCGAGATGGTGTGGGAAGCCGGCGAGGAACTTGTGCGCCCCAGTGGGATCATCGGGATGCACTTTTAGCCACGCGTCGATAAATGGCCCAGTCAGCCAGGCCCAGACTGTGCCCTGATGGTAAGCGCCGTCGCGGGAGCGCAAATCGCCGCTGTAGATGGGACGATAATCGGGATGATTTGGCGCCAGTGAACGCAAACCGAGG